>NVUK01000009.1 GCA_002401865.1 Candidatus Aerophobota bacterium | reverse complement strand
GCTATCTAAAAAAGCATTTTTCAAACCTTCTAAATAGAGCTCCATATTAATACTGCGCCCCTCTTTAATCTTATAAACGCCCAAAACATTTTTTAACGTGCCTTGCTTATCTAAAGTAGTGCTATCTACTTTTTCCACATACGAGCCATAACGTCTACACCACCGATCAAGCATGTTTTTTTGAAATTCATTCATTGCTAAACGGTACAAACCTCGACCCAAGATAATTTTTTCTCTATTGTCCTGCTGCTGTGCTTGCTTTGCCACTTCTAAAAGAAGTGCTGTAACCTCCATCGATTCCATCCCTTTTTCTGAGAGTAGCGCTTTGGGTCCCACAAAAGGATGGAGCAGTCCAGCACCTACAAAAGAGGCCCCTTTTTTATCTCCTGGATCGTACAAGTAAACTCTATTTGATAATTGTTTTTTGCAAAAATAGGCTGCTGCCATTCCTGAGAGGCCAGCTCCAATAACATGAATTTTAGACACGAAAAAAATAACCTCTTAAAAAATATGTTCTTCTCATGAAAAGATTATACACACTTTAAGGCTTTAAAACTAGAGCGTAGGGATATAGCGCGGTCTTAAAATAGGTGTCCCTTTCCCCTCACGCGCATGTTCTCTTTCATAAAGAATTTGGCTAACAATTCCCACCGATCTAAAAAGAGCAAATATAGCTGTAAAATATTCGGGATAATCAAAAGATGCTGCCGACAAAACAGATCCTGAAATAGCGTCTACATTAGGATGAGGACTAGACATTTTCTTTTTTTTCTGTAAAAGCGGAGGTACATTTTTCCTTAAAAAAACGGCCGTTTCAATTAATTCATGTTTTGAAATTTGAGGATGCTGCAGAGCCCAATCATATAGCAATGTCGCTCTTGGATCCTCTACTTTCAGCACCGCATGGCCAAAACCATAGATTAAGCATCCCTCACTTAGCCATGTTTCAATCAATGTTGAGAGTTCCTTCTCATCTAATTTTTCTCCAAGCAGCGCTCTTACTTGCTTAACGAGCTCTATACTTTTCATATTAGCACTGCCATGGCGCAAACCTGACAAAGCTGAAAAACTAGCTATAAGAGAGCCGTACATATCTTCGAGTCCTGAGGCTACCGCTTTACCCACAAAAGCAGAGAGATTGCCTCCTCCATGATCAAAATGGACCACAGCAAAAAGGCGCATCGCTTCGCTCAAAAGGGAACTGTTTTTATCCGGAAAATTAAGCAAATGTATAAAATTATCCGTTAGAGATAAATCAGGATTAGATTCTGGTGTCTGGCCCCACCCTGCATGGTGATTGATAGAACCGGCGACAAGCTGAGGCATTTTTGCCATGATATTTAACGCATCTTCTTTATAATTGCCACACCCTTCAACCATAGAAACAATACCCAAAGCGCATCGAAGGATTTGCATCACCGTCCCTTCTCTAGGAAGAGCATTGATATATTTTTTTGTTTTATGGGATAAAAAAGCGCGGCTTTTAAGATCATTGGAAAATTTTTCTATCTCTTCAGAAGAACCCTCACTGCCATAAAAAATAAGATACATCACTCTTTCTGGCTGCCAACGGCAAAGACTAGCAATGTCCAAACCTCTATAACAAAGCCCCTTAGTAGGATCCACAGCTGATGTGTTACAAAAGCCCACAGGAATACCTCTTAGTCCTGTTTCTAAATGCTTTTTTGTCACTTCAAAAAGCACTTCATCTTCCATATCACTCATTCCTCTCACCTACATCTTGTGCTATTGCTTAAAACATTTAATTCTCAAGCAAATGTTTAACCATTTCTCTCTCGTTAATTAACTCTTTCTCTGAAGCTTTAATTTGCTCTGCTAAAAAAGGTGTGATCGTTAACCCTTCTACAAAAGACCACTGCCCATTTCCAGCACTTGTCAAAGGAAAAGAAAAAAACAAACCCTCTTCTACGCCATAAGGATTTTTTTCCGAGTATACTCCTGAAGAAAACCAACGATTATCCTCTGTTGGTACCATCATAGCACGTATATGGTCAACAATTGCATTCGCTGCTGATGCTGCTGAGGATTTTCCTCTTGCATCAATTACTTTAGATCCTCTTTCCCTTACGGCGGATAAAAATTCTGTCTCCATCCACGCATGATCTAAAATCACACTCGCCATAGGTTTATCTTCAATTAAAGCATGAGAAAAATCAGGCACTTGAGTCAAAGAGTGGTTACCCCAAACAGCAAGATTTGTCACAGCAGTTATATCTACTCCTGCTTTAAGTGCTATTTGATGCTCTGCTCTGTGTTGATCTAGCATCGTCATACAAGAGAATTGGTTTTTGTTAATACCCTTGGCATGGTGCATACAAATAAGGGCATTGGTATTACAAGGATTACCCACGACTAAAACTTTAACTTCCTTAGAAGCTACTTCTCCTAAAGCTTTACCTTGGTCAATAAAAATTTTACCATTCGTTTTTAATAACTCCACTCTTTCCATTCCTGGACCTCTAGGCTTGGCCCCAATAAGTATTGCTATATCCGCTCCTTTAAATCCCTCATAGGGATCGCTACTATAAGAGACAGACTCTAATAAAGGAAAAGCACAGTCGTGTAATTCCATGATCAACCCTTCAGCGCTTTTATTCGCCCCGGCAACGTCTAAAAGACTTAAAATAATTTTTTGATTACTACCCAACAATTGACCACTAGCTATTCTAAAAATCAAGCTATAAGCTATTTGTCCAAGAGCTCCTGTTACAGCTACTTTGCACGCACCTTGCATTTTTTTTTCCTCTACATTAAAAATCATGACTATATATCAACCTCTACAATATATCAAATCCAGCTTGTCAATAATCCCTCCCCTGCCTTAAGAAGAGATTCACAGGTTCTATTTAACTCCCCTTGGATCATGCAACAAAAATTAGGGAAAGCTCCCCACGAAACAGCCATTGAAGATCACACTTACCGTGTGTTTCCCAACGACTTAAATTCTCAAGGCACAGTCTTTGGAGGATTAATTATGTCTATCATGGATAATCTAGCGCATATTGTTGCAGAAAGACATAGTCAAAAAATTTGTGTTACTGCTTCGGCTGACTCGATTAGTTTCATCGAATCTGCGGGCCAAGGTGACAATCTTATTTTTAAGGTAAGTGTTAATAGAGCATGGAAAACGTCGATGGAAATAGGCGTTAAAGTTATTTCTGAACACAGAAACACACTTGCTCAAAAACATATCTCTTCCTGCTATCTCACATTTGTTGCCCTTGATGAGAATAAAAAGCCCACACTTGTTCCTCCAGTCACTCCCTTAGACCCGAAAGAAGTGCGCCGCTTTGAAGAGGCTGAAAAACGGCGCCAAGACCGTTTGAGACACAAAAAATAATTTTTATCCCCTTTTCTTTATCCACTTTTTAGCGTATACTACCGAAAAAAAAGGTGGAAGTAGTGGCGCTTTTAATCGAGACAATTGAAGCAAAAATCAAGCTTGCTATACCTGGAGCAGATGTGAGAGTTTTTAACCCTCAAAACGATGGGTTACATTTTTCAGCTCAAGTCATCTCTGATCAATTTTTAAAATGCTCAAAACTTACTCAACATAAAATGGTAAAAAGTGCTTTAAAAGAGTACTTTGACAGCTTTGAACTACACGCTATGCGTTTGGAAACATTTACGCAAGAAGAGTGGAAAACTTTAAACAAGAGGGATCTTAATGACTAATCCAACAACCTTAGAAACTATTGCTAAAGATATAAAAAATCACCGCGTGATCCTTTTTATGAAAGGATCAAAACTCATGCCTGTGTGTGGTTTTTCAGCTCAAGTAGTAAATATCTTAAATAAACACAGCGTCCCTTATGAGACAAGAAATGTCCTTACCGATGATTCTTTAAGATCTAATATCAAAACATTTTCTGACTGGCCAACGATTCCGCAGCTCTATATCGATGAAACCTTCATCGGTGGTTGCGACATTATATGCCAACTCGATGAGGCAGGAGATCTTGCCCCTCTTTTAAAAGGAGCTAGTGTCTAATGCAAGATATTATTCCTCAAAAACCACCTGCTTCATCACTAGACTTGCTCATCATGGTAGGCTCTATTCTTTTGATCGCCTTTATAACGCATTTCATCATCTCTCAAGTCTATAAACATGTACTGCCTCGCGTTAAAAAAACGCACCTTGTCTGGGATGAGGCTCTTTTATCCTCAATCATCCAGCCTCTTAAATGGGTTGTGTGGATTTTGGCTCTCTCTTTTTCTGTGCAAAACACAGTAGTTTATTTACAGTGGAGCGCTACTGGAGCTTTTTTTTCCTCTATAAGACATCTCTGTATAGCTTTTTTTATGCTTATATTCTTTCTCAAATTTATCGGCTATATGGAGAACGCATATACAACAGGGAAAAAGTCGGAAAAAGGGCGTTATGACAAAACAACAGTTAGAGCTGTTTGTCAAATAAGCCGTGTTGCAGCCCTTCTAATTACTTCCATTATCTATTTGCAAACGCAATCGATTAACCTCTCTGCTATTTTAGCCTTTGGTGGTGCTGGGGGTCTTATCGTCGGTTTGGCCGCTCAAGATTTACTCGCCAATTTCTTTGGAGGATTGATGATCTATCTCGACAGACCTTTCTCTGTCGGTGAATGGATCCGCTCTTCAGATAGAGAAATTGAGGGTACTGTAGAACAAATTGGATGGCGCCTGACCAAAATCAGAACATTTGACAAGCGTCTTCTTTATGTCCCCAACGGTCTTTTCTCCAAAATTTGTGTCGAAAACCCTTCGCGCATGACCAATAGACGAATTAAAACAAAAGTAGGCATTCGCTATGATGACGCCTCTAAAATGTATAACGTTGTAACCGAAGTAGAAGCGATGCTTAAAGAGCATGACGAAATCGATAATGAAAAATTTATGATGGTACGTTTTGACGAATTTGCAAACTCCTCTCTCAACTTTATTATTTACTGTTTTACAAGGACAACAGACTGGGCAAAATATATGACTGTTCAACAAGATGTCTATTTAAAAACAATTGAAATTATTGAAAAGCATGGCGCTGAAATAGCGTTTCCAACAAGAGTTTTGCATTTTGATGGTCCTCAACCTATTGAGGGGCGCTAATTAATGTTTAATGAGAGTTTGTTGCTACTACATCTTGTAGCTCTTCTTTCTTTGATTTTTCTAGCTCTAAAACTTGGCAGAGTTTACCTAATACTTGTCTTTTGCCTGCAAGTGCTTCTTTCCAACCTTTTTGTGATTAAGCAAATAGAGCTATTTTCTTTCCATGTCACCTGTTGTGATGTGTACACAGTAGGCTCTATTTTAACACTTAATCTTATTCAAGAATATTTTGGGAAAAAAGCCGCTAAAACAGCTGTGATTACGCTCTGTTTTTCTACTCTGTTTTTTATTGTAATGAGCCAGTTACACCTTTTCTATATTCCAAGCATGCACGACACTACCGCTACTGCTTTTCAAACTATTTTAGGCATCAGTCCTAGAATCATGACTCTGTCTATTATCATTGCCTTGAGTATTGCTCGCCTAGACATTGAGCTTTTCTCTTTTTTAAAACGTTTTGCTTTTTTCAAAAACCGCTTAGGGTCCCGCTTTGGTATCCTTACCCTCTTTACCCAGCTGATCGACACTGCTCTATTCACCTTTATAGCCCTAATGCCCATACTCGCTCATCCAGGCCACATCATGCTTGTAAGCTATCTTGCCAAAGTGGGCGTAATTATATCGATGACACCCGCACTCTATTTTTTCAAAAAATGGGTGCCTATAGGGAGGTCTTATGCTAATTGACACCGCCACTTTCTCTTTTGAAATTGTACATCAATCAAAAAAATCAAGAGCGCGCGTTGGAAAAATCCATACACCGCACGGAATAATTAACACACCTAATTTCGTAGCTGTTGGAACCAATGGCACACTTAAATCTTTAGATAATTTCCAAGTTAAGTCAATTGGTTTAGAGCTCATGTTTTGTAACACCTACCACTTAATGCTTCAACCAGGAAGCCAAGTGATAAAACAAGCAGGAGGCCTGCACTCTTTCATACAAAGAGATATGCCTATTATCACCGATTCCGGAGGTTTTCAGGTTTTCTCTCTTGCGTATGGCTCGGTAGCTTCAGAACTAAAAAGTTCTGGCACCAAAAAAAATGCTGGTTCTGTGTTAAAAATTAACGATGAAGGAGTAACATTCCGCTCATACCGCGACGGCTCTCTTGTCGTACTAACTCCTGAAAGCTCAGTACAAGCGCAAAAAGATATGGGCGCAGATATTATTATTCCCTTTGACGAATTACCCCCTTACCATATCCCTTTAGCTGACCTCAAACACTCCTTAGACCGCACCCATGCGTGGGAAGAGCGTTCATTACTTACCCACACAAAAAACCCCCAAGGCCAGGCAATGTATGGTGTTATTCATGGCGGCGTTAATAAAGTATTACGCAAAAAAAGTATCGATTTTCTAACTAAACTCCCCTTTGATGGCTTTGCCATTGGTGGCAGTATGGGGAAAACAAAAGAAGAAATGCTGGATATTCTCACTTTTTCTATGCCTCTACTTCCTGAGAATAAACCCACCCATTTACTCGGTATTGCAGATCTTCCTTCACTAGAAAAACTCATGCCTTTAGGCATCGACACCTTCGATAGCTCCTACCCAACAAAAGCTGCAAGACACGGCTCTATCTTTACAAAAGCTGGTCCATTAAAAATTACAAAATCGCTCTATGCTACCGACTTTACCCCCTTAGAAGAGAGTTGCTCATGCTATAGCTGCACCCACTACACCAAAGCATACATCCACCACCTCTTCAAAGCACGCGAGCTCACCTCTCTCACTCTTGCCTCAATCCATAACCTTCACTTCATGGTAGAAAAAATGAAAGAGTATAGAATTAAAATATTAAATGGTGATTTATAGCCCTATATATCTAATATTTGTCTTTTTGCAAATCAAGCTATAGATTATAATAGAGGGAAGTTTTTTAATTATTTATATAATGTACTTTTTATGCAGATTTTCTTAGTTGTTTTGATGTATGGTATGTGGTCCAGTGTGTTTTCTCTAGGAAAACTAGCACTAGAGTCTAGCCCACCTATTTTTCTAACTGCTTTTAGAATGCTTTTTGCTGCAGTTCTTCTGATTGGATATCTTGCGATAAGACATAAACAAGGATTAAAGCTCAAAAAAAGTCAAATTGTTCCACTCTTACTCTTTTCTTTTTTAAGTATTTATCTGACCAACATACTAGAATTTTGGGGACTAAAACATTTATCTGCAGCAAAAACATGTTTTATTTACGGTCTTTCTCCCTTTTTTGCTGTCCTTCTCTCCTACTTCCATTTTAAAGAAAAAATTAACGTACGAAAATTTATTGGACTAGTTATAGGTTTTATCGGATTCATTCCTGTGGTTATGTCTCAAATGGGATCTGAGAGTTTACACACCGCTTTTAGCGTCATATCGTGGCCAGAGATTGCCGTCATGGGCGCTGCATTTTTCTCCATTTATGGATGGATTATATTGAGAATTTTGGTGAAAAAACAAACCTTGTCTCCCATCACTGTCAATGGTTATGGTATGCTCTTTGGAGGGTTCTTCGCTCTTATCCACTCTTTTGTTGCTGATCCATGGATGCCAACACCTATCGCTGCAGGCCACTATATGCCTTTTTTCCAAGGTGTGTTTTTAATGGCTCTTGTTTCAAATATCATTTGTTATAACCTCTACGGCTATATGCTTAAACGTTATACCGCAACTTTTCTCTCTTTCATGGGACTCTTAAGCCCCGTGTTTGCCTCTATTAATAGTTATTTTATTCTTGGAGAAAAACCCTCCATGACAATTTTAGTCTCAACGCTTATTGTCTCTTTAGGACTTTTCATCGTCTACCAAGCCGAACTCAAACAGGGATATATCCTCTCACCGAGTAAAGAAGAGAAGAAAACAGTCTCTACATAAAATTTTGAAATTTAAAACAATTCTATAGATTTAGAACTGGATATGTCCCGTGTTTTTTTTTTAGTGTAAAACATGGAGAAAGGATATGCGGTTACCAAGACTCGAACTTGGGACCTCGACATTATCAGTGTCGCGCTCTAACCAACTGAGCTATAACCGCTGAGAAAAAAAATGGAAGCTAGGAGAGTCGAACTCCTGACCTTCTGAATGCAAATCAGACGCTCTACCAACTGAGCTAAGCCCCCATCACGTGATCAAAAAATCCTCACAGCCACAATCTTACTGTATTTACTTTTTTCCTGCAAACGAAAACATAAACTCAGGCTTTAAAAAATTAATGTCTTATAATGGTTTGAAAAGAGAGGACTCCTCCTTTCAAATGGGTACAAGATTTAGCTTTAAACGAAATCGCTAGTGACGCGGCCATCAAAGATCTTATACCGCCGCTACAAAAAAAACCGCACTTTTTACCTTCAATCAACTTTTGATGTTGATAAAACGTGCTTAGAGGAACATTAGTAGCTCCTTCAATTTTTTGATAAGCGACTTCGTTTTCAGTACGCACATCAATTAATAAGTCAAAATCTTGAGCAAAAAACTCTTTAAATTCCAAGGCTTTCATCGACACCAAAGGATAATCTAAATGATCCCAAGCCTCTAATGTAGAATTCAAATACCCTTCAATATCAAAAATAGCAAGTGCCTCAAACGCGGCAATACTCTTATGCATCGTTAAAGAATCTTCCCCAATGAGTATTAGCTTCTTATTAGTGCTAACGAGATAAGGAGCCCACGTGGTGATATAACTTTGCCCTATAAATAAACTGCCTGGAATAAACTTTTGCTCAAAATCTTTGCTATTTCTCAAATCAATAATTTGTCTATCGCGTAAGTAGTACTCATAAAACATTTTAGGAGAGAGTGGTTGCAGGATATTGGTACTAGGAATCGAAAAATTAAGATTTAGGTATTTAATCTCTTGTCGGTATTGTGAAACAGGAGTAGCTACCACCTTTTCATCTTTTACACTTTTATTGTCATCTTCACTTAAACAATAGCGTTTCTTACTTTTACTAAGAATCCGGCTAGGCACACCTTCACCGTTTTTGGAAATAATACGGCTAGGAATACCTTTAGAAAAATTGGCCGATATAAAGGTAAATGTCGCTTCAATATTCTTTACCTCTACTTCTACTTTCACACTGCCAATATAAAAAACCATGCCATCAACCGCTACACGGTAACACGCTTTTAAATCTGACTCTTTCTTTATAAACGGAGATACATAAGTAGCTCCAATCTCTGCAGATAAAAGATAACCGCCGCGTAGATAATGGCTGGTTAGATGCGTATCTAAAACATGTGTAACAACCCACCCTTCTCGAACAATCAATGCTTCGAAAGGCATTTTTCCAAATCCCATATTGACAATAGCAACTTGTCCTGTATCGCTACATCCGACAAGAAAACATCTATATGTTAACTCTTCATTAAAGAAGCTTTCAAATATCAGCAAAACTTCTCCTGGGTTAATAAATAAAACTGCCGCCCACAATAACAGATTCTATTTTAAAATGGTGAATTTTTACAATCTTGACATCGATTTTCTTTTACAATACTTTAAAAAAAGACAACAGAGCAAATCATCATGGACGAAACCGTTACACTGACCAATCAATCAGATCAAGGGGAAAAGCTAACAGCTACTTTCTCGCCTGGTAAAGGGATGAATTTAGTAAGCTATAAGCTCAATAATATAGAAGTTATAAGCCAAAGCACACTCAATCTTTTCAATGAACGCGCCGCAGGTCTTGGCGCTTTAATTGGACCCCATTTTCACACCAGTCCCAATCCTGTAACCAATTTTGACCTGGATCTTTTTCCCCATATAAAAAAAGGTTTTTCTCAGGGAAGACTTGATCCTTTTTCACACGGTATTGCGAGATATGTCCCTTGGAAACATAAACATTCCTCCACACAAATCAGTGCCAATTTACACGGATCTGATCTTTATAAAAATGTCGCTTTAAAAAGATTAGAGGGACAAGATTTTACTATGCATTTTGAAGCTCGCCTACTCCCTAGCGGTCTATTTATTAAATATAGCATTGAAAGCGAGAAACCCTCTGTTATTGGACTGCACTATTACTACGCCCTCAACCAACCCGGCAACCAGCCCGGCATGCTTAAAATTCATACTGAACCTCTTTTTTCTCAAAAGGGTAAAAATTTAAATTTTGATGCGCATCAAAGAGTAAAAAGTTTGCTCAGCTTGCCGCTAGATGAAGCGTTAGATATTGGACTCTTCCCTATTAAAGAAAATAAAAACATCCACGATTATACAGCGCATTTAATCACTAGCGATTACGATCTCCACCTCCATTACACACCCCATTTTGAGCATCAAACTAGTGTCCAAGTTTACATGGATAAAAAGAAAAACTTTGTTTGCATTGAACCTTTAAGCGCTAAAAACCCACTTCAACCTCTTTTAACAAGGTCTGTTCTAGAAGTAAAACTAGAAATATTTCCCTCTACTTTGAAAAAAATCAAACTTTAAGTTAGAAGAAAAAGAAAGGCTCGTTTTTTACTTATGCAGCAACAACATATTCTTATTCTAGGCGGTGGCTTTGGTGGCACTTATACAGCGATTCACTTAGAGAAACAGATCAAAAAACATAAACTTGATTGCATCATAAGTTTAGTTAACAGAGAAAACTATTTTGTCTTTCAGCCTATGTTGGCGGAAGTTGTAGGAGGCTCTTTAGATGTACTCGACACCGTCAATCCTCTCAGAAAATTACTTCCTAAAACGCAATTATATGTCCGAGAAATCGATCGTATTGATATCGAAAATAAACAAGTAATACTCGCTCCCAAATTCACACACAAACCCTACATCCTATCCTATGATCATTTAGTTCTCTCTTTGGGCAATGTTACCGATTTTCGCGGTATCGCTGGCCTACATGAACACGCTCTCCCTTTTAAAAACTTGGCCGACAGCATTGCTATCCGTAATCAAATTATCGATGTTATTGAAGCAGCAAGCTATGAAAAAGATCCCCAACTAAAAAAAGAGCTTCTCACTTTTGTCGTTGGCGGTGGCGGTTATTCTGGTACAGAGGTTGTAGCGGAGATCAATGATTTATGCCGTACACTTGTTAAAAATTACCCCACCATTAGCCAAGAAGATATTGCTATCTATCTTATTCACAGCAGAGACCATCTTATGAATAATGAGTTAAGCAGGTCTTTGAGTGAATATGCCGCTAATCTTCTCCAAAAACGGGGCGTAACAATCCTTTTTAATACCCATTTAGCATCTGCAACACCTACAGAAGCTCTTTTAGATAATGGCGAAAGAATCAAAGCAAAGACAATTATCTCTACAGTCCCCTCTTCTCCCAATCCTTTAATAGAACCCCTTCCACTAGAGCTGGACAAAGGTAAAATATTAACCGATGCTACGCTACTTGCAAAAAACCAAACCTCTGTTTGGGCTCTTGGCGACTGCGCCAAAATCCCCAATCTTCAAGCGGGTGGATTTTGTCCTCCTACAGCGCAGTTTGCTATCCGCGAAGGGAAAACACTGAGCTATAACATTATCGCCTCCATCCTTAACAAACCCAAAAAAGAGTTTTACTTCAAAGCTTTGGGAATGATGGGCGCTCTGGGTCACCGCTCTGCAGTAGGAGAAGTGATGGGGAAATTCAAATTCTCAGGAATTATTGCTTGGCTTCTTTGGCGCGCTATTTATTGGGCAAAATTACCCGGACTTGATAGAAAAATTAAAGTAGCCCTTTCATGGTCTTTAGATACTCTCTTTCCAAGAGAAGCTGTACAGCTCAAAGCCCACACCAGTAGCGGAATAGGACAACTCCACTTTGAGCAAAATGAACTCATCTTCTCTCAGGGCGATGTAGGCGATTATCTTTATATCATCGTTAAAGGTGATGTCGAAATCATTAAAACTCACGAAGGCAAAGAGACTATTTTAGCAAAACTGGGTAAAGGGGAATATTTTGGAGAGATGGCACTACTGGCTCAAGAGCCTAGACAAGCAAGCGTACGTTGCTTAACTCCTGTGGATGTTTTGGCTCTGAAAAAAAGTGATTTTGGTATCCTTATTGCCAACTTTGCAGAGCTTAAAAAAGAAATTGAGCAAGTACAACACAAACGTTTTAATGACCTAAATAATTAACGCTCTGTCCCTCGTACTATTTAACCTTGTATTATTTAATTAAATAAGAGAATATTCTTAGTTTAGTTATAAATAAACACGCTTAAAATCTCATGCGAAAAAACAAACCCTCTCTTGCCATACTTTTTTCCTTGCTCGCTGGTTTTTTCTACGCCTGTTTAGCACTCAACATTAAACTATCGCTTCAACATCAGGGTGTACCTCTGATTGTCTTTTTTAGACAGCTGTTTAGTTTATGCTTCCTCTTCCTCCTCTTTCCTTTAGAACGTACAGAGAGTCGATCGTTAAAATCACGCGTGGTTCCCCTGCACCTATTGCGCGCTTTCGCCTCCACTTCAGGCATGTTTTGTTTCTATATTGCACTCAAACATATCTCTCTTTCCGATGCTGTCATGCTCAGTTATACACGCCCACTCTTTATCCCCTTTGTTGTCTATTTATGGTCGGGGAAAATTGGGAAGAAAAATTTGTGGATAGGATTACTTATAGGATTTTTAGGTGTTATTCTTATTCTCAATCCCGATGGCGACGTGTTTAGTTTTGGTAGCATTGTGGGCTTATGCTCGGGTATTTTAGGAGCCCTCGCTTTTACCACGATACGTAAACTAACTAAAACAGAACCTGCCAACCGGATCATTTTTTACTACCTAATCATCTCTCTATTTCTTACCGCTATTCCTCTTCTTATGACCTGGGAAACCCCCTCTTCCGAGGATTGGATCTCTTTAGTTATTATTGCTGCCATCGCTATCGCTTATCAATCCTGTTTAACAAGAGCTTATCAATACGCTTCTGCACCTATTGTGGGATCTTTGCTCTACAGCGCTGTTGTCTTCAGTTTTTTCTTTGAATACATTCTCGGCCATGGAACCTCTATCAACCTGGCAGAAATTATTGGAGCTATCCTTATTGCTGCAGGCTCTTTCATCTCACTGAGAAGCCAAAAAGAAGTGAAGTAAAAAAATGTGCTATACATCCTTATCTGAAGAGCTGGCACGTTTGCGTTTTTTCAAATAAAAGAAAAAGGCTACAATAACCAATAGAGATAGAGGGATAATCACTGTATAAAGATAAGCTGCAAAAATACCTGCGCCTAGAGATAAAAGAGCTAAAATAATACCAATAAACACAAATGTTATCTCGATATAAACCCCGAGTAAAAATAGATTAAATGCCAACAGCGTTAAAACAAATAACCCCGCCTCAAAACGGCCCATAATCCCTGAAGAGACATAGACGGATAAAATAAAAACCATCCCCAAGAGCCCTATCCATTGAACTAGTTCATGCCATATTGTTTTTATAATCAGATCTTTACTCACGCTTCTTAAATAAAACGTTAAACCAAGACTAGCCACTGCAAATATAGGCGCCATAATTCTCCAATAATTCCAAGCTCCATCTTTGCTAAGATCGGAGACTACTAGACCAATAAGTGAGCAGATAATAAAAAAAATCAGTGTAATAATACGCGCTTTCATATGGTGATTCACTTCTTTTTTTTCCATCTCTTTACCTATTTATTACGCATGTATCTTTTTCCTTTCATACCAATAAATATAAGTTTTGACAACAAAAAAGCCCTTCCAGTATTCTCCCAGATTAAATTACCCAGGAGTATTTGCTAATGTTATTACTACACATACCCACGCCACCACCACCTGCTCCCTTAATAGAACACGTTATCACGGTAGATAATCCTTTACTGAATCAATCCTATGAATTTGCTTATGACACCATTTTAGCCCCTCATTTTATCCCTGCCTACACCAGCATATGTGCTAATCTACAAACCTCTCTAAGCTCTTTTACTTTTTCAAATGAGATGAGCGCCGATGCCTTTATTCGTTGGATAGAAAAAATGGAAGATCCACTTGAGCGTATAGAGCACGCTTTTTCTCTTTTTTCTGCTAATTTAAACGGCCCTGAGATCCGCGCTATCTCTGAAGAGTTTAGTTCTCTCGGCATTGAATCTGCTAAACTGCTCTACTATAATAGCGCTGTTATACAGTATTTAACCCACTTTAAAAGCGATGAAATTTTTCCAACGCTCTCGCCACTTGAGCAGCGCATTATTGAAAAACGGTACCACCGCTTATTTTTAGAAGGAGCCTTTTTAGACCCCGCTGAAAAACAAATCTTTACACAGGCAGAGCAAGATCTCTCTTTTCTGATGATGCAATTTGGCAATAATATAAATGACTATATGGGCTCAAATTGTATTACGGTCTATGACAAAGATAAAACTAAAGGACTACCTGAAAGCTATTTAGCACGCGGCTTTAATACTTACTGCAAAGCGCATCCTGATGAGAGCTCTGAGGCAAGTTTAGATGAGGGACCTTGGCAATTTCCTATCAGCTGCAGCTCTTATGCTGCTATACTGCAAAACAGTGAATCTAGAGATCTACGAGAAGAGATGTTTCTCAAGATGTATACTATGTGCGCCGCGGGCCCTTTGTCTAATCAAGAGATTTTAACCTCTATACTATCGGATCGAAAAACTATGGCTCAGCTACTAGGATTTGATACTTATACCGCGATGAGCCTATCTACAAAAATAGCACATAGCCATGAGGATATTTCAACTCTTTTTGAGCCTCTAAAAGTAAAAGCAAAAAAAGCCTCTGAAAACGAGCTGAATGCTCTACAAAATTTTGCCAATAGCCTTGGTTTTAGTGGAGAGTTAAAGCCTTGGGATGTAGGTTTTTATGCTGAAAAAATGGCCGCCTCTTTATTTGATATCAACAACGAAGATCTAAAGCCCTACTTTAGTTTTGACCACGTCAAAGCTACGCTATTTGATTTTACCCAAAAACTTTTTAACGTCTGTATTGAGCAGCAAACTAAAGCCGCTTGGCATGAGGATGTCACCTTTTATACGGTTAAAGATCAAAATGGAACTATGCTTGCAAGTTTCTACATCGATCCTTTTGAAAGAACAGGCATAAAAAGACCTGGCGCGTGGATGGATGAACAAAAAAGTCGATGGCATGATGGAGATGTACAGCATCTACCTGTAACCTATCTCTCTACTAATTTTTCTCCACCAACAGAGAACATGCCCTCTCTTCTCTCTTTGCAGGATGTAATAACAATCTTTCATGAATTTGGTCACACTTTGCAACATCTTTTGACCAAACAAGAGTATAAAAGTATTTCAGGGCTCAACAGTATTGAATGGGACGGCGTAGAAATAGCAAGCCAATTTATGGAAAACTGGGTTTATTTCAAACCTTTACTGAGACGGCTATCCAGGCATTATGAAACGGGCGCACGTCTCAGCAACGAAAAAATAGACGCAATTATTAATAAAACCAAATTTATGCAAGGCTCTTCTTTACTTCGTCAAATTATTTTGGGAGACCTTGATTTAGAGTTACATGGCGATTATATCTACGCAGATGACAACACACCCGAAGATCTCTACTTTTCTATGCTTAGTCAAAAAGCTTTCCCCCCAGAGCCTATAGAAAAAAACTTGCTTTACCGCTTTACCCACGTCTTTTCTGGAGGGTACGCCTCAGGGTATTATAGCTATTTGTTCGCTAAAATCATGAGCTCTGATATTTTTGCAGCTTTTGAAGAGGAATTATCCCTACCTAGAAATAGTAAAAACCTTGTCGAATTAAGCACCAAGTATAAAGAAACATTTTTAGAAATGGGGGGATCCAAGAGTCCTGAAGAAGTTTTTAAACTTTTTAGAAAACGCGCACCTAGTACAGAGGCAATTATTCGCCATCTTGGTTTAAACGATTAATGTATCACACACACACGGGATTTAAAAATTGACACAGCTATTGCGGTACTAGTATAATTGCTCGTTAATACAAACACAGAGTTTAAGGCCTATTTATGAGCGCTATTTCTATTAAGTCTCAAGTCAAGAAAATGACTTCTGTCATTGCCATTATTGGCAATATTTTATCCCATTATAATAAGCATCTCTACGTATTTTTAATCCCTTTTATTTGCCCTCTTTTTTTTCCTTCTGAATCGAGAATAAACTCTTTACTCCTGGGATGGATGACAATTCCTTTAGGTATGTTAGCCAGACCTTTTGGAGGTTATTTTTTTGGAAAAATCGGAGACGGTAAAGGGAGAGAAACAGCTTTAAGTATTGCCCTTTTTGGCATCTCTTTTTGCACACTGGCTATGATTTTTTTGCCTACCTATAATACAATTGGTATACTAGCTCCTATGTTTCTGATACTCACGCGTATGGGGTATAACTTTTTCTCTGCTGGCAGCACTAGTGGATCCTTTGTTACAGTCCTGGGAAAAGCTTCAAAATCCACTTTAGGACTATGGTCTGGTATTCATACCAGCTCTTCTGTTATCGGTATTTTAGTGGCTTGTTTTTCTGTAAATTTGCTAGCACTGTTTGGAGATGTAGAAACTTCTTGGAGAGCTCTTTATGTTTTAGGACTTGTTGCTGTAGTTATAGGATATTATTTCAAAAAAGTTCAAAGCCAAGATAAACCAGCAAAAATGGCGGAACAGAGGCTCTCTTTTTCTGAGCTGATTAATTCTTATAAACGCCCTTTAATCATGGTGATTGCTGTATATGCTTATTCCCGTATCATGTATGAATTTTCCATCGGTTTTTTAAATGGATATATTCCTATTATTAGCAACGCCCCGCAAAAAACAGTCACCTCTTTTGATACCGCTATTTTACTCATGGATGTCTTTCTTCTCCCTGTTTTTGGCTTATTAGCCGATAAAATAGGAACCAAAAAAATTATGCAATTTGCTATTTTGGGTATTATGTTCCTCGTCCCTATTGCTCTCACTTTAATCCCCCATGTTCCTTTTGCAGCCATACTGGGTATAAAAAGTACCATTGCACTGCTTGCTATGCTTTTTACCGTCCCTTCCATTGTTTGGGCCTTTAGAAGCGCTCCACCCTCTTGCCGATTTTCTATTATCGCACTTGGCAGCGCTTTGGGTACTCAAATAGGGGGAGTAAGCAGCGCTCTTTGCTTATATCTTTATAAACTCACTTCATGGCCACTAGCACCCGCTTTCTTCACCACGGTTGTTTCTTTATGCATATTCGTTCTAGTTAAGCGCTACTCATCGGTTAACGCTCCTGCGGCCCAGGTTAACGTTCCTGCGATAAGCAATAATAATGCTAATTAAAGAGAAAAAGTTTTCAGTGAGCTGACACCCACTTGTCTTATTAAAGTATTAATAGGGCAAAAAAGAGGTCTTGGAAATTTTTCTATAGGAAACCAGAGCCACCCTTCACATTTAGAGGGCTCTAGACATTGAACATCTCCTGTAAACTCAGTGATAAAAACAAAGAGTGTGATGTAGTGTTTATTTTCTGGCTTGATGATATCGTTGGTGTAAGGACCTAATATGGTATGGCCCGCAATGAGTCCTGTCTCTTCTTTAAGCTCCCGTTTAGCGCACTCAAGAGCTGTCTCCCCATATTCGAGGTGTCCTCCAGGCGTTGCCCATAAGCTTGCCCCATGAGACCCTTTTCTTTTACCCAGCAAAATCTTTCCATCTTTTAATACCATGGAAGAAACACCCACTTTAGGGGGTAAATTATTTGAAGAGAAATAGTTACCTTGTTTCACCAGACTTGCTCTATGTTAGCGTTGCTCATATACTTCGTTAGTAACCCTATCTCCCATTTTTGGTAAATAGAATATGTGGTTATTTTGAGAGTTTTAATCCCGTAAAAATCTTATAAATAGCAGTAGTAGAAACCAGATTAACTAACGCCTTAATTCCAAAAGAATAAAACCCTACTTTTAAAGCCACATCCAAACCAAAGAATCTTGTTAGATTAGCAACACCACAAGTATATAAAACTACTTGGCCCAGTACAACTGCTGCAAGAGTGGCCACAACAGACTTGCCCCAGCGCTCACTTACCCACCCAGTAACAAAAACTACCAAAGGATAAGAAAGAATATAGCCTGCCACAGGAGTAAACAGCCAAAGAGGGTCTATTCTTCCACCAGAAAGAACAGGCAACCCTATAGAGGCTTCTACAAGATAGAAAAGAGCTGCATAAAAACCAAGACGGGCACCGCCGAAAAGTGCTAAAAGAACTATCGCATTAGGTAATAAGTAAACAGGAACAGGATAAAGAGGAAAAGAAATCCATGCTGAAACAGCTAAAACCATCGAAGCCATAAAGGCCTTGGCCCCAAAAGCTAGTTGCGTATCAGAAGCGAGAAAATTCGAAGCTTTAGAAAAAATAACCGGCGCTTGGAAAATGTTTTGTAATTTAGACATGAAATACCCTCTTGCTAAACTTTTTGATGCCTCTATTTTATCTGTAAAATCTTTTTCTAGCAATTTTTTTTAAAAAGAGTTGATGGATCCAAGATTTTTCAAAATTTATTTAAGACAACTCGCTCACATCTTTTTCAATATTTTGAGCTTTTTCTTTACTCGGAGCGTGTATATAGGATTCGTAGTCACTATGCAATTTTTGATTAGTGCCTTGCTGTTTTTTAGAAAGGGACTCTTTAGCAATTTGATTTAATAGACCAAGACAGTCATCCATTACTTTTTGTAATTCATTAGAATTACCTTTTTTGTCTTGATAATCAGTAAAACTTTTATGGAAACAATCTAACGTTTCTTTATACCGATCATAATACTCTTGTTTGCGATATTCAGGAGTATTTCCTGAGGAAGGGACGTTCATATCACTCATATACTTAATACCATATTTCTTATAAAAATAATTTTCTTTCTTAAAAATTAGAGTTACCTTATAAAATGGTTTAGTCTCAAGCATAAAAATATTTAGTTATGAAACGCGTTATTTTTTTTCTTTTTTTTCTTACTCTTTCTTCAACCACTTTTGCTTACCAGAACAACCAAGCAAGCAAGCACGGTTTTCCTTCTTTAGAAGAATTGGATGAAAGAATCAAATCTCTCAATTTTGAATATGAGAAAGCAGCCGCACTTTTTAACCCTTGGTACGCGGGACCACTACTTACTCCTTCAGCGCACTGCGTTCCTCCTGGCCATTTTAACGTACAGCCTTACTGGTTTTACACACGTAGTACAAGCGCATACGACTCCAACGGCATGAAACAGCACGCTGCTTCCACAACTCAAAATTTATTACAATGCGTTTTTCAAGCAGGTATTATCGATAGAGTCGATATGAGCCTTGTGGCTGGCATGCAGATGACACGCATAGGAAATGAATCTGCCACAGCTTATCAAGACACCTCAGCAAATATTGGTTTTCAAGTGCTGAGTGAGGGTCACTACAGACCCGCTGTTCGAGCGGTAGTTGGAGCGACTTTTCCTACAGGAAAATATCATCACCTCAGTCCTAATAGAGCAGGCGTTCAAGCCTCAGGTGATGGCGCTTATCAACTCAATTTAGCTCTTGTCACATCTAAAGTAGTTTGGTGGCTTACTCCCCACCCTTTTCAAGCACGTTTTTCTATTGCATACTCTATACCTAGCGATGTGCATGTGAAAGGATTAAATTCTTATGGCGGCAGTGTTCATACAGATGGACACGAACATGTAGGAAACAGTATCAATGCTTTTACCTCGATTGAATATAGCATAACGCAGCAATGGGTTTTCGCTATCGATTTTGCCTATAGCTACCAAAACAAATCTACTTTTCAAGGTGTAGCCGGCATCGCTAATGATGGAACAGTTGCAATCAACGAAACCCCCTCAAGCTATGGGCTACAAATAGCGCCTGCCCTTGAATATGACGTGAGTGAAACTTTTGGTATTTTGATCGGAGGAGAAACAGTTCTTTGGGGAAGAAATTTTACCAACGCTTCCTCTGCCATCGTTACTTTTACTTATAGTTGGTAAGCGCCTCTCTACATATACTTTTCTAAACTTTTTTTAATCATATACCAAGACGCTTCTTCCGCTTCCTGATTATACAAAATCCCTGGAACACTACCATCAGCGCTTGGATTAGTGAAAGAATGCATAGCTCGGCCAAATATGTGCATATTAAAATCTGCTTCTAAATGTTCCATTTCTACACAAAATTCTTGCACATCTTCAAAAGGAACGAAAGGATCTTTATAACCGTGAAGAGCTAAAACAGGTGCCTTTATTGTGCATGATGCTGCCCCATCATTTTTAAGCCTACCATGTACTGAAACAAAAAGCGCTGCATCCGTGCCGCTTCTAGCTAAATCTAGTGTACACATGCCGCCAAAACAAAAACCTATACCTGCATGCCGCATGCCTTTAAATTGTAACTCGGATACAAAAAAGGAATAAAAAGCTTGAAGACGTTTTATCAAGGAGGGCTTGTTTTCAATTAACGGTGTCATTAAAGCCACACACTCTTCTCTATTTTTTCCTATTTTCCCCTCGCCATATATATCCACCGCTATTGCCATATAGCCCCATTTAGCAAAACGTTTTGCGATAGCGCAATGCTCACTATCTCTTCCACCGTAAGCGGGATAGATTTGCACCACTCCTTTGTACTGTGTTTGGGAAGGATCTATGTACAGATGGTGTTTAAAAACCGACCCATTAAAACTCTGATTTAACTCAATATTTTCCATGTAAAACCTACCCTTTTTAACTGCTTAATCTATTTCTATAATCCATAAGTTTCAAGCAATTTATACCCCTTAAATTCTTAATTAAATATTAACATTACGAATAATAACCCCTTAGTTATAGTGAAAAAAAAAGGAAATAACAGATTAATGCCTGCTGGAAAAAATATTTTATTATCGGGAACTAGACACTCTTTTGCTCTTGATTTAGCAAGACTACTTTCTAAGGCTGACCATACTGTTTTTTCAGTTGAAACAACCAAACACCACCCCAGTGCTTATTCTAATGCTATCGAAAGAAATTTTGTAATCAGTAAGCCACGTGTAGATATTAATCAATATATTCAAGATCTAGTTAGCATTATTATTCAGCATAAAATAGACCTCTTTATTCCTCTTTTTGAAGAAATTTTATTCATCTCAGAACATAAAGACTATTTCCCTCAAACATGCACTCTGTTTTTCCCCGATTTTGATGTACTCGATAGTTTGAATAACAAATGGTTATTTAACCAAAAGCTCCTCGCCTACAATATTACTGCACCTAAATCCAAATATATTCAAAAAGATAGTGAGCTAAGTAAAGCGCCTCTTTCTTGCCCTTATATCTTAAAACCTTGCTATTCAAGAGCTGCACAAAATATCTACCGCTTAACGCCCACCTCTCCTATACCCAAAATTCACGTCTCCCTCTCGCATCCATGGATAGCGCAAGAAACGATTGAAGGAGAAAAATTTTGCTCATACACTATTTGCCACGCAGGAAAAATACATGCCCATGTCACATACCCTGTAACCTTTGCGCTAGATAATAGCTCGTGTGTAAGATTTACCTCTATACACCATAAAGCCATTGAAGCATGGGTGAAAAATTTTGTAGAGCTAGAAAAATTTTCGGGTCAAATTGCGTTTGATTTTATTGAAACGAGTGATGGAACACTCTATCCTATTGAGTGTAACCCCAGAGCTACTTCTGGACTCCATCTTTTTACAGAAAATGACCATATTGACCAAGCTTTTTTAGGAGAAAACAAGGAAATAATACGTCCGCTGCAAGGTATTTCTAAGCAAATAGCCGCTGGCATGCTTTTAGTTATGGTATCAAAAAAACACCGCTCCCAATCTTTTTTACACGTCTTTAAAAATTTCATGGTTACTAAAGATGTTATTTTTAATTCTAGCGATCTCAAGCCTTTTTTATATCAGCCCTATCTCTTTCTTTCTTACCTACTTCAAAGTGCAAAAGAGAGGAAAAGCATAGCAAATTGGTTTATTCAAGACTCTAATTGGGAACGCAATAGTAAAAAGTCTATTAAAGAATCATCTCTGAAATAGAGGCTTTGCTATTTTAATGCCTACGGTTTTTAGGTAAAATAGAGCTATATTTTTCTCTATTAATTCTTGAGAAGGAGTGCATTCCGTAGGAGTGCTTTTTCTTTTTCTCTGCTGGATACAGTGCGTTGCAATAGCTGCTGCATTAGCGATATTAAAACTTTCCACCATTCCAAACATGTCTATTGAAAACGTTTGAGAGCAGCGGCTAATAGCCTCTTTCGAGAGCCCTCTGTGCTCATTACCAAAAAGTAGGCAAACAGGACCATCTACGTCTATTTCTTCCATAGAACATCCACCCGAGACTGTAGCACCTAGTACCTTAATACCTTTTTTTGAAGCTAAAGAAAAAAATTTGTCTAATTGAGTGTGCTGATAAATGTTTACCCATTTATGCGCGCCACCGGCGGTCGAGTTACCTTGCCGATTTTTCATTTCTGATTCGATCAAGTGAAATTGATCTACGCCAAAAGCTTCTGCTGTTCTGATCACAGCTAAAGCGTTGTAAATACAACTAGGAGCTTCTACTGCAATGTCAAGACCTGTTATCCTGTTTTCTACTGCAAACCGTATCCGAGCTTTGCGCCTATCTGATATAAGCGACGATAACTTCTCAATAATTTCTTGAGAAGTATGAGCATGGATTAGATTGCTAAACATTCTATACAAACAGGTTAAAACAGAGTAATTCCCTATTTTAAGCACAATAAAGATTAAAAGATAAAGAAAAAAGAGCACTAGAATTATTCATTCTAACGCCCTTCCATAATATATCTAATGACTATCTTATCGAAAGATTTTCCAATGTCTGAATCTTCTAGCTGCTTCAATAACAAAACTAACACCAAAAACGATATATATCGCTCTTACTACCCAGTCATGTTTAAAGAAGTATTCAACCAAATTAAACCCATCAATAGCAATTATTCCCCATATGAATGCTCCAATAATGAATAGCACCCAGGGTAGTTCTCCAAGACCTTTCAACATAATTGATGTCCCCCCTTTTATTTTTTTCTTGATTTTTTAGAAAAAATAGCTTTAACAGCCGCTACTCCAATAAAGAAGTAAATAACTCTATCAACCCAACTCTCTCCAACTATAAAGTTGACTAGATTGAAATCAAACAATCCTATTAATCCCCAGTTTAAACCACCAAGACATAATAAGAAAAAAACTACCATCTCAAACTTTTTCATACAAACTCTCCTAATAAAGTGAAACCTTATTTAATTAATAATTAGTTCATTTTGGATTTACTTGTAAAGTTTTTTTTTAAAATAATAACAAATTTAATTACAAATCTACTTGCGTTTGCTTCTCTTCCCAATACTCATCTCCATAAGAATAAAGAAGTTGGTCACCTTTCTTTATTCCTCTTGGTCCAGAGGTAAAAATAATGTAGGGCATTTGTTTAGTATAATACTCCCAAGCCACAACATTGTTTGTTGGAGTTCCCAAATCGCTATGATTCATAAATCTTGTCCAATTCCCTCGATTAAGTGCATCGAGAGAATAAGAGTTTATCCCACTGAAAGAGAAGGTACTATCGTGATCAGAGTCTAAATCATCATCATGTACTAGCAAACCTGTGTAGTGGTGGAGCGTGGAATAAGGAGCGATATCTTCTTTGGCAAAGACGCCATAACCCACTTTTTTGCTAATATATTTAATCGCTACCCGTTTGCAATATTTTTCATCGCCCCCATCTTTGGCCAATTCACGCAAAAAGCTATCAAACTTAGCTTTTCTATATTTTGAAATATCTGGGTTGATACTGGATAAACGACGCTTATAGTATTTTTGAAAGCGGTCCTGGATTTTAGGATCCACTTCAGAATAGGGAAGGTAATTAATGGGGGTTTTTATATTAAATCGCGCTTTAAACAAAAGGTCTACTCTTTTCTTTTTATTAATCATAATTTCGATGTTTATAAAAAAATCGATTATTTAATCAAGAAAATAGTATAAAAAATTTTAAAAAAGAATAAAAAAACAGCTCAAAGAAAGACTCTTCGAGCCATAAAGCGTATTATATTATAGGATCTGTTGTTTAATATAGTCGGGGCAAATCACTTTGCCTCTGCCATCTTTAAATCCGCATGTAGCTAGTTGATAATTGTTCACGAACGCCCAAATCCCAAGACCTCCTAAAGTACATAACATTGCAATCCCTTTAAAAGGTTTGCCTGCATAAAATTGGTGTGCACCAATCATCCCCAGAAAGCCACAGAAGACTTGCGCCGTTCTTTGGTTCACATCGCTCATCTCTTCTTTTTTTATATCCACAACTTGCCGCATTACTTTCCCGTAGCCATCCACAGCATTTCCACTATTGAGATATTGTAGTGATGAGAGCGTAAGCACGGCGGGAAGTATAGGCACAAAAACAGACAGCACTACACAACCAACTGTTTGAAGTAACCCTAACCCATATCTACCAGAATGATAATGCTGGAACCCCAAACCTCCCATCATAGATAAAAAAGCAGACGTTTTGTAACCAACCGTGCTTAAATCGCCTGGATGCACTGGATGCACCTGAGTAAATCGCCCATCAGCGCTTTTCTCTTCCGCTTTCTTCTCTACATTGAATCTATCTTCATAATTACCCCAATCAACATCGTCGTAATTACCACTATCAATTGCCGCCATCTTAATCTTCCTTAATTCTACTTGATCTAAATATTGTGAAACACTTTAAACCAAAAGCCGTTTTTCGTAAATCTATTTTAGAAGCATATGGGAATAAAGGGAAATGGGGGTGGCCAGACTCGAACTGGCGGAGACCGAAGTCGATGGATTTACAGTCCATTGCAATTGCCGCTATGCGACACCCCCAAATTGCTGGAGAAAGGAATTGAACCCTCAACCGTCCGATTACAAGTCGGGCGCTCTACCAATTGAGCTACTCCAGCGTGGCAGGATAGTCCTCATTAAAACAACTTTATCTCTTTATTTTCAAGTCTAAAAAACTATTTTTTCTCACACGCTTTAGCAGAAATATTTTTACTTTGCAAATTTTTCAACTTACTCTCTTCTCTACTCACGTTTGCAAAAAGCTTTGTCACGTTACTTGATTTCAAAGGTCTAATATTTTTTCTCTGGAGAGAAAAACCTACAGCGCAACATTTTTTATACTTTTTACCCGATTTACAAGGGCATGGATCATTTCTACCTGGCTTCATCACTACCCCCCCTTTCTGGTAAACGTACACCGTTTAAAAATTGGGATAAGGATTGCTCTAACACTAATCTAGCACGGCTACCAGTAGAACCTGGATTAAACTGCCCCACATGCGCTGATACATCGCTAGGCGTCCAAAAAACAGGTTTGTTCGCAAAGAACACCTCGCTTACTCCATCATCCCCTCTACTGTTTTCTTCGATTCTAATCCTCTGCGACACTTTTCTTGATAAAAATGTTTTTTGTATTATTTCAATAAGATTTAAAAATCGAACATCTTTTTTTTCTAAATAAAGACTTAGTAGCCTGGTCTGTACACGTTCTAAATCGATACTGTTGGATGTAAATTCTTCCATAGGCTTATTCGGTTCGGCTTCTTCGGTTTCTCTCGATCCTGTGGTTCTCCGCGCCCCTCCCCTTGCCTTTGGTAGCATGCTCTTAAACGATTCAATTAAGTTTTTAACAAAAGCATCTGGAATACGTTCTAGAGTTTTTATAAATTTCTCAGCACCTGCGCGCGCTAGCACCAACTGATCTGCTGGTAAATTACTATTGGCCAGGGCTGTCACATCTGCCGGAGTTATTCCCCCAAGAAGCGCTTGTGCCATACCCATATTTTCCAGCAAAAATTCTTTTCCTGCACCAAGCATAGCAAAACCTGTGTCCCAAACCTCGTCAGGAGAATTATCTACTACTCCCTTTATAGCTCCAAGTGTGTTAGTAGCCGCCGCTTGAACATTAAACGCGTCCTGCAACACTTGTTGCACCACGTGGCGTGGCACAGAATTTACTGCCTGGTCAACGAGCCCTTGTGAATCCTCAGCCGCAGCTGTAGCTACAGTCCCAATCACGCCCGTTACTTTCTGTACCAGCTCTACTACACCTGCTCTCTGCGCTTCAGGCACACTTGCAACAGCTGCTGCAAAGAGCCCCGTCGCTACCTGCGGATCAAGCGCATTTATTTCTTCTTGGCTTAAATCTTCCACTGTCACATCAGGATCGCCACCTCCACCCGAAGCTTTAGGGGCGCCTGCAGTTTGACTTTTAGAATCTACTCCCGTAAGAGCTTTATCCAATAAGCCTAGCTGCGCCACTACTCTTTGCCCTACAGATTGCAAATTCTCAACTACCTGATCGCGCGCATTAACAGCCCCAGCTACTACCACCTCTTCTCCCTGTTGAACCAAATTTCTTCCAGCGCCTAGCAGAGCGGATACTTGCGCCTTAGTTGAATGTATTGGAGCTATTGGATCTTGCTCCAACTCTACACCCTCGTTCCCCTCTTCATCCATTTCGACCAGTTCTATTTTAGCCTCTTGATCCTCTTCCGTATTTACATTACCTGCAAGAACATCTGTAACATGCGTAACAAAACGCGCAACAGCTGGATGTAAAGCAGAGAGATCAGGGGGGGTCTGTGCGGCCGCTTGATCAACAGGCCCTGTTAAACTCTGCAATCCACCTGTCGCTTGACTTAAACCATTTTCAATAAGTGCGCGCGGATTAACTCCGCTCACTAGAGTTTGTGCAGCAGTTAAAACCCCTGAATAATGGGTGACTGTATCTGTAATTCGCTGTGCATCTTGTACAGTTAACTGAACTTGGCCCTGCTCTGTTATACGCTCTATAGCTCCTTCAGCAAGGGCCAATAGTTTATGTTTAGCACCTAGAATATCGTTAGCCGTCCACTCACTCTTGCCATCTTGCAGCCGTTTTTGAGATGATTGCGCCGCATTATTCACTAAAGCTTGCCCTACAGCACTTGCTAAATAAATAACGCTTTCAGGCACCTGGCGAGCAACCTCATAAAGCTCTTTCTTCACTTCGTGTAGCCCTTGCACAATCTTATCTCCATCTAATTCCGGACTGATTTTAGAAAGACCTTGTATAGCTGTTTCTGCGAAACGCGCCCACTTATCCACGGCGTCAATCACCGCCTCAGCAGCCACATTTTCGCCTTGATTCAATCGCTGAAGTAATTTTGGTAAATGTACAGGTTTGTCCGGTTCATACCCCTCCACATGCTCTGATGCAACTTTACCAATTACTCTCTCCATTTCCCCGTAAATACCTGCAGACTTTGTCAAAGAGTGAAACGAATCTAAAGTCATTCTCTTGTTACTGCTATCGCCAAATAATTGCTCAGCAGCGCGTGTATGGTTTGCACTAACTGTTAGACTACCGGGCACATCTCCTGAGTAAACCTCATTTAACAACTCCATATCTACACCTACCAAGTGAGAGCGTTTAAGCCCTGGTAAAGCATGTGCATCCACATCACTATCAAAATAAGAATTTTCTGACGCTCGACAGCTGACGCTCGCCTCTCTTTTAAGTGGCAAAGTAAACCGAGGATTTGTCCAATCTACTACAAACCCGTCATCTTGTTTAGGGTCTAATACAAATCGAAGTCTTGAACTGCGCACTTTTCCTTTTTCGTCGTCTGGTCTATATTTTTCTGGCAAAGTAGACTCTTGAGCTACTACGCCCCCCTTTAAACCAGAGACATATCCAATCGGCATCAATATGGCAGCATCCACAACCAACGTCTTAAGCAATTTGCCAGTATTGTTGTAAATTATCCAAAGAACACACAGTTTTACAGCTGCAGAAGCAACACGTCTGGATACATAATAGCGCAGACCATAATCATAGCGCGCTCCAGCAGAGAGATTTTCACCCGCTTTATGCGCGGCATAAGCTTCCATTAAATCTGCTACGCTACCAACAACAGGAATAAATTTTACATCGCGTGCAGAAAATTCAACCTCAACCCGCGCTCCA
This sequence comes from Candidatus Aerophobota bacterium, assembly GCA_002401865.1. Taxonomy (GTDB): domain Bacteria; phylum Chlamydiota; class Chlamydiia; order Chlamydiales; family Simkaniaceae. The sequence continues at coordinate 26,401 of NVUK01000009.1, read as the reverse complement.
TCTCGATGACGCATGATCACATCCCGGGCAGCACGTGCTACTTGCCCTGTTTTAACACAAATAGCTGAAGATTTTTCTACGCATGCCTCAAAGACTTGTACAGCATTTTTGGCAAAAATATCACCATGTCTATGCTGTGTATAAGGAGAAGTTCCTTGAACCATTTTTTTACCTATGCTTACAAATTTTTGGGAGCAGTCTAAGGATAAAAAAATTAAAAAGCTAATATTAAAATCCTCTTAAGTCCAATGCTATGCCATGCTCTTCTTTTTTTTGAGAGCAATGGAGATGGGTAGACATTTAGTAAAAAACGGGGTAGAATTGAAAGATGTTCAATGAAACTTTATCCCAGTTAACTAGCTCTTGTTCAGCTTTAGAGAGAAAAATTGAAAGCTTGGTAAGAAAAGCTGTGTATGATTTTTCTCTTCTTCCCAAAGACGGACGCATTGGCATCGCTCTTAGCGGAGGTAAAGATAGTATTACCTTGCTACTCATGCTACTAAAATTATCCGGAAGAGGTTTTGGCAAGCTAGATATTCAAGCCTTCCATGTGCAAGGTGTGGCCTCTTGTGGCGCTGGTCTTGCAACTAGCGCGCTTAGCGCTATTTGTAAAAAATTAAATGTTCCTTTGCATATTTTAGACTCTCAAATAAAAGAGGATCAGCTGCACTGTTACCGCTGCTCAAGAGAGCGGCGCTCTTTAATCTTTAACGCCGCTAAAGCACAGGACATCGATTTTATCGCTTTTGGTCACCACAAAGATGATCAAATTCAAACGCTGCTACTGAACCTGTTACATAAAGCAGAATTTGCTACATCCCTTCCTAAAATCCGCATGGTCGACTACGGTATTACCATCGTAAGACCCTTGCTATATGTGGATGAATCTTCTATCGTTACTTGGTCTAAGCAAAAAGGATTTGCAAGAGTTACTTGCATGTGCCCTGTAGGGCAACACTCCAACAGACGTAAAGTACAAGAAATTATAGAAATGCTAAAACAAACTTTTCCTAACTGCAAAACCAACTTATTTCAAGCAGCTATGCGATATGGCTCTAACAAAGCTATTCGGGAGTCATTATGATTGTCTCTTTAGAAATCTGCGCTATTGCCCTATACGTTGCTATCTTATTTGTTATTGGCTATTTTTCTTACAAACCCAAACAAACTTCTGACGATTTTCTCCTCGCTAGTCGCTCCTTGAATTACATCCTGACAGCGATGGCAGCGCATGCGAGTGATATGAGTACATGGCTTTTTATGGGCTTTCCTGCACTGGTTTACCTCAAAGGTTTATCCGGTATTTACCTTGCAATGGGTCTTTTATTTTTCATGTTTCTCAACTGGATGCTTGTAGCACCTAGATTGCGTATAAAAACAGAAGCATTTAACAGCTTAACTATCTCTTCTTTTTTTGAAAGCGCCTACCATGATAAAGCAGGTTATTTACGTCCCGTGACTGCCTTTATCTCGTTAATATTTTATACTATCTATATCTCTGCTGGAATAATGGGCCTGGGCCTAGTCCTACAAACGCTTTTTTCTATCAACTATTTACTCGCAATCTCTATCGGTGTTCTTATAATCATCCCCTATTTACTCATTGGAGGATACAAAACATTAGCATGGCTCGACTGCTTTCAAGCTATTTTCCTGCTGCTGGTTATCCTTGTTGTCCCCTTCATTGCATTTAACTCAATCGGAGGAATGACGCCATTTTTAAACGGACTTAAAAGTCATAGCTCAGCGTTTACTCAGATTATTCCAGCCAGTTCCGAGGGCAAACTTTTAGCCGTAGCAACCTTCTTTTCATGGGGTCTGGGCTACTTTGGACAACCCCATATTATTACAAAATTCATGGGTATAAAAAACCCTAAAGAAATTAAAAAATCGATGATGGTGGGTATTTCTTGGCAAGCACTCACACTCGCAGCGGCTGTCTTTGTTGGTAGTGTAGGTGTTGTATTTTTTACAAACACACTGCTAGATCCTCAAATGCTCTTTGTCTTCATGGTTAAAGATCTATTTCCCCCATTTTTAGCAGCCTTTATTCTTTGCGCTATTATTGCCGCCACCGTCTCCACTATGGACTCTCAAATTTTGGTACTGGCCACATGTATTGTGGAAGATTTATACAGGAAAGTATTTAAAAAGGATGCCGATTCCAAACATCTTCTAAAAGCTTCTAGACTATGCATTATAGGTATCTCTCTAGTCTCTTTTGTCATTGCTTCTTTTCAATTCGACACCATTTTAAGCATCGTTTACATCGCATGGGCAGGACTAGGAGCCTCTTTTGGCCCTGTTATGCTTATTGCTCTTTTTTCTAAAAAAACCTCTGCACTTGCCGCACTTGTTAGTATTATTACCGGATGTGTGGCCTGCCTAATATTTAAAATCTTCTCCATTCAAACAACATCTCTTCTAATCCCTGCATTCATTCTATCCTTCATAGCTTACTACACTACCCTGCTTATCCAAAAAATAAGCACCCCAACAACCTTAAAACGTTCTTGATCGACTACTCTCTTGCGCCCTAGTTCCACTTAACGCGCCGTGTAAACGGAGCAGAGATTGCCTCTGCGTTGACTCTAACCAGACACGTCCGCCTGGAGTCGAATGAATTCTAAGAATATTTTCAAACAACTCTTTAACCTGCTCATCTTCTTCAAAATGAAGCTTATTCTCTATAACATCTTTAATTAAAAATAGTGTGAGGTTGTCCACTTTTTTTCTCGCCCGCTCTTCCAATATTTCAAAGTCTAAAGGAGATTTAACCTCTGACAAAACAGTGTTGAGCTCTTTGAAACACCTTTTTCTTTTTCTTTGGTACTTTCCCTCTCCACTTAAAAATAAAAATCCACATACCAAGAGCGTTATAAAAAAAATTGATAGTAAATATTTAGTTAAAGATTTGTTCATACCCTAACACAAAGTAACACCGGTAAATGTTCATCTTATATGCATCACTTATATAACCTCTACAACCAAAAAAGAAAAATAAGAAAAACATCTTGTTAAAAATTCAGAAAGCGCATAAATTGGACTACTAGAGATTGGGGCGTATAGCTCAGTTGGTAGAGCACCTGTTTTACACACAGGCGGTCATAGGTTCGAATCCTTTTGCGCCCAGTCTTAGAGTTTTGCGGGAGTAGTTCAATTGGCTAGAGCACCAGCCTGTCACGCTGGAAGTTGCGGGTTCGAGTCCCGTCTCCCGCGAACTCACTTTTCTAGTTTTGGTATGAAGTTAATTTTTTTTATTCTCAACTTTACTTATTTTCGCCAAATACTTAACATTTCCCATAGTGGGAAGCTTTACTACTAGAGGTTCATAATAAATGGTTGGTCTTGCACAGACAAAAAAAACACCCAAACAAATGCTTATCGCCTACCTTTGGACTACCTTAGGCTCTTTTTTAGCAGCCCTAGCTATTAGAATTTTCTTAATGCCCCACGACTTAATTGATGGAGGCATCATCGGTATTACGATGATTTTATCTCGCCTCACCTCCGAAGCGCTATTTCCTGTCTATTTTATCCTACTCACAATCCCCTTCCTCTTCCTCTCCTATAGATTTATTAGGCGCAATTTTTTTATACAAATGATTATTGCTGTTATTCTCTTTGCTTTTTTCTACAGTTTACTCGGTCATGTAACTGCTTTTGAATCGGATCCTATTGAAGTGATTGTCATTGGCGGCGCGATTTTAGGTATAGGAACAGGTCTTATTATCAAACATGGTGGGTGTTTAGATGGTACAGAAATTTTAGCCATTATCATCAATCGAAAAAAAGGGCTTACCATTGGACAAGTAGTTCTCTCTATCAACGTTGTAATCTTCGTTGCCTATGGTTGGATTTTTCTAGATTGGCATATCGCTATTCGCTCTTTACTAACCTACGTTGTCGCTTATAAAATGATGGACCTTGTTATCGTAGGACTAGATGAGCTTAAATCTGTTACTATCATCACAAAAAAAACTAATGAGCTTACTAAAGCGATTATGCATGAACTAGGCCTTGGCCTCACCGTCATGTATGGACGAGGAGGATTCTCTGGCTCTGATCAAGAAATTCTTGTTGTTATCGTAGAAAGATTAGATTTGGCTGATCTCAAAGAGATTATCTTAAGAAAAGATCCTTCAGCTTTTGTCTCTGTGCACAACTTGCACGAAGTTATTCCAGGACGCCAAAATTCTATTCCTAACCAAAAAAGAACAAAAACAAGAAAACAGTCTTAGTCTAAATAGATATATTGGCAATTGATAGTTTTAAGTGCTAAAACTAGCCTTGTTTATTCTTGAAAAAAAACGGACAAAGATCTAATCTTAGTCTATCAAACATTATAACAATTAGGAGTGTAACATGTCAGGTAAGGGTAAAGATTTTCTCTTTGATCAGCCAGCAAGGCTAAAGCTTAAAGAAGGCATCGACATTTTATATAAAACGGCGGGGATCACTCTTGGACCTAAAGGGAAAAATGTAGGGATTGAATCTAGCTTTGGCGCTCCAAAAATCAGCAATGATGGCTGCAGTATTACTTCTGAAATTGAAGTGAAAGACCCTTTTGTAAATATGGGTGTTAGCATGGGTAAAGAGGTAGCTAAAACTATTAAAGAATTATCCGGTGACGGCACAACTACAGGTATTGTACTACTACACTCTTTAGTCAATCTCAGTCTTAAAGCTATTGCGTCTGGTGTTAGCCCTATTGAAGTTAAAAGAGGGATGGAAAAAGGTGTTAATTTAGTTGTAAAAGCACTTGAGAGTAAAGCGATGCATATACAAAGCAATGACGATATCAAGCACATTGCAACCATTGCAGCTTCTTTAGACTCTAGCGTCGGAGAAATCATTGCTGAGGCGATGGAGCTATCCGATTCTAATGCTTCTGTGATTGTCATAGAAGAAGGTAAGGGAAGAGATACCATCATTGAAAAAGTTGAGGGTATGCAATTTGATCGTGGTTTTATCAGTCCTTATTTTTGTTCAAATAGTGATAAAATGACACTCTCTATGGAAAATCCTAAAATTTTGATTACTGACAAAAAAATTCAATCTATTCAAGATATACTTCCTCTTCTTGAGCAAACGGCCGCAAAAGGGCAAGCTCTATTTATTATCGCCGATGATGTCGAAGGAGATGTTCTTTCAACACTGGTCCTGAATAAACTAAGAGGAACACTTAAAGTAGCATGTGTAAAAGCGCCAGGCTTTGGTGAAAACAAACATGAGATGTTACAAGATATCGCTGTATTACTCGGTGGACAAGTTATTACCGATTCAACAGGAGAAACACTTGCAAACGTTACCTCCGATCAACTGGGAAGTTGTGAAAGAATAGAAGTGACCAAAGAGACAACCACTATCGTGGGTGGTCATGGTAGTAACGAAGCAATCCATGCGCGGGTAAAACAAATCTCTTTTGAAGAAGAACAAGCCCAAAGCGATTATGACAAAGAAAAATGCAACAAGCGCAAAGCCAAACTTCAGGGCGGAGTATGTGTCATCCATGTGGGAGCCACCAGTGAGATGGAACTCTCGGCTAAAAAGAAACTGTTTGAAGATAGCTTAAACTCTACAAAAGCAGCACAAAACTATGGTTTTGTTCTAGGCGGTGGCATTGCTTTACTTAGAGCTGGGCAAACACTGAGTAGTGCTAAAGTTTCAGATAGCGAGCGTATTGGTCTTGATATTGTTAAGATAGCAACGCGCGCTCCTTTTAGACAAATTGTAAGTAATGCTGGAAAAGACCCGGCGGTGATTAACAATGAAGTTTTAGAAGCGGAAGAAAATGTAGGTTTCAATACGAAAACTGGCCGAGTGGAAGATATGAAAAAAGCTTGTATTATCGATCCAGCCAGCGTAGTGTTCAATGCCCTTATATGTGCCGCTTCGGCAGCTGCAACTATTATTCTTTCAGAAGTACTTATTACCGACGCTATCGATGAAGATAACACACCGGCTAAGTAACCTCAGTAAGAGAAAAACATATACTCACTAAGAGCCAGATTGCAACCAAGCGTTGAAATCTGGCCTTATTGAAAGTGGACTCAAGTACATGAAACACTCTGTTGCAATTTTCTCAGCTGATGGCATAGGCGATGCTATTTTACTCCAAGTAATAGCACTACTTGCAAAAAAGCAATCCAGCGACGCTATACTATTTCACCCCCAACATGCAGCACTTCAATCTCTTTTCCCCGATTTTAATTTAGAACAAGTACCGAGCAAGAACATATTAAACAATTGCTTGGAAACTTTTGACCAAATTTTTGTTCAAAATGACCATGGCAACATAGCCTTTGCTATGGATAAACTAAGGAGAAACCACCCAAACGGGGATAAAGTAATTTTTATCCATCCTAAAGACTCGAAACTTGAACGCGAGGGAGATATAGCTTTTTCTAAAAACATTCCTTTTGCTACTAATCTTATTAATAAAATAGCCCCTTTTTTTCCAAATACACACTTTTCTAAAACGATGCTAAGGCAAAATTTCAAAACTTCTAACCACCGGCAACACTTAAAAAACGTAGCCATCCACCCCACCAGCCAAGACAAGGCGCGCAACTGGCCCCCGATAAAATTTATTCAATTAAAGCATATATTAGAAAGCAGAGGGTTTCATCCTTACTTTATTGTGCATAAAGATGAGCGTAAAACTTGGCTAAATTTTGGATTAAAAGAGAGCGAATTGCCCCTATTTCCTGATCTAAAATGTGTGGGGGATAAACTTCATCAAACAGGTTATTTTATTGGTAATGATTCAGGAATTGGACATTTAGCTTCTATGCTAGCAGTTCCTTCACTCACCATTTCCAATAACAAAAAACGCGTAGTTATGTGGCGGCCTGACTTTTGCAAAAACAGGATTATTACGCCCTCTCTACTTCTTCCTAATTTTAAAGGGATAGGCTTACCACTGCGTCAGTGGGGTTGGCACTATTTTGTTAGTGTCGCACAGGTGGAGAGAATATTTAACCAACTTGTAGAGGATACGCCATGACCCATCCCCTCTTATCTTCTTCTAAACACGCCATAATTATCCCCAGCAAAGGTTTAGGCGATGGCCTTCTTATGATGATATCTGCTTTTTACTTAAAAAAAGCGGGCTTTAATATCACTGTCTACCATAGCGCACTAACCGAACTCGCCCCTCTTTTTAATTACGCACAAATTGCTCCCCTTCCAGATAACCTGCTATCTGCGATTGGGCATTTTAAACAACCTTGGGTATTTTTACAGCACAGCAACTCTGATAAGGACAACTCTCTCATCAAAAATTTACGCGCAAATGAAATCGACCTCTCTGTTTTTTATGGCGATTACAGTAAAGAAAAACATGCCCCTTTAACCCTGTTTGATCAACTTCTTCCACCAGACAAAACCATGGCAGAATCAATTAACGCCGCTATGATCGATTTAATACTCTCTACTGATTTAAAAAATTGCAATGGACTAACTCTTCCAACTTCAAAACAAAAAAATGTACCTGCCCATATTTTAATCCATCCCACCAGTAACGACTCCAATCGCAACTATCCTCCCGGTAAATTCATAAAATTAGCTGAAAAATTGCTCGACAAAGGAATGAGAGTTACTTTCTGTATGCACCAAAACGAACGCGCGCACTGGCTAAATAAAATCCCCAAAGGAGCAAGTTTGCCCAAACTCCCCACTCTTTACGCTACAGCTCTTCTGATTAATACAGGATCTATACTAGTAGGCAATGACTCAGGCCTTGGCCATCTCGCTTCTAACTTAAATCTACCCACCCTTATCTTTTCCCGCTCCAAGCAGCATATCACCCGCTGGAAACCTGGATTTTACCCCTCTATAGCCCTAACGCCTCCAACATGGATCCCTAACTTCAAATCTTGGCGTCTACGCGAAAAATATTGGCACCACTTTATTCCCTATAAAACTCCCCTTAGACACGTCCTGCAACTAGCGGAGTCTTCATGCGCCTAATTCAATATCTTCTTTTGTCTACCACTTTGCTTATCAGCGCCTTATATGGAGAAGAGACACAATCTTCTTCTCAACTTTGGAATACTACTACCGCCTATTTACCTCTATCCAAACAAATAAATACCCGAGTAGAGGCGCAAATGCGCACCACAATAAAATCTCGAAAACTTGTACATAAACACATTGAGTTTGAAGTGGTTAGCCCTATTTTGCCCTTTGTTTCTTTTGGTGCTGGTTATCGGCAATCTGATTTTACATCTGAATTTAAAGATCGAAAAGATCATATGCCCTTTTTAACCCTAACAACAGGTTTTAGCAAACAAGGGTGGGGCCTTACTTATAAAGGGAGAGCAGAATATCTTTTTTTGGAAAAATTAAGATCACAAGATGTTCATTTATATAGACATAAGCTTTCTGTAGATATTCCTGTAAACATGGGAAGGTCAAAAGTCCAAACTTTTCTTTCCAGCGAACTATTTTTTATTGAGGGCAAAATATTAACAGAAAATCGTTTCAAGATTGGTATACGCGAATTGGTGAATAAAAAGATTTTAGGCGACTTTTTTTATCAATTACGCACAGTGAAATCAGCTTCAATGACTTGGGACAATTACCATGACATTGGCATATACACAACTATCTTATTCTAAAAATCTTAACTCTTCTTTTACCTAGACTATAAAATTTGATTTTAAATCAAATTTTACACCATAATGGGGATATGGGTCGTCAAAAAAAGAAGGGAGGTAGATATGAAAAATTCGTATCATCGTAATCGCCATTTGAGAAAAAAAAGTATCAAAGAGGCGGAAAAAGAAGGTTATGCCACGGATGAAAAAGCAGGGTGGGATGAAAAGGAAAAAGAGCGTTATTTTACCAATGACAAAAAGTTGAATATTGATCGAGGCAAAGTCAATCCTAATAAAAAGCATTCTAAAACATCGCCAAAAGAGACAACTTGGCACACAGAGCCAGATAATATTCATAAAGAAGGCAAGCGTTGGATGAGAACTGTAGTAGAGCAAACCAAGAGCCGAGCAAAGAATCTTAAATCAAAAATTGATAAATATTACCCTAGAAAGAAAAAATAGTGCCTAGCATCTAGCACCAAAGAAATTTATTTGGTATAGTGGGGAGAAGATAGAAAAAATCACGTTACTGCTTTAATGAAAATCGCTCATATTTCTGACCCCCACTTTTTTGTACCCAACTATTCTTTATCTCAATTTTTGTCTAAAAGATGGCTGGGAAATCTGAATTTATTATTAAACCGAAAAAGTGAGCTTTTTATTGAAAGGCTCTGTTTACTGCCTCTTTTTTTCAAATCAAAAGGGGTCACCGATGTTGTAATTTCTGGAGATTTAACTACCACTTCTTCGGATGCAGAGTTTGAAAAAGCGCAACATTTTGTTCAACAATTTGAAAATGAGGGTATAAGAGTTACACTTATTCCTGGTAACCATGACAATTATACACGAGCCGCAGGTAGGGGAAAAACGTTTTATAAATATTTTCCTTCAACGTATAAAAATCCCAAAAGTGCGCATCCTAATTTACGCGATGATAGACATACGGTACTGCCCCTAGAAAACAATTGGACCATGGTCCTTGTAGACACGAGCGTTCCTACACCTTTGCACCTTTCTACAGGAAACTTTTCAAACACTTTAGAACAAGCATTAACAAGCACTCTTACATTACTTGAGGGCAAAAATGTAATCCTAGTCAATCATTACCCTTTTATATCCATTGAAAAAAAGCAGAGGCGTTTAGTAGGAGCAGAAAACCTTTTTAATTTGCTTAAAAAATTTCCATGTGTACGTATGTACTGGCACGGACATACGCATAGAAAAATCATTGCTGATTTAAGAGAGAGCAAACTTCCTGTTGTGCTTGATCCTGGCAGTATTTCTTATAAGCAAGGCTCTTTTTTTATCTCTGATTTAACCCAAGATCAAATTGATCTAAAAAGTTACCACTGGAGAAAAAGTCACTGGATTGTAGAAAAGCAGGCAAATTTTACATGGTAGAAAAAAGTGATCCAAGTCATGTGTTAAATGTGATTAACAAACAACCTTGGTATAGCGAAGGTGTCCGCTTTCATTGTACTGGTTGCGGAGCTTGTTGCGAGAGTGATGGTCTTGTTATTTTAACAAAGGACGATGTAGAGAGAGCCTCAAACACTTTAAACATTCAAAAAGACGCTTTTATAAAGCAATACACACAAAAATTTGGCAAACATTTGTGCCTTATTGACCAGCCAGACTCTACAAAGTGTATTTTCTTAAACAGAGAAAAAGGGTGTAAAATTTATTCCAACAGGCCTAAGCAATGTTCTACTTTTCCTTTTTGGAAAGATTTAATGCGCTCAAAAAGGTGTTGGGATGAGGAAAAACAGCTCTGCGAAGGATTGGACCATCCGGAAGGCAAACTCTATTCTAGCCAAGAAATTGACGCTATTATTCAATCTTAAAACAAAAAAGGAATTTTTACTTTGTGTGATGAACTAAGCAGCAGCGCAAAACATCAAATTGAGCTTTGGCAAAAGCCCCCTTTTGACTCTGAAACGATTAAAGCTGTTACACAGATGCAAAATAGCGACCCTGATCTTTTACATGCTTGTTTTTATACACGCCTCTCTTTTGGCACAGGAGGACTGCGAGGTCTCATGGGACCTGGAACCAATAGGATGAACTCTTATACTGTTGCAGCGGCTACAAGTGGGCTTGGTGCCTATCTTAAACAGCGATACAAAGGAGAAAAAGGGGTATTTATCAGTTATGATGGAAGACATCATTCTGAAGAATTTGCTTGGGACTCTGCCCGTATTCTAGCAGCACTGGGTATCCATGTCTTTATTACACCGGGACCAAGACCTACACCTTTTGTCTCATTTGGGCTAAGACATCACGGGTGTAAAGCGGGCATTATGATTACAGCCTCACACAACGGCCCAGCATACAACGGTTTTAAAGTTTATGGCGTCGATGGAGCTCAGTGTACCAGCCCTGAAGATCTAAAAATTATTGAAGCAGTCAATGCTATTAATGATTTGAGCTTGCCTGAGATGAGTGACAAGAAAAATCCTTTAATTCATATAACGGGCAAAAGCGAAGAAAAAGCTTATTTTGATCAGCTCCAACCTTTAGCTCTTTTCCCTAAGCAAAATCAAAATCAAGGAGCCACACTGGGTATTGTTTACTCCTCTTTACACGGCGTAGGATACACTTTAATGGAGCAGGGAATGAAAAATTGGGGCTTTTCTAATTTTCATCTTGTGGCCAAACAGTGTGTTCTTGATGGCGATTTTACCTATGCTCTCAACCCTAATCCTGAAACACCCGAAACTTTAGCAATGGGATCTAAACAGATGCTAGATACCGGAAAAGACCTTTTTATTGCTAATGACCCTGATGCTGATCGTATGGCCGCTGTTGCCTCTCACGGCGGTAAGGCTGTCACACTTACAGGTAATCAAATAGCCTCTCTTCTAGCTTATAGCCTTTTAAACACTTATCAAAAAAGGGGCCAGCTCGATAGTAAAAGTGCTATTGTAACCACCATCGTATCAACGCCGCTACTGAGCGTTATTGCTAAAGCGTTTAACACGCAGTGCTACAGAACCCTTACAGGATTTAAGTATATAGGGGAAAAAATCAAACAGTGGGAACAAAGCCCTAATGGGAACCATTTTTTATTTGGAGCAGAAGAGTCTCTGGGCTATTTAGTAGGCACACATTCAAGAGATAAAGATGGCATTATTGCGGCGCTTATTTTATCTGAAATTGCGCTCGATTTAAAACTCAAAAATAAAACTTTGATTGATTTACTCTTTGAGATTTATGCTAAATATGGCCTGTTTGTAGAGAGTCAAATCAGCTTGAATTTTCCTGCTACAAATCAAGGTTTTGACCAGATGAAAAACGTGATGGATAAGCTAAAACAAACCCCTTTAAAAGAGATTAATCAAAGCGAGACCATTACATTTCTTGATTATTTAGAAGGCACATCTACAAGCGCTATAAACGGCACTAAAACAGCTTTAGATTTACCCTCTTCTAACGTTTTAGGTTTTATCACGGCAGATAAAAGCCGCTATTTTATAAGACCATCGGGAACAGAGCCCAAAGTGAAAATTTATGCCATGTTACAAAAAGAGGATTCTAACCCCTCTTTTAAAACTTTGCATGCATTGGAATTGGAGACAAAAAAAAGACTCCAAGCGTTAAAAGCGCATTTGGAATCTTTGGTTTAATTCCCTTGACCTCTTCTATAGTCATGCCCACCTAGTGGGTCAGTCGCAGCTCGTGCCCTACTCTGCGCTCCTGGAGACCCCGAATGCTTAGCGTCTTTTATCCCGTCAAGAATTGCTCTTTTATCCGCTTCTGGAGCATCTTCAGCTAGACTCTTCACTCCTGTTGGTGTAGCCGCCGTCGTTAAATGTCCCAACTTCGAAAATACAGCCCCAGCCGCTCTTTGTGTTTTTGCTTCTAATGCTTTAGCTTGCTTATTTGATGCATTCTTTGAATCTATTGCATTACCAACAGCTGCAGCATTTCTTATTGTATGTCCACAGTCAATCATACTAAATCCCCTATTTTTGTAATTAAACTGTTAACTACCATTAACTTAATATAACATTAATACATTAAATCATCAAATAAACACATAAACACATAAACAACTTACAAAGAGCGGGTTAATAGAAATATTAAAAACGAACATTTCCTAACACGCTTATTATAAAGCGCTTGAAATTCTGCTTGTAGAGTTTTTAAGACAAAAAAAGACTCTAAACGGTTAAAATAGCGTTTAGAGCCTTTTTTTAATAAAATTGCGTAGTATATACATGCTACAGCTATTTCTTATAACGTTCTGCAGCAGCCTCGTTTAATGCTTTAAGCTGTTGTGCCAATTTATTTTTATACTGTGCTGCACGAGCCTGTACTTTAGGACTTGATGCTTTTTTTTGTATTAATGAGCCCTTTGCCGCCGGTGAGCCACTTCTAATTTTCTTGCCACTTGCAAAAGCATCTCCTTTACCTAGAATTACTGATGCAGGTGATGATCTGTGTAGATTTTTCGCTGCTGCTATTTCTACTTTTTTTACTAATTCTTGAGCTTTTTTTGCTTTTTTTGATACCGGTTTTTCCCCACCTAAGTGGGAAATAAGCGCACCTACCTGAACATACATAGACATAATAGAACCCCTTCTTTTTATTTTTTAAATTATTTTATTTTGAACTTATAGTTTGCTCTATTCCAGTAATAGCATAGCCATGGTCCAACGAATCTTCGCTAATAGCAATAGTTGTTGTATGACTGAATTCAGGACCTATTGGATCTCCTCCATGGCCTTCTATAGATTTTCCAAAAATTGCCTGATAAGTCATCGTCTCTTTAACCACATACGCCGTTCCATTCTCTGTATCGCTCTCCGTAATTTCTATATTTTTACCCCCGGTAAGTATAGGCTGCTGCTTCCCATCAAACGTTTGGCCATCACACTTAACTTGGTACTGAGTAGAGCGCGTTGGCTCTTTGGCTGTGCCATCAATTTGAACAGCTACAGCCATCGGTCCATGTGCTCCATTAAAAGCTTTTGACGCTAAGAACGCTTGTACAGGCTCTGGAAGAGATTTAGAAGAACGAACTACTTCCCCTTGATATGTTACATGACTTCTAACCTTTGCTCCAAAAATTTGACGCTCGATATTACCACTTGCACCCAAATTACCTAGCTTATCAAGTGTTGCTGAGTCGTCCACTGTAACCGTCGTTGTATCCCCAAGATTGTCACCCTGTACACGTAATTGTAGCTCAACTGAGTCAGCACCGTTGAATAATTGATCTCCAACATGATCTATTAACCCCTCAACAGACGTAAATGAACTCATAACATCAGTTTCATTAGCATCAGTTACTGTAATTGTCTTTGTAGTTGGGACGTTACTCTCACTCTCGCCGGCTGCTGAAGTTACCTCAGCCTTTGCCTCTTTAACGTCATGAAGCAACATATCGTGTAGCTCCATCACAGATCCAACAAAAATACCAAAGAATAGTACAGCGCCAATATAGGCAAAAGCCAGTCCTACTTTTTCCCCAAGTGTCAACTTTCTTACACCGTCATCAAATGCCCGCGTAGTTTTTGCCTGTGTCGGTGTAGTCGGCCCAGCGTGAGGCGACACTTGTCCTGCTAGCGGAGGCGCTGCTTGTTGTAGCGACTCTTTATTTATACTTTTAGCTAGAGTTTGTACTCTTGCTTCTGAAGAAGAACCTATTACTTCATCCATACCAGTTGCAAAATCGCCTGGATCAACCGTGTTGTTGTTATTACTAACTGTACCCATCTTAAGAACCCCTTCTTTTAAATGTATGTTGGATTATGAGAAAAAGCGAACTGACTCCCCACCTGAAGATGCTCTTCATATTTCTTATATTTGGCATCATCGTTTAAATAATTTTTTAGCTCGCCAAGGATTAAATCCTTATTCTCACTAGTCACTTCAATAGCAACATATTGCTTGTTGGCATCATCTACTTGCTTATTGAAATGATCCTGTAATTTCATTGCTGGAATAGATAAAAGTGGAGCTGTTAAAATATAGGCAAAAAACAGTAGTATCTGATGACCAATGCTTAGTGTTTTTTTAGCAAAAACTGCTTTTACTTTTTTCTCTACTGCATTCAATCTAGTCTTTTCAGTAGCAGTCTGAAGTAATTGAGCCGTTTTTTCAGATTTTGCCGCTTTTCTTAAAGTTGTTAATGCAGCTTTTGCTTGTTTATCTGCAGCTTTTTGCTGTGGTGTCTTTTTTGGTCTTTTTGGTGATGCTGACCGATACGTGGTAGTACCCCCAGTGCCCAAATCATCTGCATATGGAGTTATCATATTATTATCCTTTTTTTATAAAAAATTATTATTATTACTATTAATTAAAATTAACACTTAATCAATTAAAAAACAAACAAAACCGTAAGCGGTTTATATCAAACCACTTAGAGTTGTTATAAAGAATAAAATATACGTAAGTTACTTAACCTGAAAGATTAAGCTTTTTCTAATTTAGGCTTTTTTTCGGGATATTTTATGCGAACATGGCGTGCAAGGGCAAGATTTTTTACCATAGTACGCTTTATTTTGCCAAATTCCTCAAAAGAGAGCTGACATTCGTCAAATTGGCCATCTTCGAGTTTTTCCCCCACCAAACGGTCTACTAGCTCAAGAAGGGTTTTTTCATTCACATCTTCTAAGCTACGAGAAGCAGCCTCCACAGTATCGGCCATCATAATAATGGCTGATTCCTTAGAGTGGGGTTTGGGACCTGGGTAACGGAAAGCTTTTTCATCTACAGCGCTCTCATCGCCTCCCATTAGGTCTACTTGCTTACAATAAAAATAGTAAACAAGGGTCGAGCCATGATGCTCTAAAATGACATCGATAAAGCTTTTGGGTAGAGAATACTTTTTAGCCAAAGCCTCTCCTTCAAGAACATGGGAAATGATCACTTGGGCCGATTCAGCAGGGGTTAAAAGCTGATGAATATTAAACCCTCCCATCTGATTTTCCGTAAAATAGTGGGGGTTTAAAAGTTTACCCACATCGTGATAAAGCGTTGAAACACGGCAAAAAAGTCCATTGGCGCCAATAGCTTGTGCCGCAGCTTCTGCAATAGAGCCCACGACCAAACAGTGTTGATAAGTACCAGGAGCTTCTATACTCAAACGTCTGAGAAGCTCATTGTTGGGATCCATAAATTCCATCAAGGTGATATCCGTCATCACACGGAATAACGATTCAAGAATAGGAAGAATTCCTACAACCAAAATAGCAGTGATTGCCATAAACAGGAGTGTACCCACCATGTCATTAACCATGAAAGGGCTCCACAGTTGATTATTATCTAAATTATAACAGATAAAAACCACTATACAAAGAAGCCATCCCTTAGCACAAACACTAAAAACTTGTTTCCTTTTTCTCAGCACACCTGAAAGAAGTACCGCAGACATGCCTGTAAGTAAATTGATGGAGATAAAACGGAACGGATCTACCGCTAAAGTGAACCCCATCACAATCGCTAAAATAGCTGAAGTAAAAAAGGCTATTTCTGCATTTAAAAGAGCAGTCATTAAGATCGCTATAAACGGTATAAAGAGAGGGTAGCGGAACAGGTCTCCAAAAAATCCATGTTGCGCAAGAATAAAGTACTCTGAAACTTTTGATAAAACAAGTACCAGTATAAGTACCGTAGCAAAAAGAGATAATTTCGATAGGGATTCAATAAAAGCTTTTTGCTGTCTGTAAAAATAAAACGCGCTAATCACCACAACCATGAGAGCAAAGAAAAAGCTGCCGCAAATGGTAATAAAGGAAAACATTTTATGCGATGCAAAAAGTGCTTCTTTCATCGCCTTTAACATCACCACATGGCGCCTGGTAACCGTTTCTCCCTTTTCCAAAATACGTGTCCCCGCCTCCACTTTTGTCCACTCTCCAGGCATGCTCTTTTCTACTTTTTCTCCAAGAGATTTTTGTAGCGCAATATCTCGGTCCAGTGGCCAACGGCCATCTTCGAAAAAGTTAATAATATAAACAATCACAGCCCCTTCATGCCTTTTTTTCTTGATGATCCTTTGCTCCACATCTTGCCAAAAACCTGGTGGGAAACGGACCGTCTCCCCATTGAAGCTCGAAGGGAGTAAAAAATAGTCTTTTTTTCCCAAATCTAGTGAATCTAACCGATTGAGCGAACGGCTGTCGGCAAAACGGAGTTTTAGTAAAAAGTCTTTAGCATACTCCGAAGCATTATACATTTGCTCAAAGGTGGTAGAAGAGAGTAAATGGCGCCAACTTTGATCTCGAATTAAAAAGGTTTGAAATTCTGTAGAGCGCGCTTGCAGCACGCGAGGACTGATCCTATAAATCTCTCCTATATCTCGAGAAGATTCTCGGCGTAAAATAGCTGATCCTTCTTCATCAGGAAAACTAAAATCTACATCCGCCACAACGTAATTAGTAGCCTTTGTTCCCACGTCTGGAATCTCTACACTCACTTCTCTAAAATGAATAAATAAAAATAAAGAGAGTAAAATTAAAAAACCTACAAGAAGACGTCTACCTAAACTATCATCTTTAAAAAAACGAAGCCATGCTAATTTGTCTTTGATAAAACGAAACATCTGCTCTTATTTTTGACCACTGTTATTCAGATAAGCTACACGAGCCCTTATCGAACAAGTTAACAAATTTCCCTATTTATGTACCACTTACTTGAAAATAAATGGTGCTAAAGGAAACAATGGGCCAAAATTAACACGCTACGGCCTACCCATATTATTCTTATGTCTGAAAAACCCGCCCCTTCTTATCGCGCACTTTCTCAAAAATATCGCCCACAACTCTTTTCGCAAGTGTGTCACCAAGCGCCCATTATCGAAACCATGAAAAATGCCCTCTCTCAAGAAAGGCTAGGTCATGCCTACCTCTTTTCAGGAACAAGAGGAACAGGGAAAACATCTCTGGCTCGCCTTTTTGCTAAAGCGATTAATTGTACCAACAAAACCAGCGATACAGAACCCTGTAATCAATGCCCTTCCTGCCAAGAAATGCTCAAAGGGAGCTGTCTAGATTTTTTAGAAATGGATGCTGCTTCTAACCGAGGCATTGATGATATTAGAGCTCTTCTTGAAACAGTCGCTTATAAACCTTCCCTCTTAGCTAAAAAAATCTACCTTATTGACGAAGTGCATATGTTAACAAAAGAGGCGTTCAATGCTTTGTTAAAAACACTCGAAGAGCCCCCCTCTCATGTCCTTTTTTTCCTCGCCACAACAGAGCGCCATAAACTTCCCGCAACCATTATCTCTAGATGTCAACGCTTCGAGCTGGGTAAAATACCCGTACACGTTATAGAAAAAAAACTCACCTCGATTTTAAACGATTTTTCCATCTCGGCACAAGACGAAGCACTTAAGCTCATTGCTGTACATGCTGAAGGGTCGTTAAGAGATGCTGAATCCATCCTCGATCAAATGCTTTGCCTATGTCAAGACAACTTGACCAAAGAGGGGGTAGAACTAGCTTTAGGCCTTCCTCAAGAAATGTTATTTTTTCAAATTGACTACGCTGTAGCACAAGACGACTTAGCCTTCCCTTTCTCCTTTGTTGAAACAATGTATGAAAAAGGTGTCCATCTCTCCCACTTTCTCTCCTCTCTTGCCATGCACTACCGCTCTCTTTGTAAACAGGCTCTTCTTAAAAATAACACCTATGAAAAACCCGCAACTCTAACCCTACCTACAACCCTGGATCAAGCCTTAACTCTCTACTCTCAAAACCACCTCTTTGATTGCCTTGATTTAGTCACTAAAAAATGCGCCAGTTTTACGGAAAACACACTTACTCCAATGGACATTGAAGTCTTGCTTTTAGAGATCATACGCTCAAAAAACAGACGCTCTAATAGTTTCTTAGTAGAACAAATCCTTCTTTTAAAAAAAGATGTAACTTTTGGAAAAAAATCTTTAGACTCGCCACAAAAGCTCCCACCGAAACTCCCACCAAAACCCGCCGCTACGCCAGCAATAAACATGCCCAAACCATTCTCGCAGCTCACCTTAGAAACCCACGACAATCCCAACATCATAGCTACTGTAGCTACTGTTTCTCCTAAAGCAGCACCAGAAAAACCCAAACAGCCAGAAAAAACTACATCTCCAGCCCAAGTGCAACCCAAACAGCCAAAAAAACCTCTCCAAACTCAAGAATCAAAAGATCCTTCTAAGATCATGGACATTGAAAAAAAGGTTTTACAAGAACAAAAACTTTGGTTTGCAGCCGTTGAGCTAGGTGGCAATTTGTCTAAAGAATAACTTCTATATTTTATGCTTTTTGTGGTATAATTTGTTTTAGTCAATAGCTCAAACTAGAGGTGATTATGGGTACTGGATTTTCAAAAATGAAGAAGCAAGCACGCATGCTTCAAGATCAAATGGAAAAAATGCAGGAAGAGACTAAAAATCTCTCTGTCCAAGGAAGTAGCGGCAATGGCCTAGTTACCATCACTCTTTCTGGCGACCATAAAATGCAAGATATCACGATTAAAAAAGAATGTATTGATCCTGAAGATAGTGAAGGGCTACAAGATTTAATCGCTGCAGCTTATGAAGATGCTTTGAATCAAATCGAATCCGCAGGGCCCAGCATGGATGGTCTTCCTTTTAATCTCCCCTTTTAAGTCACTGAAAGAGTAATTAAGCTTCTTCTTGTATTACCAATTTATTGCGCTCTGCTTCTAGAGCAAGATTTAAATATTTTTCCCTCAACCCTCTTTCTATCTCTTCTGGATTAATACAGGATAAAAAGGCTTGAGCATGCTCTTCTACTTCCTTGAGATTAACACGGTTTATTATCCCCTTAATCACAGGTATCTCTCGCGGTGAACATGAAAACTTCCGAATACCCAGACCTAGCAGTAAAGGTACATATAGAGGATTAGCAGCCATCTCTCCACAAAGAACTACAGGTTTGCCCGCTTTATTCGCGCTGACAGCTATGTCTCTAATAATTTCTAAAAATGCAGGGTGTGTAGGTTGAAAAAAAGCGTAATCTTGCTCCGATTCCCGGCCAATAGCAAAAAAGTATTGGATTAAATCGTTTGTACCAATAGAGACAAAATCAACAAGTTCTAAAATCGACTCCCGCGTCCAAACAGCCGAAGGAACTTCTAACATACTACCGACCAAAATATTTGTAGGCATCACCTCGCCTTTGGATTTTAGACCCAACGCTACTTCTTTAATCACAGACTTTGTTTGTACAATTTCGCTAACATCAGAAACCATGGGAAGTAAAATTTTAAGCTCTCGCTTGCGACTGGCCATCATCAACGCTTTAAGCTGCCCTACTAAAATATCGGGATTAGCCAGTAAAAATCGAATACCTCTAAGGCCTAAGGCTGGATTAATTTCTTTTCTAAAATGGGTAACATCCCCTTTGTCTCCACCCACATCAAAAAGACGAAAAACTACTTCACCTTGTGGATGTTTTTCTAAAACAGCCAAGTACTCTTGCAGCTGAAGCTCGGGAGAAAAATCGCCTATTTTTTTCTCAAGAAGTAAAAATTCTGTTCTAAAAAGGCCTACACCATCACCGCCAAAATTATCGATAAGAGAAATGTCCATATGGCTACGTATATTCCCATAAACGCTACATACTACCCCATCTTGAGTTTTTGCTCTTTTATGCTCACCAGCTTTAACTTCTTGTAGATTCTCTTTTCCACTTTCTAACTCTATTTTCCCCTCTCCCTTGAACCGTTTCAAATCAGTGCTACTAGGATTAATAATAAGCTCTCCTTTATCTCCATCAATAAGAGCCAAAGACCCATGATATTGTTTAATCATGCTTACATCAATATTAGCCACAAGAGGTATTTTTTTAGACTTTGCCACCAAGACACAGTGCGATACTTGAGTCCCTGTCAATGTTAACACTCCACCAATATTATTCGATGAATCTGCAATAAATGAAGGAATCAAATCGTGGGAAATAATAATTACTTTTTCTAAAGATTTAGGAGGAGATCTATGCGTTTCAGGGTAAAGCTTGCGTAAAATACGGTCTTTTAAATCTTTGACATCGATAGAGCGCTCTTTAAAATGCTCATTTTCCATGTCTTCAAATTTTTTCTCATAATCTCCCATCACTGAGGAAAAAACTGCCCCCATGTTTTTCATTGTCTTACGTACACGTTTTTCCATGAACGTGGTCATAAAAGGATCTTCTAACATCTGAATATGCGTATCAATAATCGACACAGCCTCATTTGATCCTTCATTAGCTAAATCTAGCTGTAATTCATTCAACTCTGTTCTAGAGGTTCGAATTGCCGCTTTATAACGCTCAATTTCTTGCTCTACATCGGCCAAGGGAATAGCGAATTCGGGAACTTCTTTATCTGCACTGAGCTTCACGTAGACAATTTTTCCCACGAAAATTCCCTTGGAAAGCCCCTTGCCTGAAAAAACTACTCTTTGTCTATCTCTTACTTCACTCATTCTTCTAACTAAAGCTTAAAACTCCCAACATTTGCGTAAAAAACAGCTCGTGAGCTATTTCTTTTATCCCTTCTACGCTTATTAACCAAATAGTGTCACTATCTTTTTGTGTAGCCACCCTTTCTCCTGTAGCCAAACAACCTATGCAGAAAAAGTTTTCTAATTCTTTTCCCTTCAACTCTTCGCCCTGCTCCTCGCAGCTAAAGACTTGGTCGCTCCCCTTTTTTTCCCATCTTGGGTGCATACTAAAAAAAGAAACCATATCCCCACACCGATCTATCCGGTCGTGCATGCATGGATCATCTAAAGAAATTTTTCCAAAAAAAATGCCTTGCGGGCCGGTATAAACAGCACGTATAGGAGCTGCTATATTTTCTACATCCATTTGTACGCAGGCAGAAAAGAGGTTATCAAAAAATAGATCGTAAGCGCTATAAAGTTTTGAGCTAGGCCCTAATAGGTTAACCCACATCCCCCGTAAAAAATCTAACTGCCGCTGTTGAGAAAAAGACGACACTTCGCTCCAAAGCTGAAAAGCTCTTCTTCTTTGCTGCTCAAAACCGCTCAAAGTTGCACTCATGCATAGCCTCTATAAAATAACGCTTTTTCTATTTTAAATGGTGAATTTTAAAAGCGCTATCATTTTATTTTTGATCCCAGGATAAAGGCTCAAGTATTTACTAAATGTAGGCGATAGACTATAAACAAAATTAAGCCAAAACAAGAACAGTCATAGCGTAAATTTTATGTCCAAAAAGAAAGTTGTTATTATCGGTGGAGGTTTTGCAGGCATTAATTGTGCTAAAAAACTAAAAAACGCCTCTTTAGATATCACATTAATTGATAAAAAAAATCACCATCTGTTTCAACCTTTACTCTACCAAGTAGCCACTTCCACTTTATCAGCGCCCGATATTGCAACGCCTCTTAGAAGTCTTTTCAAAAAACAAACGAATCTAAAAGTTATCATGGGATCTGTTGTAACCATTGATAAACAAGAAAAGCTAATTTTTCTTGAAAATGGAGAATCTATCCCCTTTGATTATCTAGTAATCGCTACAGGAACCCGCCACTCCTATTTTGGAAAAGATGAGTGGGAAGAGATAGCTCCAGGGCTTAAAACGATCTCTGACGCTGTAAAAATCAGGGAAAAAATTCTCATCTCATTTGAAAAAGCTGAACGCATGGAAGATACAGAGAGTCAAAAACCCTACTTACAATTTGCCATCATTGGTGGAGGCCCTACAGGCGTAGAAATGGCTGGAGCCATTGCAGAGCTGGCCAACAAAACTTTAAAAAACAACTTTAGAAACATTGACCCCTCCACTTCAAAAATTTATCTTATTGAAGGATTAGATCGCATACTCCCCACGTTTCCCTCTACCCTTTCACATAAGGCTAAAGAAAATCTAAGCAAAATGGGTGTTGAGGTAATGACTCAGAAAATGGTCACCCATATTGACGAGGAAGGAGTCCACTTTGACGGGGATTTTATTCCCTCAAAAAACATCATTTGGGCCGCTGGAAACCAAGCTTCTCCCCTTTTAAAAACTCTCAGTACACCACTAGACAAGCAAGGTAGAGCTATTGTTGAACAAGACTTAAGCATAACCCATTTTTCCAACATCTTTGTCATCGGCGATGCTAGTTGCAGCTACGATATAGGGAAAAAGGTGCTTCCTGGCATTGCCCCTGTAGCAATACAACAGGGAAAATATATCGCCAAAATCTTGAAAAAAGATCTATCTACAGAAAAGCGTTTTCCCTTTGTCTATTTTGATAAGGGCAGTTTAGCCACGATTGGAAAAAATAAAGCTGTAGGCTGTTTTAGAAAGTGGACGTTTTCAGGAGTATTTGCCTACTTTATTTGGGCTTTTGTACATATTCTATATCTCGTTAGTTTCAGAAACAGAATAGCTGTAGGGCTTGAGTGGGTATTTCACTATTTGAACAACTCAAGAAGAGCTCGCCTTATTACTAAAAATATCGATAAGACATAAGTTGCTTTAGCAGGACTCTGCCCTATTAGCACGACTCTGCCCTAACAGGCTAAGTTGCTAACTAATCACCTCACGTACAAGATGTGCATTTTAAGTGTAATTCAGGGATTTTGTAATATCATTGTGAAAAACTGGTGCGCCCTGTTACCTTCCAGGTTTCAATCAGTTTTTTATTTGTGAATTTACTATGAAATTTTTATCTATATTCTCTCTATTATTTATACCTCTTTTTTCAGTGTTTTCAGAAATGCATCATCACTACATAAAACATACTGACACCCCAAATGATTCTTTTCTTTGGACCAAACAAAATATTGTTCCTTTTGAAGAGCTGCTTATTACCTGGAACGCTTCTAGACCAACGCAAGGCCATTATTCCATTTATGTTAGTCTAAATACACAAAAATGGTCTCCTTGGCTGGTGTATGCTAAATGGGGCAGTGACTTTCAAAAAGGAGCTATTTCAAAACTAGAGAATGTGCCTGTACGCGTTTACCAAGACGCGGTAGAAACACTAGAAGGAGAAGTTGGACACGGATTCAAAATTAAGGTAATAGCCGAAAATGGCGCTGATATTTCTAACCTAAAATCAATACATGTTTGCTCAAGCAAACCAAGCTCTATTGCTATTTCTTCCTCCAACATGGACACGCATGATTCTTATCATCTAGCAGTAGATGGCTTATCGCAAATGGCACTTATGGACGAACGAGGAAACAGGCTATGCTCTCCTACATCTACAACTGCTGTAGTTAGATTCTTAAAAAATGAACATATTCTAAACCCCCTTCAATTTGCTGAAAACGTTTGGGATGCTTCCTTTGATATTTTCGGAAATTGGGTATTTAACGTAGCTGAAGCATATAACCAAATAAACAGTCCACTCATTTCATGTTGGGTAGAAAGGCTAAATGGCTTTCAAAACATCCTAGACTCTCTAAAAGAAGGCTTCCCAGTAGTAATTAGTGTAAGAGGTCCTCTTCCTGGTAGTGCTCAGCCCTACAAAAACGGCCATCTTTTAGCTGTTATTGGCTTTGAGAATAAGACACGTGAAGTAATATGTATGGACCCTGCATTTGATACAGATGATGAAACAACAGTCAGATATAACCTGGATGATTTAATGACTGCCTGGAATCGGAGAAAAAATGTGGCCTACATTTTCAGAAGTTCAACCTACTTGTAAGCCTAAAAACATAAATTGTCTTAAACTTTATTCTACTATTACCTACACTCACACTTCCACATGTAAACCAGATCGGTGTTTCTCATGAATTTAAAAAAACAAATATTTTCTTTTTTCCTCGTTACTCTCACTCTATTTCTTCCCTTTAGAGCAGTTCACGCTCATACACTTAAACCTTGCGCTAAAGAATCAAAATTCTTAATTAACGTGCCTGTGCTAAACCTGCATGAGGAGTGCAATGAAAATTCCCCTTTTGTCTCTCAAGGCATCTATGGCCATACCGTTCAAATAATAAAACATTTAGATAACGGCTGGGCCCTCATTGAAACAGAAGATGCCTACCAAGGACTGGGTCAAACCAAGTATCTTATTGCAGACGACCCCGTTTGGAAAACAAGCACCCATCAAGTGCGCGTAAACTCTGTAGCAGCGCTACTCTATCCCTGCCCAGATACGGCAGGACCAGCATTAATGAGCCTTCCTTTTGGCGCGCGCTGTGTCTTATATGAAGATTTAGATAGTAATAGTGAGCGCTGGCAAAAAGTCTCTCTTCTTGATGGCACACGAGTTTGGGTACAAAGAGGCGATGTAGAAACACCAAAAACAAGAACACTTGAAGAGATGTTCAATCTATCTTACAGATTTCTGGAAAGACCCTATATATGGGGAGGCACCAGCTCAAAAGGATTTGATTGTTCGGGCTATGTACAAACATTGGCTAAATCCATGGGCATTATTCTTCCTAGAGATAGCCGCCCACAAGCAGGTTCAAATCAACTAGCAGAAGTAACTGGACCAGCGCAAATCGGTGATATTACTTTTTGGGCAAATCTTGGAAAAACAAGAATTACTCATGTAGGCATATACTGTGAAGAGGGAAACTCTATCCACTCCAGTGTTAAAAACCCCAGACCAGGAGTGGCCATCAACACACTGCCGCACCATAGCCTCGTAAAAGCAAAAAGATTCAAAGAAATTAGCTACAGCTCAACTATTTCTCCCATCACACCAGAAGTGAGTGAGAAAATGACGCACTCATGGCAAAATAACAATCCAATACCTCTTCAAGATTTATGCTACATTCAACTCAATCACTGGGGATTTGATGGATGTGTACATGAGGGTGAAATCATTGTACATAAAAGTGTTGCGGGTGAAGTTACTGAGATTTTTGAAGAACTTTTTGCAAATCAATACCCTATTGAAAAAATGCTTCTTGTCGATGCTTATAGCGCCGATGACGCTCTATCATGTGAAGATAATAACTCCTCTTGTTTTTGTTCAAGGCCAGCTGTAGGTAAAAACTCATGGTCTTTTCATAGCTTTGGCCTCGCTATCGATATTAACCCGCTACTTAACCCGTACCAGAGAAAAGGCAAAGTTATTCCTAGCAACGCCAAGCCCTTCCTAGATAGGTCACTCCCCTGTAAAGGAATCATCACAACAGATGATTTGTGCTATCAAGCTTTTATCAACCGTGGATGGCGCTGGGGTGGTCATTGGGAAATAGAGCGTGATGAAATTGGCTGCAATGACTATCAACATTTCTACAAAGAAATTGAAGGTACCACTCCCTAAAAAGTGTGTGCACGGGATTGGCATCAATCCCTGTTGCTGTTGGGAAGTGCGATGAAATTCTTTCTAAATCTCGTAAAAAGAAACCGTGTAAATCTCCAAACTTTCTACGTCCATAACCCTCTATTCAAAATAGCGCTTTTCTTCTCTTTGGGAATAGGCGCTTTTTTTTACCCCTATGCCCTCATTTGCCTCCCCTTTCTTTTACCTGAAAAACGTGTTTTTATTGCCTTAGTGGTAGTAGCACTTGGTTTTTTACATGGCCAATTCAATGCTCCTAACATTGCACTCAAAGTACCTTTAAAAGGGAGTGCCATTCTTCAGATCAATTCAAGCGTAAAAAAATCTACACCTATTTCCACACAAACTCTTTTAAAAGGAGAAATTAAAGCTTTTTACTCCGACAGTGGAAAATCCTTGTCTTCCACCCCTTTTATCGCTACAGCCCCGCGCTCTTTTTTTAAACTCAAATCTGCAAGCTCGTATTTTCTTAAAGAGGTAGAACTTTTTCCCCTCTCCTCGTCGTGTGTATATGTAAAAATAAAACCCTCAACACCCCCTATTGTAGTAAAAAAACATCCCTTTTTTAAAAAAATAAAAGAGCGTT
>NVUK01000008.1 GCA_002401865.1 Candidatus Aerophobota bacterium | reverse complement strand
CGGTTGTGCTTCTTTGCGGCTTACAAGGCTCTGGAAAGACAACGACAGCGGGAAAATTGGCATATTTTTGAAGAAGAAGGGAAAAAAGCCACTTCTTTGTGCGTGTGATTTACAAAGAGCTGCAGCAGTTGACCAGCTGGAAAAACTGGGTGCGGATATGGACGTGCCGGTTGTGAGTATACATGGTGAGAGCAGGCCTAAGAAAGTAGCTAAGCTAGGTCTTGAGAGGGCTAAGAAAGAAGGGTTTGATGTTTTAATTGTGGATACGGCAGGTAGGCTGCATATTGATGATGATCTTATGGATCAACTTGTAGATATTAAAAAATTATTAAATCCACATGAGACGTTATTTGTTGCCAATGCAGCAACAGGGCAAGATGCGGTAACCACAGCGGGCGAGTTTGATAAGAGAATAGGTATTACAGGCTCTATTTTGACCATGTTAGATGGACAAGCGCGCGCAGGTGCCGCCATTTCTATTTTAGAGGTGACTAAGAAGCCCTTAAAGTTTGAAGGTATAGGTGAAGGGCTGGGTGATTTGCAGCTGTTTAACCCTGTTTCTATGGCTGATAGGATCCTTGGAATGGGGGATGTCATCAACTTGGTGAAAAGAGCTCAAGATGTGATGGATCAAGAGACGACGGATGATCTTGAGAAAAAATTAAGAAAAGCAAGTTTTACTTTTGATGATTTTCTAAAACAATTGCGCAATGTTAAAAAATTAGGTTCTATAAAAAACATTTTAAAAATGATTCCCGCTTTTGGTAAAATGGGGGATATCGATGTGGATGATAATGAGCTTGTACGCATAGAGGCAATTATTTTGTCGATGACACAAGATGAGAGGCTAGGGATAAAGGAGCTTGCTCCCTCTAGACGAAGAAGGATCGCTCAAGGCTCTGGGCGTGGTATAGATGAGGTGAATAAGATCATCAAGATGTTTAAAAGAATGAAGCAAATGATGAAAAAAATGCCTCAATTCCAAAGAAAGATGATGAAAGAAGAGTCCATCAAAAAGCAATTATCCTCTCTACCAGGTGCTTCTCGACTGCTGCCTGGAAAGTAGTATTAGGGGCTACATTTTTAAAGATTTTTTTTTAATACATTTTTTTTTCCCGTTTTAGTATAGTATTGTCATTGGTTTGTATAAGGAGTAAATACAATGGCATTAAAAATTCGCTTGAGGCAGCAAGGGCGTAGAAATCGTTTGACTTATAGATTAGTGGTTGCAGATAGCAGATCCCCTAGAGATGGGAAATATATCGAGCTGCTCGGTCATTATGATCCGCATCTTGAGCCGGGAAAAGATATCGTGGTTTTTGAAGAAAGACTTCAACATTGGGTAGATAATGGAGCAGTCCTGAATCCTAAAGTTGAGAATTTAGTAAAACGTTCAGCACCTGATGTGATTAAAAATCTCAGAAAAAAAACGCTTGCTAAAAAGCTAAAAACTGCAACGGCTAAAAAAGCGGTTACAAAAAAAGCAGTAGTTAAAAAAGCAGTAGTAAAAAAAGTAGCGACTAAAAAAGTAGCAGCTAAAAAAGCGGTTACGAAAAAAGCTAAGCCTGCTGAATAAAGCATAGGACACGGATAAAACACACATGGATGAACACAAAGATCAGGGCTCTCAATGCGTAGCTAACAAAAAAACGGCTGAGCAATTGGGTAAGAAGCAATCTGTGGATAAAAGAGTTGTTGGAAGAAATTTCATGGGTAAGAAAGTGGCTGGTAAAAAAGCTACTGGAAAAAAATCTATTGGAAAGAAAATCAAGGGCAAAAAAGCAAATGGTAAAAAGTTTGCTGGCAACAAAGTAGATAGCAAGAAGTTTACAACTAAAAAGGCAAGCGCAAAGGTATCTACAAAGAGATCTAGGCCCCCTAAGCATGGGTAGAAAAGCTTATGCTTATTGATGTGTTGTCTCTGTTTCCTGACTATTTTGATAGTCCTTTACGTGTGAGTATGTTGCAAAGGGCTTTGAGTAGAGGTCTTTTGGAAGTGAATTGTCATAATATTAGAGATTTTGGTCAGGGGCGTCATAACAAAGTAGATGACCGTCCTTTTGGCGGAGGTCCTGGTATGGTGATGATGCCGGGTCCTATAGTTGAATCGATAAGAAGTGTAAGGAAGGAAAACTCGAGAGTTATTTATATGAGTCCTCAAGGCTCTATGTTGACAGCTTCTAAGTGCCGGAAGATGGCAGAGGAGTCTCACCTTATCTTGTTGTGTGGTCACTATGAAGGGATTGATCAGAGAGTCTTTAAAGAGATTGATGAAGAGATCAGCATTGGGCCTTATGTATTGACCAGTGGTCTTCCTGCAGCGGCAGTATTTATAGATGCTGTTGCTAGGTTTGTTCCAGGTGTGTTAGGGAATGAAGATTCCCACAAGCAGGACTCTTTTGAAGAGGGGGATAATTTTGATTGTCCTCATTATACAAAACCACGAGTTTTTGAAGAAGATCCTGTGCCAGAAGTGTTATATAGTGGTCATCAAGCCAACATTGATCAGTGGAGGCGAGCTGAGGCCAAGCAAAAAGAAGCGTTAGTAAAAAGTATACGACACACACATGTAGCAAGCATGTAGTGTTTAAATGGAGAAAAAAATGAACGAAATAGAAGAATTAGAAAACCAGGGTCTGAAAACAGATCTTCCAAGCTACAGAGTTGGTGATACGATTAAAGTGTATATTCGTATTGTTGAAGGTGGAAAAGAGAGAGTTCAGGCGTTTACTGGTGTTGTCATTGGTAAGCAGGGCAAAGGGATTGCTGAAACGGTACTTTTATACCGTCATTCTTATGGCTCTGGTGTGGAAAGAGTGTTTTCAATTCACAGTCCTCTAGTATCAAAAATTGAGGTAGTAAGATGTGGTCAAGTAAGACAGGCTAAGCTTTACTATTTAAGAGGGCAACAGGGTAAGAAGATTAAAGTTAAAGAAAGACTCTTTAAGTCTGCAAAAAAATTAGCAAAAGAAGCGAAGTCTTAAAAAAGATGGAAAAGGGCTTACTTTTTAAAAGTAAGAAGTCAAGCCCAGTCTCGTGTAGGATTTTTTATGCTCTCTGATTTACTTACAAGTAAAGCTGGATTTGATAACCAATATCGCAAAAACAAGACTACCCTCATAGCAGGTGTAGACGAAGCAGGTAGAGGCCCTTTGGCTGGTCCTGTTGTGGCAGCAGCTGTTATTATCCATGACTGCGAAGCTCTTCCCTACATAAACGATAGCAAAAAAATAAGTGAAAAAAAACGGCAGCTAATTTTTTTACAGCTGCAGTCTATGCGTAGTATCACCATAGGGGTAGGTATAGTGGATGAGGCTTTAGTGGATGAGATGAACATTTTTCAAGCTACACTATTTGCGATGAAAAAAGCTGTTGCTAATTTACAAGTATTTCCAGATGTAGTTTTAATTGATGGCTCTTTTGCCCCAGCTCTTGCGATGCCTACGCATACAATTGTCAAAGGGGATATGCACTCTCTTAGTATTGGTGCGGCATCTATTATAGCCAAGCAAACACGCGATAATATCATGATAGATTTAGACAAAAAATGGCCTATGTATGGCTTTAAGCAGCATAAGGGATATCCAACACGTTTGCATAAAGAGAGGCTTAAAGAGTATGGACCATGCGCATGTCATCGCTACTCTTTTTCTCCTGTCAAATTGTTGAAGTGATGGAAATTATTAAAAAGAAGCATTAACATAGATCAAGCGTTACTAAAAGATACTGGAGAGTGATATTTGACTAGAAGTATGACGGCTTATGCCAAAGAACAGGTCTGTTTAGAGGGGAGAGATTCTTATCTCATCGAACTGATTTCAGTAAATAGAAAGAGTTTAGATGTTTCTGTTTATTGCCCAAAAGAGCTGTCTAGTTTAGAAATAGTATTTCGTCAATGTTTAGCCTCGAGTTTGTCTCGAGGGTCTGTAACATTGAGGATTTCAAGAGAAGCTAGTAATGCTTCGTTGTCGACTAGTTTGCCAGATAAGGATAGTTTTAAAAATGTGTATGATCATTTGAGTGCGTGCTGCGTACACTGTGGGATGGACAAAAGCTTAATCACTCCTAGTGTTATCACGAGTTTGCTTGCTACTAACAGCTCTTTTATAGAGCCTATGGGAGAAAAAGAGCAGGCGTTACTCATTAAAGGGTTGAAAGAGTCGATTACTGAATTGATCAAAATGGGAGATCAAGAGGGCCAAAATTTACAAAAGGCAATGGTAAAAACATTAGATCAAATAGCTCAAGAAGTGGCCCAGATTGACATTAAGAGAGTGGATGCTCCTAAAGCTTATAGGGAAAAACTTTTGAAAAGAATTGCGCAAATAGACCATGGCCTGGAAAATTATGAAGAACGTATTGCCAGGGAAGTGATTTTATTCTCAGAGAAAGTGGATATTGAAGAGGAAATTGTAAGGTTAGCTTCTCATTTGAAACAGTTTAGATCTTTTCTTGAGAGTGAAACGGAAGTGAAAAAAGGCAAAAAACTAGAGTTTTTAGCGCAAGAAATCCATCGAGAGATCAATACTATAGCAGCCAAGTCTCATGATATAGAGTTGATAAGCCTAGCTTTAGAGGTAAAAGGGCTGACAAAAACGTTGGTAGAACAACTACAAAATATTGTGTAAATGATGAATGAACCACTATTTAGCCCGGTAAAAAAAGGCAAATTATTTGTTGTCAGCGCTCCTGCAGGATGCGGGAAGACAACGCTTGTCAAAAAAGTTTTAAAGGCCTACCCAGACCATTTTTCTCAAAGTATTTCTTATACTACTCGAGGAAAAAGGGATGCAGAGCAAGAGGGGAAAGACTATTTTTTTGTCAGTAAAAAAACTTTTTTAGAGAAAAAGGAGAAAGGGGATTTTATTGAGACAAATAAAATTTTTGACCATGAGTATGGTACCGATAGTGATCAAATAAAAAATCTCACATTAAAGGGAAAAAATGTTATCCTTGTCATAGATATTGGCGGTGCACGTGAGCTGAAAAAGAGGCTTAGTGCTTGTTGTATTTTCATTTCTCCGCCTTCAAAAGAAGAGCTTAGACGTAGGTTGGTTAGCAGGGGAAGTGAGACAGACAGCTCGCTAGAAACAAGGCTTGGCCGCGCGTGTGAGGAAATGGAGCAGGCGGTTTGGTTTGATTATAATTTAGTAAATGATGATTTGGAAAGAGCGTATCAAATACTTGTAAGTATTTTGGTCGCTGAAAACCACCGAAATAATAATACATAGGGGATTTTGTATGACAGATGACAGAATGACAAAAGAGATTTTTACAAAGCTTTATGACGATGATTTTGATCTAACTAATGCAGTGATAGCTATAGCTAGAGAGCAGATTAGTCATGGCAAAGATGATGTGAAAATTTCAAAGATTCTTAAAGATATAGAGAAAAAGATTGAAGAAGCCGCTTTGGCTCAAGAAGCGAATGAAGATGGAAGTCAAAAGGAAGAGTAAGGCGTGTCTCAAGAGAAGGTATTGATTACGGCTGCTTTGCCCTATGCCAATGGTGCTCTGCATTTTGGTCATATGGCGGGAGCTTATTTGCCTGCAGATGTACATTCAAGGTATAAAAGGCTCAAGGGTGCAGACGTATTATTTATCTGTGGATCGGATGAGTATGGAGTGGCAATTGTTCTTAGCGCTCAAAAAGCTGGACGATCGCCTAAAGAGCATGTAGACATTTTTCACGGGGTAAACAAAGCCCTATTCAACCAATTAGATATAGCTTTTGATCACTATGGACGCACCACTTGCGAGGGGCATGCGAGCAATGCGGTAGCTTTTTTCAAAGATTTAGATGAAAATGGCTATATTGAAAAAAAAGAGACGCAGCAGCTTTTTGATGCAAGAAACAATCAATTTTTAGCCGACAGATATGTGAAAGGAGAGTGTCCTAAATGTGGTTATTTAGAGGCAAGAGGGGATGAATGTCCTAGTTGCGGAGCTAACTTTGAATCTACAGATTTAAAAAAACCAGTATCGGCTGTCTCTGGAGAGGGGCTTGTTTTAAAAAGCACTACGCACTGGTTTTTACGCTTTGACCTTTTCAAAGATAAGCTAAAAGAATGGATAGGAAAAAAGCCTTGGAAGTCTAACGTTATCGCTTTTGCAGAAAACTATATAGATGAGCTTAAAGAGAGAGCGATTACAAGAGATTCTGACTGGGGAATACCTTTGCCGATACAAGAGAGCGAGGGGAAAGTTCTTTATGTTTGGTTTGATGCTCCTATTGGTTATATCTCTATTGCGCAAGATTGGGCAAAAAATGTTAAAGGGGATGCAGATCTTTGGAAAAAATATTGGCTAGATGAGAGCACACGCTATGTGCAATTTATTGGTAAAGACAATATTCCATTCCATGCAATTTTTTTCCCTGCCATGGTGATGGGACAAAATCAGCCTTATAAACTTGTCGATGATCTTCCTGCTAATGAGTTTTTAAATTTAGAGGGCAAAAAATTTAGTAAAAGTGACAACTGGATGATAGATCTGGACTCCTTTGTTGCTAAATTTGGCTCTGACCAGGTGCGGTATGCTCTTATTGCGAATGCTCCAGAAAATCAAGACAGTGATTTTACTTTAGAGGATTTCCAAACGCGGGTGAATGCAGAGCTTTTAGGAAAATTTGGTAATTTGGCCAACCGTGTGCTTGTATTTTGTCAAAAGCAGTTTGGAAGTGTGCCTCCACCATGTGGCAAGTTAAGCGATGAAGATAAACTCTTTTTAACAACGATTAAGGAAATTATTGCTAAGATAGAGCAGTATTACTGCGCTTATGAGCTGAGAAAAGCGGTGGGTGCCATTATGGAGCTAGCTTCTTGTGGTAATAGCTATTTCGACAGTAAACGTCCTTGGGAAGGGATTAAGAAGCATGAATTAACAGAGAAAATGGAGACAACGCTTTCACTTTGTCACTATTTACTTGGAGTGTTAGCTATGGTATCGATTCCTATTATTCCAAAAACATGCCAAAAGCTTTGGTCGATGTTGGGCCATAGCGATTTGATACAAGAGCGTGATTGGGATGTTGTCGTGGACTATCAAAACCATGAAAAACCAGACCTTGGGTATGTTGAGGTGTTGTTTGAAAAAATTGAAGATGAGGTAATTGCTATGGAAAAAGAAAAATTAAGCGCTATTCTTTCAGAAGCAAAGCCTGTGTCTACTGTTATTAGTGAGCCGGTTTCTTTGAAAGAGACAATAGAATTTCCTGATTTTACAAAAATTGATTTAAGAGTCGCTCAAATCCTTACTGTAGAAAAAGTGAAAAAGAGCAAAAAACTTTTACGTATAGAAGTGGATTTAGGCTTTGAAAAGCGGCAAGTAGTTTCAGGGATTGCTCTGTTTTATCCTGATGAACAAGAGTTAGTGGGTAAAAAAGTAGTAGTAGTAGCCAATCTTAAGCCTGTCAAATTAATGGGTGTTGAGAGTCAGGGTATGATTTTAGCTACAGGTTCTGGAAACGCGGTGAAAGTTTTAATGGCAGCGGATGATGCTGAAATTGGATCAGAAGTTTCTTAAGATAAAAGTTCTTTAGTAAATGTTTCTTCGATAACAGAGCTTAACCCTGTAAAACGGGAAACAGCTTGTTTAGAGTTAATAGCAATAGCAATCGCTCTTTTTGATCCTATAAGAAACACTTTCTTTTTACCCCTAGTGACTCCCGTGTAGAGAAGATTTTTAAACAGAAGTTTAAAGTGGGACGTATGTATGGGTATGATAACAGCGGGACATTCACTTCCTTGGTATTTGTGGATAGAGACAGCGTAGGCAAGCATAATCTCATCGAGTTCATCACTAGTATAAATCACCTCTTCTTCATCGAAAACGATGCTAAGTGTTTGGGTGCTTGTATCTATTTTAACGATGCGTCCCACATCCCCATTATAAACTTTTTTGTCATAGTTATTGCGTCTTTGCATCACTTTATCAAATAAGCGAAAAGAGCGTCCCATTTTAGAAAGGGAGATTTGGCCAGGGTTGAGAGTCTCTTGTAAAAGGGTGTTGAGGTTATCTGTACCGATTAATCCTTTTTTCATGGGAGAGAGGATTTGTACATCATTGATGGGGTGGAAGGATCCTCCTTCTATTGAAGGGAGTACTGAAGAGGTTAGATTAAGGATATGCTGTATAATGTTTTCTGGCTCATTTTCTTCGATGAAAGTAAAGTCGTCGTCATCGCCTGAAAGGGAGGGAAAAAATCCTTGGTTAATGTTGTGAGCGTTGGTGATGATACTAGAGCCTTTGGCTTGACGGAAGATAAATTTTAGGTAGGTGCAATCGATTTGGTTAGAATGAATTAAATCTTCTAAAACTTTACCAGGACCAACGCTAGGGAGCTGATCGACGTCGCCGATAAAAATAATGCGGCTATTACTAGGTATAGCGACAAGCAGGCTTGCCATTAGGCGGCAATCAATCATAGAGGCTTCGTCGATGATAATTAAGTCACACTCTAAAGGGTTTTTTCTATTTTTTTTAAATAGGCCGGTGGTGAAATCAAAAGAGAGAAGACTGTGGATTGTTTTTGCTTGTTTACCTGTAATTTCACTCATCCGTTTGGCAGCTTTCCCGGTAGGAGCGGCGAGTAAAATAGAGGGAGAGATTTGTGATGTTAGTCCTAAAATAGCTTTGGTAATCGTACTTTTTCCTGTACCGGGCCCGCCTGTAATAATACTTACTTTTTTCGCCATGCTCTTGGCGATGGCTTCTTTTTGCCCCTTTGCAAAATGCATGCCCATTTTCGTCTCTGCCCATAGGAGAGCTTTTTCCATATCGATGGTGCGTATCCCGCAAAGCCCGATACTTAGACGGTAGAGCTCTTTGGCGATGGAAAGTTCGGAGAAAAAGAGGGGGCGGCTATAGAGAAAAGAGGTGGGTTGATCTTTATAGAGAAGACTTTTTTCTATGATAGTTTCTTCTTTTAGAAGAGTTTCTAGGCGCGCTACAATTAATTCTTCACCCACATTTAAAAGAGTGGCCGATTTTTCTACAAAGGCTATTTTTTCATAGCAAGAGTGGCCATCTTTGGCTATTTCAGTGAGTAAAAATTCAATACCGGCATCTATTCTATAAGTGCTTTCGTTACCAATATCGAGGTTTTGGGCGATAAGGTCTGCAGATTTAAATCCCATGCCATGAATTTCTTTAGCTAAACGGTAGGGGTTTTCTTTAACCACTTCAATACAGCTATCGCCATAATGTTTGTAAATTTTTTGTGCGTATACGGGACTGACACCGTGACCTCTTAAAAAGATCATCACCTTCCTAAGTATTACTTCATCGCTGATACTAGCGACAAGTGTTTGCATCCGTTTGGCACCGAGCCCTTCCACTTCCATGAGTCTCGAAGGGGAGTTATCAATAATATCTAAAGTTTTTAAACCAAATTTCTCTACAATTTTTCTAGCAAAAGCAGGGCCAATACCTTTGATATGTCCCGATTCTAAATATTTTTGAATGCCTATCAAGTCTCGAGGTTTTTCTACTTCAAAACTCTCTACAGAAAATTGACGTCCATGCCTGGGATGTAATTTCCACTTGCCCTTGGCATGTAATGTTTGTCCAATAGAGCAACCAGCAAGCATACCTATTAATATAACAAGGTCATTTTCTCGGGGCAGTTTTATTTTTATAACTTTATAGCCTGTTTCTTCACTCTCAAAAACAACAGACTCAACTAGTCCTGATAGGGCTTCTTGGGGGAATTCTTCCATAAAGGTGATACGCTTCTACTCTAATAGTGCTTGATCGTAGCACATTCGCAGCTTTACTTAAAACCAACACTTTAAAGGGAGATCTTCTTTAAAAAAAGAGTGGCTAGAAAGCAATAATTTTGTGTTCAAGGCTTGTGAAAAATAAAGCGGTTAGATTAGAATGGGAAATTCAAGTTTATTCCGGATTAGCTCAGCGGTAGAGCAGCGGACTGTTAATCCGTTAGTCGCTGGTTCAAATCCAGCATCCGGAGTTTTCCCTTTATATTCATATTATAAAAAAGAAGCCAATACCGGGTATATCTCGTATCAAAAGGCATCTATTCTTTACATATACTTACACCCATACGACTTCAGTGCGGCGATCTGCTAACGTTTGCATCAGATTTTTTGAAAAGTACTGTTGCTGGTTTTTGGATAACGTGAGTATTTCAAGGTTGCTCAATTGAGTCAGTAGACTCAGATCTTTGACAGGTGTACCACTTAGATCGAGTTCTTCCAGACAAGTACATTGGCTTAGAGGAGATATATTTTTGACATCCGTATTACTTATATCAAGCAGTCTAAGCTTAGTTAATTCACCCAGAGCACTTATATCTGTGACATCCGTATTACTTACGTTGAGGTCCAGTAGATCTGTTGGCAGGGGAGAGAGACTAAGAACACTCGTATAACTTAAATTGAGCTCTTCAAGGCGAGTACATCGACTCAGAGGCCTTATATCATCGACAAGTGTATTACTTAGATTGAGTATTGTAAGTTCAGTCAATTCAACCAAATGACCTAGATCAATGACCCTCGTATTGTCTAGAAAGAGCGCGCCAAGCTTAGTCAATTTACATAGACTCTTTAAGTCAAATATATTTGTTCCGATTAGATTTATATATTTAATATTTGGAAAGAATCGAATCCAAGAAGGAATGGTATCCTTCTCAGTGCCTGGTGCGTTTGGTCGAACCGAAATTGAGGCAACCGTTTTCCTTAGAGCATTAAAATTAGGATCTTGGGCCCATACTCTTACTTTAGCTGGGCTTCTCATTATTTGATCATCTAGGTCAATTGGCTGGTCTTTAAAATCTCTTATGTTAAAATTCTCTAAATCCAAAACAGAAGGAATTCTTCGGACTCGTTTGGTTGACGCTGCATTATGTTCTCTAGCTGGAACGGCAGAGAATACACCAGAAGTAGCGGCAGACATAGCAGCGCAACTTTTTTCTTCAGATGCCTTAGTAAGTGGTCGTGCCCGTTTGCCCCTGTTCAAAGGATTTATATTAACTGAAAGCAGCTGTGTCGTAGTAACGACATTCTTTTTGTTTTTTTGTTTTGCAGTAGTAGGGGTAGTAGTATTAGTAGTAGCGTGAACTATAGATGTCATATTAAACTTTATGTATATAAATAAAAAAGTAAATTATAATTAAACCACTCTTTCTCATCAAGACATTTGATGTTATATATAAGCGTAACATGAACATAAGCCCCTTAGCAGAGCTAAGAGATTTAGTTAGAGGTATGCGTTTGCTGAAACTCTCTAAGTCCCTCTGTAATATTTATTAGTGCTTCACGTATAAGTTCAGATCCTAATTCTTGAACTGATTCTAAAGGGATAAGGCGCATAAGGTTTCCAATACATAATTTAATAAATCCCAGTAACACTTGAGTAGGTATTTTGGAATCTATTTCTGAGCTATTCGAGATAGCAGCATTGTACAGATCTTCAGATGACTGGATCACTAATTCTCTATCTATTTCGGGGTGCTCTAATAAAAGTGTATCACGCGTTTGTTCAAATAGGTCAGGTATTGAGGGAATATTAAACCCTCCTTTGCTTAAAAAATGACTAAAAGCAATTAATTTTTTAAAAGCTTGATTAGGAGAGATGTTTTTATTGTTTTCTCTATTTTTTGCACTTGTTGATAAGTGAGTGGCTTTATAGAGTATCTTGAATAAGGTGAAAGTGGAATTACTAGGACTGGTAAGAGTATTCTCAACCCAAGCTTGTTCACATGTGTTGTGGTCAGGAAGGTCATCAAACGTTTGGAGGAATGTTTTATATGCTTCATCAGAGTCTGTATGAGCAAAGAGTGGGAGCGTTGAACAACTCATACAAACTAACAAGAAAAGGGCTATACGGCGCTGCAATATAAATCCGTAACATTTTTTAAATCGATGGACCATACAAACCTCAGTAGTTGAAAATATTAAACCAACTTTAGGCTACATAGATTTTTTTTTAAATATTTTTTATTGTAGGTAAGTTAGACAACTTAAAAAAGTTTTAATGTGACTTTGTCGCTTTCTGTGCCAACAGCTGTAACGCTGCATAGCTCAAATGTATAACTGCCATCTACATCAATATTGTGTACTACATAAGAAAGGAGATCAGTTGCTGCAATAGTTACTGCAACGCTTCCATTGAGATAGATGCGGTAGTTTACAATATTACTATTATCTACCGGAGCATCCCAAGAGAGCGTTGTAAACCATTCAATTTGTGTAGGGAAAACATTTTTTTGCAGTAACGTTTTGAAGTTGGTTGGTATTGAAGGGATGGAGGCTTGTATGATGCTCAACATACTTGCAATATCCTGTGCTGAGGTAGAGCTTTCAAGACGTGTATTAACATTAACATTTGCTTCAATGCTGGCGCTGCTGTTGCTCTGATTGTTACTATGATTATTTGTTATTAAGGGGTTGGATTCAACCGTGTTGGAGGCGGGGGCGTTATGTGTGTTGTTTTCGCGTGAAGGTGTATGTAAATCAGCCCTAGTATGAGAAAAGTCAGCTCCAGTATGAGAGATATCAGCTCCAGTATGAGAAATATTGGTTCCAGTATGAGAAATATTGGTTCCAGTATAAGAGGTGTCAGAGCGAGGTATGTTTGGTTGGGAAAGAACTGTTTTCTCTCCAAGTAGAGCGTGAATCATGATGGTATAGTTAGCATCGCCTTGGGGATGCACAACAGCGATAGCATTGCCCGAAGCATCGGTACCTATTTGAGGCGTTGTGGCAAAATAGCCACTTTTAGAAACATCTCTTGTAGCGCTCCAAGCGGCGTTGTTAGAGGAATAAGTAGCGCTCTGTATGACTGATTCTTCGCTACTATTAGCTCTTCGAAAAAGTGTAATACCATTACCATCCGTATCCACACTTACTTGAGGATCAAAGCTGTGAAACTGGGAATCGGATATCTGCTCGGGTACAGACCATGTTTGTGTACGGGGATCATAAATGGAGGATTCAATACTGTGGTGGATTTGGTCGGTGGTTTCCCAAACAGCAATAGCTGTCCCACTGACATCTTTACTCACTTTGGGGTTAATAGAATCATCAGCAAAGCTGGATAAAATTTCAGGCTCGCTCCAAACACCAGAAGAAGAATTGAAAAAGGCCGCTTCTATAAAGTTGTTTCCATCGGTACTATTTTGCCATACTACAACGGCATCACCATAAGGGTCTTTACTCACATGAGGATTAGAAGCTCTACTGCCCTCAGAGGAAAGATCTTGTGTAGGAGACCAATTTTGCGTAGCATTATTATAAATAGCGGTTTGAATCATTCCATCGACAACCCACACACCAATGGCATACCCTTTCTGCCTGTTTTCAACAGCCAGTGTGTTAAGAATTAGTTGCGAGGTATAGCCCGCTAGAGGAATGCAAGTGGTTAGTAAGGCAATAAAAAATCTTTTCACAGTAAGGCTCCTTGTTTAAAACCGTACGCCTAAACCGCCACCTATACTAAATCCGCTAATACTTAGCGTTTGCTTGTAGACAAAGGGTTTAGAGACGCTAGATGAAGTGTTAGCCACACTGTAGTCCATAAAGACATTTATTAGAAAATATTTTGCAAAAGCTGCTATAGCGCCAAGTTCTGCTACACCTCCAAAACAATTGGGGTTTACACTTGTTTCTACATAAGGGCAGTGGTTACGAATATTAATCCAGTTATAGCGCGCGCCTAAATTGCCATAAACATCGAGTTCTATATCATCAAAGTAAAAAGCATAAAGATAGCGCAGTCCCAATGTTAAAGGTAAAATACGGATACGTGTAGAATAATCCCCCCCTAAAGACTCTCCTCTTGAATGCAAGTAGTTTAAGCTGCTAAATACACCAATTTTATGCTCTTTGCCAAGGCCTATAGGAAAAAGGTACGTAGCTGAAACTTGGTAATTGAGCCATCCATTGTGATAAATATTACTCACTTGAGAGGAGGAGGGCATAAAGTAAGAAACTTTTCCTTCAAACATAAAACTCTCTTCAGGATTCTGGGATTTTTGCGCAGGAGTAAAAGTGGCTTTATTAAGCAAGGGTTGATCGCCGTAAATCGGTGAAAAAACAACGCAACAAGCTAATAGTAAACAAGATATAGTTTTATTCATGTTTTTACTCTGTTTATTTTTATTAATAGTTTAATTTTCAATTTTTATCAAATGTAAGTTGTTATACGTTGACTTATTTTTGTTATTTTATTAACCTCTATTGATTTTAGAATGGTTTAAAGGTTTGTATGCATAAGTGGTTTGTAGCACTTGTAGGTGTTTTTAGTTTGGTAGGTGTGTTTGGGCACGAGCAAAAAGAGCCAGATGAGATTAAAACATACAATAATACTACCTATAATAAGCTGGTGATAGATCCCTATTTTTCACCCTATATGGGGGCTGAGGATATTTATACCGCCTTTGATACGCTTAGTAGGTTAGAAGATAAAAGAATACCTGCGCTGCGAAAACATCCCAAAAAAATATCTGCCATGTTGATTCGGCTCATTGAGGATAGCCTATGGATTAATTTGGGTAGATACATGGGGATTTGGCAACATGAATATTTTGGCCATGGCTTTAGAATACGTTCTTTAGGGCGAGATAAATTTATGATTACGGGGTATGAGAATGATCTGTTTTCTGGATCAACACAATTTTGTGTAGATGATAGTAAGGCGACATTAAGCGATTTATTGTCTATAGATATAGCAGGTCTTGAATCTGAGGGTATTATGGCGCGTACTATTGCAAATAAGTGGGTAGAGAAAGAAGAGCTTAATTCTAGGTTGGGGGGGCTATATATCGAGAGTGCTCTATCTAGTTGGTTATATGCTTCTAACTCTATTAAAGGTACTCTTCCTACTAAAGACAATTTTCTCTCAGAAGGCAATGATATTCTGGCCTATGTATTTGATATCAACAATCTCTATCCGAGTGCAAATTTAACGGTGCGTAAGGTTTCAGAGCATTTGTCGTGTAATATACTCGATCCCATGCTTTGGTACTCGTTCTATGCAGAGATTAAGTATATTATAGTGGGAACAACAATGAAAGTTCCTATGTTTAGTTTTGATATTAAAGGAAACAATTTAAAGTTTTTGCCCGCATTTAGAGCGCGGCTCACTCCGTATGGCATTGAAAATGATGTAGTGGGCTATTTTAAATGGAATAATATGCCCATAACTATCGATATGAGGTGGGGAAATTTAGCCCAGTTTACTTTTGGCGGGGTGCATGTCAATATGCCAACGCTTGTTGAAGTGGCCGGGTCTAATTTTGGTTTAGAAGTGGATATGTGGAAACAGCCCAATTTTGAAGTCTCTCCAACGCTGCTAGAGTTTGTTGACGGAGTCAATACGCCACTACCCTCGAAAAGTAGGTATGGAGGCGCTATTTTACTCAACGCAACATTGAATCTAACCGACAGCAAAAAAACTTTGCCCTATGTGAAAATTGGGTATAAGAGCCAAGGGTATTATCCTGGCTATATTTTAGATGCAGGGTGGATCGGTAGAGTCGGTATTGCTACAAAGTTTTAGTTATTAGAGGGCGTTTTACTTTGCTCTTTTTTCTGCTTATTACTTTTTTTTGTGAAAGGAGCAATAAGAGGGGAAAACGTATCTTTAATAATTTTTCCAGGGGATTTCAGTACAAAATTAATGCCTGTCTCAAGGAAAATTGAGGGAATAATTTTCTTAACTATAGCGCTTACAATTTTTTTTGCAGGAAGACCGTTACCTGTAGATAGGTCATGGAAGACAAGCTGGGGAATGTGATAGGTTTTAATAGGGGATTTAAAGAGCATTAGATCAATATTAATATGGCGCAATATAAGCCTTCTAATAACAGTATCTGAAGAGCTAGCATCTGTTACTGTGGGCTGGGATTGGGGCTGACTACGATTAATATTATCCATGATCGTTTGCCAGTTGCCCATCGTGCGCTTTTTGTCATAGAGTTCAATATTAATATAAATATTTTCGAGTTCTACACTCTCAATTACAGAGTCTGTTTGCATATACTCATCTAAAGAGAGATCAACTGCGGTGTGATCAATACTTAAAGCAATATCAGATAAGGCATGCGGGGGATTATATATAATAAAGTCATGTATAGACATATTGCCCGGTCTAAGCGTAACAGAGCCTACACTTACGGGAGTTTGTGTCATCGTTTTGATGTTTTTTGATAGGATAAAGGGGAGTGATAAATAGGTGGTAACAAGAGCAGTACACGCAATCACAAATATGATTATCAGCGCTTTTAATGTTTTTATCAAAAAAGCCTCCTACCTTCTAAGGCATCTCTTTTTCTCTACTCTAACACAGGGCAAAAAAATACCTCGAGTTTTTTTTTAACTCAAGGTATTTTCTACTTTAAAAATGTAGTGAAAACAAAGCGGGTGTTTTTAATACCCCATGCCGCCCATAGGAGGCATTCCGCCTGCAGGCATACCAGCGCCAGCATCTGCTGCGTCTTTGTCATCTGAAATGATCGCTTCTGTTGTTAGAAGTAGTGAAGCGATAGAAGAAGAGAGTTCAATGGCAAGTCTTGTCACCTTGGTAGGATCAATAATTCCCATTTCAATCATGTTGCCATACTTGTAGTTTAAAGCATCAAATCCATGGTATAATTCCATGTTTTTAACTTTCTCTACAACGATAGAGCCCTCTTGCCCAGCATTTTCTGCTATAAGCTTTAGAGGAACTTCTAGAGCTTTCATAATGATTTTAGCTCCCATTTTTTCTTCGTCATTCAAAGAACCAATTAAAGCTTCAACTTCTTTGATACAATGAATAAGAACGCTACCACCACCTGGAAGAATACCTTCTTCCATAGCAGCTTTGGTTGCTTGAAGCGCGTCATCAACGCGGTCCTTTCTCTCTTTCATTTCGATTTCAGTAGCTGCACCTACACGGATCACACCTACGCCGCCAGCAAGTTTTGCTAAACGTTCTTTAAGCTTTTCTGTGTCGTAATCAGAAGAAGATTCTTCTACTTGCGCTTTTAATTGCTCAATACGTTTGTCGATGCTCTCTTTTTTACCAGCGCCTTCGATCAAAGTGGTCTCTTCTTTCTTGATAATTGCTTTTTTTACATTACCTAGCTGCTCAAGAGTCACTGTTTCTAGATTGATCCCTAGATCACTACTGATGAATTCTCCACCCGTTACTATCGCAATGTCTTCAAGCATTTCTTTACGTCTGTCGCCAAAGCCTGGCGCTTTTACAGCACAAACTTTAAGTCCACCACGTAATCTGTTAACTACAAGTGTTGCCAAAGCTTCACCCTCAACATCTTCAGCAATAATTAAAAGTGGGCGTCCACTCTCAGCTACAGCTTGAAGAACAGGTAAAAATTCTTTCATAGAAGAGATTTTCTTATCAAAAATAAGAACATAAGCATCTTCTAAAACTGTCTCTTGTTTCTCACTGTTAGTAATGAAATAAGAAGAGAGGTAACCACGGTCAAAATTCATTCCCTGTGTTATATCTAAAGTTGTCTCAAA
Organism: Candidatus Aerophobota bacterium; assembly: GCA_002401865.1. GTDB lineage: Bacteria > Chlamydiota > Chlamydiia > Chlamydiales > Simkaniaceae. Next base: position 47,021 of record NVUK01000008.1, on the reverse strand, counting down.
ACCTTTACCCTCTTCTACAGTAACTGTACCATCTTTACCGACAGCTTCCATAGCGTTAGCAATCATTTCACCGATTTCAGGGTCATTGTTAGCAGAAATAGTAGCCACTTGAGCAATCTCACTTCTGTTTTCAATCGCCTTACTTACGCTTTGCAATTTTTTAACTACACAACGTGTAGCTTTTTCAATGCCTTTTTTTACAATCATAGGGTTTGATCCAGTAGAAACTAGTCTTAGCCCTTCTGAATAGATCGCTTGTGCAAGCACAGTCGCTGTAGTAGTACCGTCACCAGCATTGTCTGCTGTCTTGTTCGCTACTTCCATGACCATCTGTGCGCCCATGTTCTCTTCTTTGTCTTCTAGTTCAATAGATTTTGCGACCGTTACGCCATCTTTCGTTATATGAGGTGGTCCATAAGGCTTGTCGATGGCTACGTTGCGCCCACGAGGTCCCAGTGTTATAGCTACAGCTTGCGCTAAAGTGTCCACCCCTTTTTTGATTTTGCTTCTTGCATTTTCTTTAAATGTTATAATTTTAGGTGCCATATATGTTTTTCTCCTTAAGGTTACTGTTCAATGATAGCAATGATATCGTCTGCACGAAGAACCATAAATTCTTCATCTTCTATAGTCACTTCTTGTCCACCATATTTATCCATAAGAACTTTTTGTCCTACTTCTACAGGCATAGGTATTCTCTTTCCATCTTTAGAAAAATCACCCTCTCCTACGGCAATAACACGCGCAATTTCTTGCTTCTTCTTTGCAGAATCCGGAAGAATAATTCCCCCTTTTAATGTGTCTTCTTGTTCAAGTCTTTTAACTAGCACTCGGCTACCTAAAGGCTTTAATGTTTTTTTTGATAAAGTTTGTGCGGCCATTAACCATTTCTCCTCTTTAAAAATCGAATCTAAACTGAAACCATTGTATCAAAAACACCTTTTTTTATCAACCGGTTTAGCACTGAAAGAGTAAAAGTGCTAAAATAATCAAATTGTTGCTTGACAGTCCTGATGAGATAGACGAAATATATTTTTATCTTTACAGTAAAATTTATGATGTTAGCTGAGGAGTTGTGTATTATTTATGTCGAAAGAGAAGGACCAATTAAAAAAAAGAAGTGCAGTTAACGTTGATGATAAATGGGATGTTGAGAAAATTTTTCTCTCTCTAGAAGCGGGAGCTAGGCGTCTGGATGAGATGAGACAGCTTGCAGGAGATAAAGGGCAGTGGCCTGACTTTTCTGAGCTTAAAGGAAAGCTCAACGTAAAAGAAAATTTAAAAAAATTTTTAGATCAATATTACGCGGTAGAGCGTAGGCTGGTTAAGATTTATACTTATGCTCATTTGAAATTTGATGAAGATATTGCTAGTCGCGATGCCAAGGAACTATTTGAAATGGCGTCGCTGATGATTAATCAGTTTAAAACGGCCACGTCTTGGGCTAATTCTGAAATTTTAAAGCTGGATGAAGCGCTATTTAATGCGATAACTCAGGATGTGCTGTTTGTAGATTATAAGAATTTGTTGCGGCAATTAAAAAATATTAAACCATTTATCCTATCAGAAAAAGAAGAATTGATTCTTTCTTTATCGAAAGATGCCACACGTTCTATATCTAAAACTTTTGGCGCTTTGGATAATGCGGATCTTGAATTTGAGCCGTGTAAAAATGAAAAAGGGGAGAGTCTTCCCCTGTCTCATGGGCGTTATGGTTCATATATGCAAAATAAAGACAGGACACTTAGAAAATCAGCTTTTGAAAATATGCATGGCGCGTATAAGCAGCATGAAAATACTTTTAGCGAGCTTTTAACAGGGCAAGTGAAAACACACCATTTAGAGGCCAAAGCACGTGGGTATGAGTCGTGTGTACATGCAGCTTTAAATGAAAATGAGGCCGATGTAGCTGTTTATATGCATTTGATTGCTAGCGTAAAAAAGCGGCTTCCTTCATTACACGCTTACACTGCGCATCGGAAAAAAGCATTGGGCCTGGATGAAATGTTTGCTTATGATCTGCAAGTGCCACTAACTCAAATTGCGGATCAAAGTTATAGCTATGAGAGAGCGAGAGATATGGTGCTCAGCTCTTTGCAAGATTTAGGTAGTGACTACATAGAAATAGCTACTAAGGGGCTCAAAGAGCAGCGATGGGTAGACAAGTATGAAAATAAAAACAAAAGAAGCGGCGCGTATTCTAGTGGCTGTTTTGACTCTAATCCCTATGTGTTAATGAATTTTAACGGCTCTTTACGTGATGTTTTTACCCTAGCACATGAACTTGGCCATAGCATGCATAGTTATTTTAGCAATAAAAATAGACTCTATGTGGATTCTAGCTACTCTATATTTGTTGCCGAAGTTGCCTCTACGTTTAATGAGAAAATGTTACTTAAATATTTGATAGAACAAGCGTCAACAGAGCAGGAGAAAAAACGTTTGATCTATTTTGCTTTGGACAATATTCGCGCTACATTATTTAGACAAACGTTGTTTGCAGAATTTGAGTTGACTATTCATACTTTTGTCGAGCAGTCACGTCCTTTAAGTGCGCCACTTTTTAAAGAGATCTACTTAAAACTTCATCAAGAGTATTATGGCCCAAGCCTAGCGACCGATGAGAGCTTGTCTGTAGAGTGCTTTAGAATTCCACACTTTTACTATAATTTTTATGTCTATCAATATGCTACAGGTATCAGCGCTGCCTTGACGTTGCATGATAAAGTTTCTAAAGGAGAGAGAGGAGCTAAAGAGAAATATTTAGAGTTTCTGTGCTCAGGATCAACGCGGGATCCAGTGACTCTTTTGGACAATGCAGGAGTTTGTATGCGTGATGGCAGGGCTATTGATACAACGATCGATCATTTTGATTATTTACTTAAACAGATAAGTTAAGATTAAAAAAACTCTTGAATGTTTTTAGTATTTTTTTTAAGCTTGGTTCGGAGTTTTTTAGTTATGATTAAAGATGATACTGAAGTAAGTAAGGCTTTCACTGTTAAAAATGAAAAAGGGTTACATACAAGACCGGCAACGGAAATTGTGCAATGCTTACGCAATTATTCAAGTGATGTTTTTTTTACCTACAATGGCACAAAGTCAGATGCTAAGTCTGTGCTGGGTTTGCTGATGTTAGCGGCGCCTTTTCAGGCAGAAGTCAAAGTGAGTGCGAAAGGGGAAGATGCTTTAGCCGCTGTGGATGCTATTATCCATCTTGCTAATGCCAAATTCAATGTAAGCTATTAAGGCTAGAATATTCTTTTTCAAGTGTTTGTACCAGTGTATCTGTGCAGTAGAGATCAATGTTTTCTATTAAGGAAAGCACTAGGGCGTCGCTCGGTTTAATGTCGAGTTCTGTCACGTTATCCATGTTGTCATTTTTATGTGAGAGGTAGATTTTTACAGAGAAAATATTGTTGTTACAAGCGTAAAAAACAGCTTGAAGCCACTTAGCAGATAATACTTTTGGAAGTAAATAAGTGAGGCTTAAAAGAGAAGTTTTTTCGTGGGGGTTGTAGATATCATTTTTAGAAAGAGGAAGAGGGGGTGAGAAAAGCGGAAAGGTGATGTTGTTACAATGCAGGTGAAACAAAGTGTATTTGTCTGAGCTTTCAAAAGATGAAAGAGAGAGGGGATAAAGGGCAGGCATAATAGTCTCTGTTTTTCTCTCGCATAGCATGCTTGAGACTATTGAGAAAAGAGAAAATATTAGGTAAATTCATAAGTAGTTAATTGCTCTGTACCTACAATAATTTTAGTTGCAATAGGAGGGAAAAACCCTGTTTCCATTACTCCAGGCAGGGCTAATAGTTGGGAGTGTAGTTGGTGAGGATTTACTCCATTTTGATTGCAGTTAACATCGAAAATGTAATTGCCATTATCTGTTAGGTAGGGCGTAGTGCCACTGGATAAGCGGATAGTGCCATCGATAGAGAGCTTGCGGATTGCTTGGAGTGTTAAAGCACTAGCAAAGGGAATAATTTCTACAGGCCAAGCCACTTTTTTTTGGTCGGTATGAATTTTAGATGCGTCGACAATAACAACAAACTTTTTTGCAGCGTTAGCGAGTATTTTTTCTCTTAACAGAGCGCCGCCGCCCCCCTTAATAAGTGAGCGGTCTTTAAAAACAAGGTCTGCACCATCCACAGTGATGTCTAGGGCTTGATCGGGTAAAGGTTCTACGATAGTAATACCAGATTCTTTCGCTAGTTTCTCGGATTGTTTAGAACTTGCAATAGCGCGCACGTTTAACCCCTCTTTACAACGGATTCCAAGCGCTTTAATGAAATAGTGTACGGTTGATCCGGTACCAATGCCGATGTACATATTATCTGTGATAAGTTGAGATGCTTTTTCTCCAAGGGCTTTTTAATCGCTTCATTTGTCATGAGAGTAATATTCCTTAACAGTTGTATTTGTGATTATCTTGAAAAAAAAATTTTTTCGTGACAAGGTAATAATTAACGAGGTTGATCTTTTATACGGGAGTATTGCTTTAATTATGCCAAAAAAAAAACGCGATAACAGTGCACCTGTCGATGAGAGTTTAATTGTTTTAAAAAAACGGGAAAAAATATCGCGCAGGTTAAAGCAATATGATAGAGAAATTACAGATCAATCGCTAGTTAGAGTAAAGATGGCAATACTTCGCTCTTTAGAGCGCAACGCGCCGCAAAGAACACGTCTTAAGAATAAACAGATACAATTAAGCTCTTCTTTAAATCTCTCGTGTGAAGTGAAGCAGTTAATTGATAAAATAGCCCGTGCAAAAAAGCTGTTTTGAATCGTTGCAATAAATAGTGTGGTCAAGGTAGGATTGATGCCATTAGATGATAGTATTCAATGAGTTAAACTTAAGATGAAAAATGCTGTAGAGTTTTTAAGAGAAAGAGAGTGTATTGATGCAGTGACTTCTGAAGAGTTAGCTGAGCATGTCGATAAACCTGTTTCGGTTTACATTGGTTTTGATCCCACTGCAGATAGCTTGCATCTTGGTCATTTAGTTGGCGTGGTAACACTTTGTCATTTTATAAAGCGAGGCCATACGGCCTATTTTATTCTTGGAGGCGCCACAGCGAAAGTGGGAGACCCTTCAGGAAAAAAAACAGAAAGACCTCTTTTGTCGCAGGACACTATTGAAACGAATGCTAGAGCTATTACTGAGCAGCTTAAAAAGTGTTTGGAAGGAGAAGATCAGAGTAGGGCGCGTTTTTTAAATAATGCAAGTTGGTGGGACAGCTTTTCTTTTTTATCTGTGTTAAGAGATATAGGTAAACATTTTAGAATGGGACCGATGCTAGGTAAAGATTCTGTACGTACTAGATTGCAATCTGAGGAGGGGCTGAGTTTCACAGAGTTTTCATACCAAGTGTTACAAGGTTACGACTTTCATCATTTAGCCAAAGAAGAGGGTGTAAGCTTGCAGATGGGTGGTAGTGATCAGTGGGGTAATATTACTGCAGGAATAGAGCTACATCGAAAACTTACAGGAAAAAGCTTATTTGGTCTTACTTATCCTCTTTTAACAAAAAGTGACGGGACAAAATTTGGTAAAACCGAAGAAGGGACTGTATGGCTGGATGCATCTAAGACTTCCCCTTTTCACTTTTATCAATATCTAGTACGCGTCGCTGATGAGGATGTGCTTTGTTTACTCAAGAGGTTAACATTTTTACCGATACAAGAAATTAAAGAATTAGAAATAGAGATGCTTGGTGGCAGTATGGAGCCGTTTAAAGCGCAAAAAATTCTTGCAAAAGAAGTGACACAGTTTGTGCATGGAAAAAAAGGAATGGAAGTAGCCCTTAAAGTTACGCAGCTACTCTCGCCGGGATCTAAAACAGAACTCGATGGAGAGTTGCTTAAAGAAGTAAAAAATTATATTCCTGTTCAAACGTTTGCACGCCACGCAGTAGTAGGTTTTTCTTATGTTGATTTATCGGTAAAAGCAGGGCTTTATAAGAGTAAAGGGGAAACGCAAAGAGCAATAAAAGCTAAAGGCGCGTATTTAAATAATAACAGGGTGGATGAGAGTAGTTACCTCATAAGCGATTTGGATATTATTGATCACCGTTATTTGTTGCTTGGAGCGGGAAAGAAGAAAAAGTTATTAATAGAACTAGAAGAATAAAAGGTGCTTTAGAGGAATATAAACTTTAAAGTAATGTAGTGATCCCCACATAGGGCTTTGTACTAGGATTGTTTTTTCACGATTTTCGTTGAAAGAAAAGAAGAGTTCATGAGAAGAGGGATCTAAGAAGTAATAAAAAGTTAATCAGGGAGTTTTTTCACGATGTCAGGCCATAAAGAGAAGGAAACAATTACAAAAAAGAAACTAATTAATGAGATTTCATTGCGTAAAGGTGTGCATCCTAACGAAGTTAGAATTGTTGTGCAGTCGTTTTTAGACTGTGTCACACAATATTTAAAAGCAGGAGATAGGTTAGAGTTTCGAGATTTTGGTGTTTTCGAAGTAGTGACAAGAAAAAAGAAAGTAGGAAGAAATCCTAAAAATGCAGCAGTTCCTATTCTTATACCTGAGAGAAAAGCTGTTAAGTTTACTCCAGGGAAAAACATGAAGAGCTTGATTGAAGCGAGTGATTCACAAGAAGCTCAAGTAGAGAGTGTAGTTTAGCTGAGATAAGGTTTTGGTAAGTATGATGAATGGGGCGATCGATACTGATTTAGATAAGGTGAAAATGGATATGCGCGGCACTGTTTTGCTGAGCGTAGAAAATTTTAATGTAGCCTTTAGTAAGTATTTACCGACTATTACTAAACAAGCCTTTGTTTCTTTAGATGATTATATAGCTGCGTTAGCGTGTGTTAACGTAGCTTTTTTTTATCATCGAGAAGGATTGATCCATCTTGACGCGTTAGAAATGGAGGAAATTGTTTTCCATTTTGAGCAAGCATACTTTGCCGGGGAAAATACACTTTGCTATTTGCTTTTATCCATTTTGCAAGAGAGAGCTATCGATGAAGTAGGCTTTAAAATCTCCTACTTTAAAAGTAAACACCGCTCATCAGAAGAATCTTTTACGCCTAGTAGTGAATATTTACTCCATCTGTGTGTAGCTTTAGGTCTGGTGGGCAAGGCTTGGGGACTTACGCAATTATGGAATAAAGGGTATCAACTAGCGCAAGTATTGCTTCAAATTAGTAAAGAAAATTCATCCGTTTTATACAGTGCGTGGAGTAGAAGTGATCAAGGATCCTTTTCTCATTTAGATTTTCTATCTGATTTGATGCGCTCGTTCTATTTGCAAAAAGAGACGTTTGCCATGTTGAAAGCTAGAATAGATAAAGAAAAAATTGGTACAGATCCGGTAGCTGCGCTTCTTTTTCTTCTTGCTGAAAAGCAAACACCAAATGCAGTGAGCGTTGAACCTGGTTTGTATCAAAATAGTCTCAATTCTTTAGAAAATATTTTAGGTTTTTCTCCTTTGAATCACGCTCCTTTTACAGGAGGAATGTTTTCTAAAGGATCAAATATTAGCCTCGGGTTTTTGAAAAAAGGGGATGTAGAAATTTCTGCTATGGGCCCGTTAAAAGGATCTCTTGATTGCCTAGACTGCTTTGGTATTTACCAAAATATAGACTTAAAAATAAATGATTTTACTCTATGGTCTCGTTGTGCGGATCAAAAAGACAATCAAAGCATTCCAAGTAAAGAAAGTTTGTTTTTTAGCTTTGAACCGTTTGGTGAAAAAATAGCTTTGAAAACATACCTTAAAGCAGAAAAATCTGTGGAAACAGAGATAAATACATTCTTCACATTTTTTGTAGAGGCTAAATATATCGTGATCAATGGAAACGTACGGGTTGAGCAAAAAGGCCTTAATGGATTTCAGGGGAGAGTTAAGCAATTAGAGCTGGTAGGAAGTAGTTCTATGCATTGGAGCTTTTCTAAAGAAATCTTTATATATATAGCGCCTCTTCCACGTAAAGACTTTTTTTGGAAAACTTCGTTTTTAATAGCTTATAGTTTAAAAGGCATGGAAAGAACATTTACAATACATATAACATAAAAATTTATATGCGTAAAAATATAAAAATACTTTGTCAAAAGGGGAAAAGATTCAAGGAAATCATTGAATGAAAACGTCAATTTTTGATAAAATCGTACAGAGTTATTCTACTTAAATGGAGTAGAAAAGGAGCTAATTAAATTTTATGCCTAGAGCACTGATTATTGCAACATTATGTCTATTTGCCCTTGTAGGTAGTTTGGGCCTCATAAAGAAGAGAAAGGGGTCTGTTACTGCCATTAAGGCTCAAGAGGGTACGGAAATGGTAGCCCAGGTAGCCCAGGTGGCTGCAAAAGAAGCAGATGGTGAGGTAGAATCTAAGGACAATCCAAGCGCTTTGGTTTTACTCAACAGTGACAATCAGGCGGATAAGTTTTCACAGCACCATGTAGACAAGGTGGGAACGTTATTTGCTAGAGGAGCGCATAAGGCACCTATTGTGACGACGGTAAAATATGTGAGTAAAGTGCCTTGGATTAAAGGTAGGCCTGTGTGGATTGCTGATTATGCAACGCATTACAAAACTTCGCGTCATTTTATAGCGCGTAGTTTAAACCAAAAAATCGATTATGAGACGCAGAAAGTAAGGAGAGGGGATTATTTTAATGTGCTTTCTCCAGATAAAGACATTAACTTCATTATGGTACTAGACATATCTAGAGCTAAGATGTGGTTTTTTTACCACGATTTAGACACAGGAGAGAAAGTGTGTTTAAAGACGATGTCTGTGGGGCTGGGTAGAGTTGACCCTATGCTTGATTCGGGAACATTGACGCCGCTTGGAGTATTTCGTTTAGGGGATAAAGTGGCCTCTTATAGACCAGGGGCTGTGGGTTTATTTCAGGGCAATGAAGTAGAATTAATTCAAGTATTTGGAACTAGGTGGATTCCTTTTGAAGAGGAAGTTTCAGGTCTTGAAATCAGTGCAAAGGGGTATGGTCTTCATGGGGCACCGTGGAAGGAGATAGAGGATGATTCTCAAGTGAGTTATAGGGAGTGTTCTGACGTTCTGGGTAAATATGAGAGTGATGGGTGCGTCCGTTTATCTCAAAAAGATATAGAAGAGCTATATGCGATTGTTATTACAAAACCAACGTATGTTGAAGTTGTAAAAGATTGTAGAGATGCGACGCTGTTTGATTTTAATACAATGACCTTGGATTAGCCAGGGGGGGAAGTTTAATACAATGTTAAGCCATGAGAAGCAAATTTTTGATTGTGAAGATACGATCAAGCAATTAAGAGAGCAAAACCAAGAAAATGGAATTTGGTCGGATGATGAGCTGGCAAAGCTTGAAGAAAAATTGACTAGTTTGAAAGAAAAGGTATATTCCGATCTTTCAAGATGGGAAAGGGTTGCTATTTCTAGACATCCTAAAAGGCCTAAATCAGTGGATTATATTAAGGCTATTTCTGATGAATTTACAGAAATTTTTGGTGATAGGCTTTATCGCGATGATCCTGCTATTATAACGGGTTTTGCCGTCATTGAAGGACGTAAATTTGTTGTGATAGCTCAGGAGAAGGGCTTTGATACAGAGAGTCGTTTATATCGCAATTTTGGCATGCCCCATCCAGAAGGTTTTAGAAAAGCTTTAAGGGCGATGAAGCTGGCGGAAAAGTTTTCTCTTCCCATACTTTCTCTTGTAGACACACCAGGAGCTTTTCCTGGACTTGCTGCGGAAGAGAGAGGTCAAGGGAGCGCTATAGCGGTGAACTTATTAGAGATGTCTAAGCTTGGCACTCCTATTATTGTTGTATTGATTGGTGAGGGGTGTTCTGGAGGAGCTTTAGGCATTGCTGTAGGCGATGTGGTGGGGATGCTTGAGCATTCTTACTATTCAGTTATTTCTCCTGAGGGGTGCGCTTCTATTTTATGGAGAGATGGAGCGATGAATGAGAAGGCGGCAACGGCGTTAAAGATGCATGCTGAGGATTTAATTGGATATGGCATCATTGATACAATTCTTGATGAGCCTCAAGGCGGCGCGCACCATGATACTGAAGTTGTGTTTAGTAATGTGAAAGCATTTGTACTAGAGCAAGAAACAAGGTTGCAGCAATATAGTGTAGAGGAGTTACTTAATCAAAGGTATGACAGATTCCGTAAATTTGGCGAGTTTAAGGAGTAAATTCTCAATAGGGCTTGATTATATCGTGTGAAGCTTTCTTAAAATAACTAATTTTCGTAATATAGCCAGACAAACTTACTCGAGAATATTATGCGATTATTAGTCAAGGCAGCCATCCGTCAAAAAAAAAGCTTAGCGTTGATGTTTATAACAAGCTTATCGCTTATAGGTTTAACGGTTGCCAGTCAGTTAGAAATTATTTCTTTTGGTGTTATTGCTAATAAAGGGGTGGACTTTTTTCAACTTTTTTCACCAGCAGGGGCTAAAGATCTAGGAGTTGATCAGAGCCAAATAGACGTGATTTTCCCTGAGATAGGAAAAAATAGCCAAGGAGAGGTTACTCCAGAAACAGCTGAGGAGTATATGCATAAAAACTCTCGGTTGAATGCATTACAAAAAGCCATTTATTTTATTAAGAAAAACTATCTTTTTGGCAAAAGCTTTAGTTTTTTTATACTTTTTTTATTGTGCGTGGCGCTGTTTAAATCGATATTTCTCTTTATCAGTCGTTATGCTACGCAAAAAATGAGTATTAAAATTAGTCGAGATTTGAGAAATGAGTATTTTGAGCATATTCAAAAGCTCTCTTTGAGTTTTTATCACGAGTATAAAATTGGATCGTTATCTTCAAGGGTTGCAGGAGATGCACATCAAATTGCAAAATCTCTCTATACCATGATGGAAAACTACATCCACGCTCCTTTTACTCTAATATCTACATTCCTGGTCTGTATATTCATGTCTTGGCAGCTTTCATTAATCGTCTTTGTTGCCCTTCCCTTGATTTTTGTTCCCATTACATTGATCAATAGAAAGGTAAAAAAAATTACACGTCAACTGCAAGGTAAACAAGAATCTTTTAGCACTGTTTTAATCGATTTTTTATCAGGAATTCAAACGATTAAAGTGTTTGCTATGGAAGCCTTTGCTGTAAAAAAATATAAAGAGCACAACGAGGCTATGGCAAAACTTGAAATGAAGACAGCCAAATATGATCTTCTGACACGTCCTCTTTTGCATATGGTAACCACGCTTTGTTTATCTATGGTGTTAATTGGAGGACTTTATGTTTTCAATATGCAGCTTGCAGAATTGATTATTTTTGTGGGTCTTTTGTATCAGTTTTATGAGCCTGTAAAGAAATTTGCAGAGAAAAATGTAGAAATCCAGAAGGGTGTGGTAGCTGCTGAGAGGCTTTACCAAGTGCTCGATATTATGCCAAAAATTACAGATTCAAAAGATGCGCATGTTTTAAAGGGCAGTTGCAATACGATAGCGTTTAATAACGTCTCTTTCCGCTACAAAGAGCGATGGGTGTTAGAGGGGTTGTCTTTTTCTGTTAGCAAGGGTGAGTCAATTGCGGTGCTTGGCAGTACAGGTGTGGGCAAATCGACCGTAGCTAGTCTACTAACGCGTCTTTATGATACAAGTAGTGGCAGTATCACCATTGATAAAAAAGATATTAGAGATATTAAACAAGCCTCTTTACGCGAGCATATTGCCTTTGTATCACAAAAACCGTTTCTTTTTTTAGACACGGTTGCTGCTAATATTGCTTTTGGAAGACCATTTTCTAGAAGTGAAATTATTGAAGCAGCAAAAAAAGCACAGGCACATGATTTTATTATGAACCTACCACAGGGCTATGATACACCCGTTGATGAGACGGGTAAAAACCTGTCTGGAGGGCAGCAACAAAGGCTTTCTATTGCTAGAGCTTTGGTAAAAAAAGCACCGATTTTAATTTTAGATGAAGCTACTTCATCGCTTGATTCTATCTCTGAGGGAAAGATTAAAGAGGCGCTAATGAATTTGGGTGATCATGTGATCCAATTTATTATAGCCCACCGTTTAAGCACTGTTGAACACGCTTCAAAAATTCTATTCTTAGAGGATAGTAAAACCTACTTTATTGGAACGAAAGATGAACTAATGCAAAAGTCTCCTCAGTTCAAAAAGATGTGGCTGGCTCACTTTAAAGATAAAGATAAAGACAAAGATAAAGAGCCTGAATATACGGTATAAGTTTTTATCTAAGTGTTTTTAGGAAAGAGAGCCCACTTTCTGAAAAGCTTCTTTAAGTTCTTCATTTTGTGGTTTGTCAAAAGCGCCATTATCGAGTAAAAATTTTACATAGTTTTTGGGAACTTTTGAGAGAAGCTTGCCTCGATGTTTGCCAAAGGGCATGGTTTTAACTTCTTGTTTTTTCATGCACAGTTCATATACTTGGGAAGGGCTTAAGTCATCAATCATGGTGGAAAACACTTGTTCTAAAATGATCACATCATCGAGGGCTCTATGCGCATTGTTTGCAGGAAAACCGTAATGCTCTCTTAAGTGTTGTAGTGTATGCCTTGGAAGATCAGGACGATATTTTCTAGCAAACCTTAAAGAGTCTAGAAAAATAGCATTAGGCATCTCTATGCCATGTCTTGCATATTCACTCTTTAATAAAGGTAGATCAAAACCGTCATTATTATGTGCGACTAAAATACCATTTTCACCTACAAACTCTGTGAACTTTTTACCTATAACGTCAAAGGTAGGGGCATCCTTTACCATAGAGTCTGTAATATGGTGAACATTACTCGCTCCAGGGGGAATGGGCATAGAAGGATTTACAAGAAAGGAAAAAGTAGTGTTGTTTGTTTTATCAAACGCTGCAATTTCCACAATCCTATCTTCTCGTGTATTTACACCTGTAGTTTCTGTGTCATAGTAAATAAATCTTTTTTCCATAAGGCTTAGGCGTTGTAAAAATCCGATGTTTTTGGTAGTATGACATTAGTTTAGGAAAAATCAAAGAAGTTTTCATGGCTAATAGCAAAAAGAGATTTTGGCAGATTTGTTTAATATTATCACTGTGCGTATGCGCAGGGTGTGTACACCATTCAGATGATTATATACGCGAAGTGCCTGTTACAAATAATCCCAATATTATTCCCAGAACTGGTTCTGGTCCAGGTATGCCTTATTAACAGGGACGCGAAGCCTTGATAAAATACTCGGCTTTTATATAGAGTCAGTTTAAAAAAGAGATTACAATAAAATGCCGCCACGAGAGAGCTCTGATATACAATATAATTTTACTGAGCACAGTCAAGATGATGTCTTGAATAGTTTGAGTAAAGAAGAGCTAATTGCAACGTTTGAAAAAATGGTGCTTATCAGGCAATTTGAGGTGCGCGCGAGTGCTGCTTATCAAACGGGTGCAGTGGGTGGATTTTTTCATGCTTATACAGGGCAAGAAGCAATACAGACAGCGGCTGTTTGTGCGATGGGAATAAAAGAGAATTGGTGGACGACAACCTACCGTTGCCACGCTTTGGCTCTTCTTTTAGGAGAGAGTCCTGAATCATTGATGTGTGAGTTGTATGGCAAAGCTGCAGGTAATGCCAAGGGAAGAGGGGGTTCGATGCACTTTTTTTCTGAGCGTATGTTGGGAGGTTACGGTATTGTTGCAGGTCATTTGCCTATTGCAACAGGAGCGGGATTTTCTCTTAAATATAAAGGTGAAAAGGGAGTGAGTATTTGTTTTTTAGGCGATGGCGCTGTAGTACAAGGAACAGTACATGAATCACTTAATTTAGCAGCTCTTTGGGATTTGCCCTGTATTTATGTGGTTGAAAACAATCAATGGGGAATGGGAACTGCTACTAAGAGAGCTGTAGCTAAACAGCCGATTGCTGAGAATCTGGCAAAATCTTACGGCATGGAGAGTTATACTCTAAAGGGAATGGACTTTTTTAACTGTTACGCAGGGTTTGCTAAAATTTATGCTGAAGTTTTAAAGAAAGGAAAACCTATTTTAGTGGAGGCTGTAACAGAGCGTTTTGTAGGCCACTCTATTTCTGATCCTGGTTTATACCGTTCTAAAGCAGAGTTAGAAGAGGCAAAGAAACGAGATCCGATCACATTTTTTGGCCACACTTTGATTGAAAAAGGTATTCTTACTCAAGAGGAAGCGGAAGCTATTAAAGCAGAGAAAAAGCAGCAAGTTATGCAAGCTATGGATATTGCTGAGAAGAGCCCAGCTCCACGTATTGAAACATTAGAAGAGGACGTCTTTGCCCCTTAATATTGGAGAAAAAATGGTACAAAATTCTAGGCAGATAGATATTAGAGAAGCTTTGAGAGAAGCCATTGATGAAGAGATGACGAGAGATGAGAGCGTCTTTTTAATGGGTGAAGAAGTGGCTGAGTACAATGGTGCTTATAAAATTTCTAAAGGTTTACTTGATAAGTGGGGGGATAAGAGAGTAATAGATACACCTATTTCCGAGGTGGGTTTTACAGGGCTTTGTATAGGAGCTGCTATGACAGGGCTACGTCCGATTGTAGAATTTATGAGTTTCAATTTTTCTTTTGTAGCTTTTGATCAATTAGTCTCACACGCTTGTAAGATGTATTATATGTCGGGCAACCGTTTTTCTGTTCCGATAGTATTTAGAGGTCCCAATGGGGCCGCTGCACAAGTCTCTTGTCAACATTCACACAATGTAGAAGCTACTTATGCCAACTTTCCAGGGTTTGTGATTATAGCACCAAGTAATGCATATGATGCGAAGGGACTTTTAAAAGCAGCGATTAGAAATAACAATCCGGTGCTTTTTTTAGAAAATGAACTGGATTATTCCAAAAAAGGGGATGTGCCAGAAGGAGACTATGTGGTAGAGATTGGAAAAGCGAAAATCGTTCGAGAAGGTACAGATATTACATTAATTGCTTACAGCCGGATGCTGCACCACTGCGCAGAAGTGGTAGATCTTTTAGCGGCAAAAGGTATTAGTGTTGAATTAATTGATTTAAGAACAATTAAGCCTTTAGATATGGGACTGATAGCACAATCGGTAAGAAAGACTAATTTTTGTGTGGTTGCGGAAGAAGGGCACTACTTTTCAGGTATTGGAGCAGAAGTGGGCTTTATGGTGCAACAACACTGTTTTGATTACTTAGATGCGCCGGTAGCTAGGGTATGTCAAAAAGAGACACCTTTGCCCTATTCTAAAGAGATGGAAAAGGCCTCTCAACCAGGAGTGGAGAGTATTAAAACTGCGATAGAAGAAACGCTAAATTTAAGGAGATAGGGACTTATGCCTTTTTTACTAAAAATGCCAAAACTCTCACCTACGATGGAAGAGGGAAGAATTGTCAAGTGGCATAAAAAGGAAGGAGACCTAATTAAAGAGGGAGACCTTCTCTTTGAAGTGGCTACAGATAAGGCGACTGTTGAGTATAACGTGATCGATGGTGGTTATTTAAGAAAAATTTTAATGCCTGAGGGAAGCGATGTACAGGTAAATAAAGCTGTCGCAATTTTTTCTGAATCAGCGGATGAAGATATACAAGCACTTTTATCCAAAGGGGCAGAGCAATCGAGTAGTAAAGAAGAGGAAAGTGAACACGAGCCAAGTAGTGCTCCAAGTGGGAAAAGTGTGGAAAAGTCTGCGATGCCCATGCCTGCATTTGAGCCGTTTGCGCCGTTAGAAGATTACAAGTTTGCTTTTACCAGTAGTAACGTGGACAAAAAAGTGTCGCCGCTGGCAAAGAAGCTAGCTCAAGAAAAGGGAATTTCTCTTACAAATATTGAAGGGACAGGACCTCACGGAAGGGTGATGAGTCGTGATTTAAGTAAAGGTACACCTAGCAGCTTAATTCCTCCTAAAATAGAGCTTCCTCCTAAAGAAAAACCGGGTGCTTTTGAATCTGAGCAGATGACTCCTATGCGTAAAGCTATTGCCAGTAAACTCCAAGCGTCAAAAACGTTTATTCCCCATTTTTATGTAGAGCAAGAAATTGATGCTGAGGCGATGGTGGATTTGAGAGAGCAGCTAAAAAATACAGGCGTAAAAGTGACATTTAACGATTTTATCATGCGTGCTGCTGCTTTAAGTGCTAAGGCAAATCCTAAAATCAATTCTGGATTTAACTCTACAACGGGTGAAATCATCCGTTTTAAAACAGTAGATATTGCTGTTGCTGTAAGTATTAGTGAAGGACTTATCACGCCTATTATTCGTCACAGTGATTATAAAACTCTGTTTCAACTCTCAGCAGAGGTCAAGGAGCTAGTGACTCTGGCTAAAAAGGGAAAATTAAAACCTGAGCAATACCAAGGAGGATCTCTTACTGTGTCTAATCTTGGTATGTATGGTGTGACAAGCTTTACTCCGATTATCAATCCTCCGCAGGCATGTATTTTAGCTGTTGGCGGTATTAGCGATGTACCAAGAGTAAAAAATGGCGCTGTGGTACCAGGTAAAAAGATGACATGTATTCTTGCAAGCGATCACAGAGTGGTCGATGGCTCTGATGCTGCACAGTTTTTAGCGATGCTTAAAACGTATTTAGAAAATCCGGTTGTTTTAATTACAGCGCTATAGAAAAAAGCTTAAAGCCATTTTTTACGTTGAAAGAGTAGGAAAGAGAGTAGCGAAGTGACCACGATGCCGCCCATGATAATGAGGAAGGCAAAAGGGTTTGTGCTGAAAGGGAGTGCGACGTTCATACCGTAAAGGCTGGCGATCATGGTAGGGATACTTAAGATAATGGTTAGAGCGGTTAAAAGCTTGATGGTTTTATTTAGCTGGTTGGTAAATACGATTTGATAAGAGTCTCTTAAACTTCTAATACTTCTAAGGTTAATGGTACAAAGATCTTCAGACTGGATACTAGCATTGAGTAAATCTTCAAGCAAATCCTGATCTTTTTCATGCAATATTGTATAGCGTCCTGATGTGATAGATTCCAGTACGTTTCTTAAAGGTATTAAGGAGGAGAGGTACTGGTTAAGAACTTCTTCATTCATAGTAAGCATGATGATATCGTTTGAGTCGACAAAAGACATCTTTTTTTCTTGCTTCAAGACATTGGTACGGGTCTTTTTAATCTCTAAAGTGAACTGCTGCGTGATTTTTAGTAGAAGATAAATAAGAAATTTAGATTTTCTTTCTGAAGTCACTTTTGTTTTTTGCGATAAAAGATTATCTACAAGGTGGCTTTTTTGTGGGCAGATAGTAATGAAGTAATCTTGAGATAAAATTATTGCAAAAGTTGTAGTGTAAAGGCCACCTTCTTGAGACACGGGGTGTCTGGTAAAAATAAGCACATTTTCATCGACAACTTCTACCCTAGGAATTTCAAATCGATCTAAACAATCATACATATTCGTATAATCTAAATTGATCAACTGGCTAATCTGTTTGATATCTGTAGTGGTAGCTTCACTAACGTGAATCCAGCACCCTTTTTGCGGTGTTTCAACAGATTGAAACTGCTCACTATTTTCTTTTTTTATAAAATAGGTGATCATAGCTTACCCCTCTGATCTTGAAAAAAAATACTTTAAGTTAAAGCCTTACCGGTGATGGTCGACTATAAGATAGTTTGTATTTTAAAGGAAAAAGGAGTTAAAAGCTATGTAAAAAAAAGGGCGTTAATCTTTTAAAATTAAGTTTTCGAGGTTTTCAACTCTTGCGTATAATTTTTCTAGTCTACGTACCAAGACAGCACGTCGGTTGTATTGATCCATTGGTATAGCGGGGGAGCCGCGATAAGGGCCAGGAGTGGTTAGGTTTTTGCTAATACCTGACTGAGAGGCTATTTGTACGTTGTTTGTGATTTTTAGATGACCTGCAACGCCTACTTGGCCTCCGATAACTACGTTGTTACCTACAGTAGAAGAGCCTGCAATGCCTGATTGAGAGACGATGATAACATTTTCTCCCACTTCAACATTGTGTCCGAGTTGAACCAAGTTATCAATTTTGGTTCCTTTCTTAATGAGCGTAGTTTTAAATCTAGCACGGTCAATTGTAGTGTTTGCTCCAATTTCAACATCGTCTTCTAAAATAACATTGCCAAGGTGGTCTAATTTTTTATGCGTATTGTTTTTTTTGTCTGTGGCAAAGCCAAACCCACACGATCCAATCACAGCGCCGGGTTGAAGGGTTACTCTATTGCCAAGGATACACTCTTCTCGGATAGTCACTCCTGGAAAGATAACACAGTCATTTCCAATTTGAACACCTTGAGAGATGAAGCTAGAGCCTAAAATAGATGCCCCTTTTCCAATTATGACATCGCGCGCAATAACAACATGGGGACCAATGTTTACATCTGTGCCAATCTGGGCGCTAGGATGAATGACTGCAGAGGGATGAATGGCTTCAAAGCCTGTATGGGTAGGGTTTTTGTCTTTTAGAAAAAATTCAGCGATTTTTTGAAAAGCTAAACTAGGATCTTCTGTAATGAGGTAAGTTTTCCCTTTAATGATTTCTGCGCTTTTATCAACGCAAACGATTCCCGCTTGCGATTTTTTCATCATTTCATTGTAAAGGGGATTAGCTAGAAAGGAAGCATCACTGGGGCCTGCTAAATCTAAAGAGGCAACGTTTGTAATATGTAACGTGGCATCTCCGTGTAGTTTGGCTCCCACAAAATCGGCAAGTTCTTGTGCTGTATGTGATTTTTTCATAAGGCTTCCTTCCGTAAACAGATTACTATTTGCTCGTGTTTTCTACTGTCGTTGACTCTGAAGTTTTTTCTGCTGCGTTGCTTTTTTGATCAAGGTCAAACTGCTTGTCCAAAATAGCGACTACATCATTCGTGACTTCATCTTGAGGAGCGTTATAGTAAAAACAGATATCATCTCTTACTACTAAAGAAATCTGTTGGCTTTCTGGTAGGTTTTTAGAATCTTCTGCTAGTTTTTTAGAAGCTTCAGCTACACGGCTGCCCATAGAGTGAAGAACTTGCATTTGTGCTTGATTCATCACTTGCATGAACTGATTTTGAGCTCTTTGGTATTCTTCATTAAGACTTTGATATTTGCCTTTCATCTCTTCTTCGGCTTCATGCGATAAGCTATCCATTAATTCTGGATTGTTAAAATCGTCAGCCATAGTTTGAATTTGTGATTGAAGATCGCCCATTACAGCGTTCATCTGCGTTTTGACAGCATCAAAGTTTTCTTGTTCTTTTTTGCCAAATTTTGATTCTGTAATACATTTTTCAAAGTTAACAATACCTACTTTCAAAGCGTCTGCATGTGCAGCAGCGCTACACAGTACAAGTGTACAGGCAACAGTTAATGTTTTTTTCCAATTCATTATTTTTTTCCTTTCTTTTCGTTTATTTTTTAGTTTGTATCAAAATTTGTTAAAACTGTCCTCCAAAGGAGACGAACCAGCCTTGCTTATCTTCTTTATTATTCTCATTTAGATTAAGCGGATAACCATAACCCACAATGATGGGCATTTTATTGGGCAGTATCACACGCGCTCCTGCTCCAGCACTCAATTGTATATCCGTAATGGTAAAGGTTTGTTCAGAAATAGAACCACCATCAAAGAAGACAAATAGATCTAGAAGAGGAATGATCTCCTGTAAATACTCCGCAGAGAAAAGTAGTGAAGACATGCCACCTATAGGAGCATCTGTTTTTCCTCGGTTGTCGTTCTTGTCAAATTTTGGTCCTATAGAGAAAGGCTTGAACCCTCTAACGGTTGTTTCACCACCGAGGAAGAATCTTTCGTTAAGAGGAATTAAGTCACCTTGTCCTGATCCTAGAGGGTAGAGAAATTTGAGATCTCCTCTAAATTTCAGCGTGCCTCTGCTCCATATAGGATGGTAGTAAGTATTGATAAAAGCAAATTTTGTGAAAGGGAAAACCCTGTCATCTTTACTATGCCTTCTAACAAGAGCAATCTCTGCATTGGCAAAAGACTTAATGCCTCTATGTGGTTTAAAGGGGTTGTCGGTAGAGTCGTAAGATAGAGAAGGAGCAATACCTGTTACAATACCACTGTTTTGTCTCTCGAGTTGTGCTTCTTCATTCTGGATCTTATTATCCATATCGACAATAGAGTTAGAAATTCTATATTTAGTACCGTAGGTCAAAAACTGGGATAGGGGATAGTTGGCAAACAGAGAGCCCCCTGCGCTGGAGACCTTGTAGTCGTCGGTTTGGATGCGGCTGACAGAGTAGTTCACGTCAAAACCAAAGCGCCATAAACTATCAAATAAATAAGGATCCATCCAGGCCAAAGTGTAACTTTGTTGTTTCATACCTAGTTGCGCTTTTATGCTCGCAAATTCTCCTGCACCTCTAAAAGCTGACATTCCATCGCGCCACCAACTAAATAAACCTCTATGGTTGAAATTGTTTTCAGCAATATCGACCCCACCAAAGACTTCGTCAATATTACTAAAACCGAAGAACATGCTAGCGCTACCTGTCATGGTCTCTTCCACTTCAATAACTACGTCGCGGTAATTCTCTCCTAGCTTCTCATCTTCACGTGTCTTAACGGTGTATACATTGACCGATTTAAAGTAGCCCATTGCCTCTAGGCGCCGTTCGGTAGCTTTTAGTTTTCTGGAGTCAAATACTTCCCCAGGAACAAGTAAGGATTCTCTTAGTATAACATTTTTATTGGTAGAAGAATTACCAAGAACATTGATTAGGCCAATTCTAAATTTATCTCCTTCGGTCACCGACAGCTCTATATTGTAGATAGGAGAGGAAGCTTCAAGAGAGAGAGAATAGTCTACGTTGGCCTCTATATAGCCATCTTTACCAAATAGGTCTTCAACGTGTTCAACAGCATTACGTAATGTTTCAGGAGAA
This sequence comes from Candidatus Aerophobota bacterium, assembly GCA_002401865.1. GTDB lineage: Bacteria > Chlamydiota > Chlamydiia > Chlamydiales > Simkaniaceae. The sequence goes on along the minus strand of NVUK01000008.1, from coordinate 26,226 downwards.
AAGATATCCCCTTTTTTAATAGCAAAAGATTTTCTAATCGTAGAGCTATTAATTAAAGTGTTGTCATGGATAACAATATTGCCAAAATGAAAAAGTTCACCTTTATCAGCAATAATAGAAATAATTAGTTGCCCATTTTCGTTTTCTTCAGCATGAATATCGACCATGGCATTGGCAAAACCTTGATTTTGTAAATAATCCACAATCAAGAGTTTGTCATGTTCAAGAAGCTCTTCGTGGTAGGTTCCATGCCCTGTGAGCCAGCTAGTAAAAAAATTGTATTTTTTAGTATTAATAAGCGCTAAAATACCGCTCCGTTCTTTACCCGTTACACCGTGAAAAACTATCTTATTAATGTGTCCAAATTGCCCTTCATGTATATCAATTTCAATTTCCACTTCATTTGTTACGTCGTAAGGGATGATTTTGTACTCTAATTCAGATTCGAAGTAACCTTTCTTAATATAGAGTTCTCGAAGCTTAGAGAAACCTTTGTTAAACTGGTCTTTATTAAAAATAGTACCAGATTCAATACCGAGCTCTTTTTTCAGTTTACGCGTTTTGATGTTATGGTTACCTTCCCACCGAATGTCACGTATAACAGGTTTCTGCCATAGCTTAAGAGTGAGATATACTTTGCCTTGCTCCACTTCAATTTCAGGATCAACACGTCCATAGTCTTCGCTAAGACCTTTTAGATCGCGGTCAAAAGTAAGCTGGGAAAAAGGATCTCCCACTTTAGTGTGCAGCTGATGCACTAGTTTGTTTTGGCTGAAAGTTTCTCCAGGCTGGAGATTCTCTACACTAATTTTGATATGAGCGACAGGTTTGCCGTCAAAGACAAGGTTGTCGCGCTCCAAAGCGGATAGTCCTGGAGGGGTAAAAAGTAAAAAAGCAATTAGAAAAAGAAAGAGAGTTTTGATCCTTACTGCGCTTTGTAACTGTGTTTTTATGCTAAAATGGCGAATATTGAGCTCCTATATTCCTCTTGGCTAAGAGCAGATTATAATCATTTGCAGGGGTTTTGTGCAAATAATTATTGCATTTCCTAAACACTGACTCTACCTACAAAGGCTTTTGACAAGGTGTGTTCGTCAATAAAATCCAGAGAACTTCCCATGGGAATACCCAGGGCTAGCCTAGTCGTGGAAACAGAGAAATTTTTAACTAAATCTTGAAGATAAAGAGATGTAGCATCCCCCTCTAAAGTGGAATCAAAGGCTAAAATAATTTCTTTAACACAGAGTTTTTGGATTCTTTCTAAGACAGGAGCGAGGTCTTCTTTGGAAAGCATTTGACCATCTAGAGGGGAAAAGAGGTGGTCAATCACATGGTATAACCCTTTAAATACACCTGTTTCTTCAATTAAAAAAACATCTTTAACCGAAGCGACGATACATAAAGAGGAAGTATCTCTTGAAGTAGAGGTGCAAAATTGACACCCTTGATCACTTTTTAAGCATCTACAAGTAGAACATTTAGAAATTTTGCTGGGCATGTCGTGAATAACCTTTGCTAGATTAAAAAGGTCTTGTTTTTGCCAGCTAAGGATATTAAAAGCATAGCGCTCAGCCGTTTTTCTACCAATACCGGGGATTTGCCTTAGAGATTCAATTAAATTTTCTATCGGTTGAGGGTATTTTAACTGTTTCATCGCTTTTCCTAATTATGGAGAATTAACGTTAATAGTAATCACAGCGTGCTTTTATTGAAAATAAAATTCCGAGTTTAAAAATTTTTTAACATAAAAACAAATGATTTGTTTTTTACATCAAATTAAAAAATTGTTTTAGAGAAAGTGGAAAAATAACAATAAAGTGTTTCGGTTTTAATGTTTTTTTGCTAAAATACCCCTTTATAACTAGATAAATTGTTGTGGGGCTATTGCTGTGAAATCGTCGAAACAAGCAAGAATTGTAGGTTTGGGGTCTTACCTTCCTACTCAGGTACTTTCCAATGCTGATTTGGAGAAGAAAGTAGATACTACAGATGAGTGGATTGTAACGCGCACAGGGATGAAAGAGAGAAGGATTGCAGCACCAGAAGAGAGTGCTTCTTCGATGGGATGTTTAGCTGCCAAAGCGGCTTTAGATAAAGCAGGCATGAGTCCAGATGATGTAGATCTTATTTTAGTAGCGACTTTAACGCCTGACTATATTTTCCCCAGTACAGCTTGTTTGATTCAATCCAAGATTGGAGCCGGAAGCGCTGCAGCTATGGATATACAAGCGGCGTGTTCGGGTTATATTTACGGTCTTTCTACAGCCAAGGCGTTTATTGAATCAGGAACGTATAAAAATGTTTTGGTGGTTGCGACAGAAAAGCTATCATCGATCGTCGATTATGAAGATAGAAATACATCGATTTTGTTTGGAGATGGAGCAACTGCATGTGTTATAAGTGATAAGGGAGAAGGCTTTTTTATTGGGGGTATAACACTCTGTAGTGATGGTAAAGAGCCGGAAATACTTATTTTACCAGCAGGAGGATCTAAAAATCCTGCAACAATCGAGACAGTAAAAAATAAAGAGCACTTTATCAAAATGAAGGGGAAAGAACTTTTTAAATATGCTGTGCGCATGATGGAAGATGCTGTGAAGAAAAGCTTAGAAAAAGTGGGACTGACTGAGGAAGACATTAGTTATTTAGTACCTCACCAGGCCAATATTAGGATTATTGATGCCTTAGCTAGGCGGTTTAAAATAGGGGCAGAAAAGATCTATTTGACCATTCACAAATATGGTAATACGTCAGCCTCTTCTGTGGGTATAGCTCTGGATGAGCTATGCGTGGAAAAAGAGCTGAAAGAGGGGGATAATGTTGTGCTGTGCGCTTTTGGGGCAGGTCTTACTGCTGGCGCTGTTGTATTGACGAAGGGAGCTGTTGCGAAGTAAATGAAAGAATTAAAAATAGCATGTTTATTTCCAGGGCAAGGTTCTCAGTATGTGGGAATGGGAAAAAGTTTTTTTGAAGAGAGTGAAAGAAGCAGAGCAGTTTTTAACAAAGCAGACAAGCTCTTAGGTTTTTCTCTTTCAGAGATTATTTTTAGAGGACCAAGTGAAAAGCTTACACTGACAAAATATAGTCAGCTGGCTCTTTATGTAACAAGCATTGCTATTTGGAAAGAGATTTGTTTTGCCTATCCACAATTTAAACCTTTTGTTTGTGCAGGACTTAGTTTAGGTGAATATTCTGCACTAGTATGTGCAGGTAAACTCTCTTTTGAAGAGGGGTTGTTACTTGTTCAAAATAGAGCTAACTTTATGCACGATGCTTCGTGCGAGAATAAAGGTAGTATGCGCGTTGTTTTAGGCCTTTCTTTAGAAGCTGTTCAAAGTGAAGTACAAGAGATACACAGTGTATGGGTTGCCAATATTAATTGTCCTAATCAGGTAGTAATTTCAGGAAGTATTGCGGGTCTTGAAGCGGCAAGTATTGTTTTAAAAGAGAAAGGAGCTAGACGCATTTTAGGTTTAGACGTTTCGGGCGCTTTTCATTCAGGACTTATGCAAACGGCAAAAGAGAAACTTGCTCCTTTTATCAGACAAGCTAATTTTACAAATCAGAGCCAGACACGTATTGTGATGAATATTACAGGGAATTTTGAAACGGAATGTGAACAAGTTCGCGCTAATTTGATCGATCAAGTCACGGGATCTGTTTATTGGCAAAAAGGAATTGAAGCGATGGATAGCGAGGGTGTTGATCTATACGTTGAAATAGGAAAAAAGACTTTGTCACGCATGAATACTCAAATAGGGGTTAAGGGGAGCAGTATGCATATTGAATCAATGCAAGATTTGCCAAAACTAAAACAAATATTTGAAGAAAAGCTCGTTTGAGCTTTCCCCAGGAGGATAACTATGGATTATTGGAGAGAAAAAGTTGCTTTAGTAACAGGCGGTACTTCAGGGCTTGGCTTAGCAATATCTGAAGCTTTAGCAGAGAAAGGTGTCTCGGTAGTCATTTTTGGCACTAATCAGGAACGCGGAGAAAAAGCGTTATCGGCTTTTAAAGAAGTACAAAAGCATGCAGACCAAAAGTTTTTTTTCTATAGCGTGGATGTTTCAAAAAAAGCAGTGGTTAATAGTGCGATTGAGCAGGTACAAAAAGAGCTTTCAGGTGTAGATATATTAATCAATTGTGCAGGGATTACGCGCGATAAGCTTTTCATGAGAATGGTTGAGCAAGATTGGGATGATGTTTTAGATGTGAATCTTAAATCAGCTTATAACATGACACATTCTCTGATAAGAAGTTTGATTAAAAGAAGAGGAAAAGTTATCAATATAGCATCGATTGTTGGATTGATAGGTAACCCTGGACAGGTGAATTACGCAGCTTCGAAGCTTGGCATGGTGGGAATGACACGTGCTTTGGCCGTTGAGCTGGGCGGAAAAGTACAAGTTAACTGTATAGCTCCAGGATTTTTTGCAACACCGATGACAGATAAAATGACGGATGTGCAAAGAGAAGAACTTAGAAAGAAGATCCCTATGAAAAGGTATGGGGATCCCAAAGAATTGGCAGCGGTTGCGCTATTTTTAGCAGGCCCCGATTCTAGTTATATTACCGGACAAGTGATTACTGTAGATGGTGGTTTAACGGTTTAGATAAAAGTGTAAAGACAAAAATATAAAACAAGAGGATAAATAACATGTCAATTGAGGAAGAAATCAAGGATATCATCGTAGAGCAACTAGGTGTGGATGAAGAGGAAGTATCAAGAGAGAAATCTTTTGTAGAAGATCTGAATGCAGACTCTTTAGACTCTACAGAGCTAATCATGACATTTGAAGAAAAATTTGGTTTTGAAGTTTCTGAAGAAGAAGCAGAGACGCTAAAAACAGTAGGCAATGTAATCGATTTTGTTACGAAAAAAAATCAAGAAAAGAAATAGATATTTCTATCTTGCTTAGATTTTAGAATAAACCGTGCTTAATTTAATTTTTGAGCGCGGTTTTTTTTATTAGTTTAAGCGTTAATTAAAGAGGTCTTCGTTCTCATCTAAAAAAGGGATATATAATATTCCCAGGATTTGATTTTTTACATCTTCAAAACAGGTCGATCCTTGAGTAAAAAGGGGTGTATCTTCTACTGAGTTAAAACTATTTACACTCTTTACCCATAGATCTAAATCAGACGCGCATGTTTGCTCGATAAAATCTATTAGGAGATTAGTACACTCTTTTTTTATCCTAAGGATCTGGAGGTAGTCTGGACTATCTGATTCTATATAAAGGTTAGACAAATCCGTTAAAAGGCTTTTCCAAGGCAGCCTTAAACACTTTTGAGGATTTATGGTAAAAAAAAAGCTTAAAAGATCACTCAATACTCGTTCAGACCAAGCTTTAATATGCAGAGACCTGGTTATAGAGTTATAAACAGTTTTATTCTCAAAACTCGATGGAGGCACCTGGGTGTCAATAAGATCAAATTTTGAATAAAGACGCTCTAAGGAGCTTTGATTAGCATGGTGATAAATCTCTTTTCGAGCTTTGTTATAACAAGCAGCGTGAAGAGATGAATTAAGTGTGTTTATAAGGTAGAGTGTTTGTTCATATTCGATTAAAGACCAATCTCTTATAAGGTCCTTTTTTTTAATAACATGATCAAAAAGCAACTTTTCATCTCTTGTCACAGATGAGAAAGAGGGGGAGGCGAGCAGCAAAAAGCAAAAAACAATTAAATAGCGCATGGCTTAAAAACTCCGAAGGTATAGGGAGCATTAGACTCTATACTATGTTTTTAAATCAACCCACAGCTTGGTGGTTTCTTGTTCAGATAATAGGGGAGTAATGAAGTAAAAAAAAGAGAGTTTTTTTGCCGCTTGATTAAAGCAGCGCACATATTTAGGGTGAGGGTTTTCCATTAAGGGAAGGGCTGTAGTTATTGAGGGAAAATTTAAAAAGGTGCCGCAGTCGCGTGCCATCACTTGATCTTGATAGATGAAATTGAGGAAAGCGTAAATTGCTTTTTGCTTTTTTGAATCTTTATGAATGCACATATTTTCTATAGAGATAAAGCTCCAATCTTGGGGGATGACAAATTCTACATGGGGGTTGTCTTCAATAGAGCGGAGGATCCATGCAGAGCTAGATACTGCCAATTGGCAATTTTTAGTAGCGAGCAAGTAGTCAGGCTTCATATTGGTATAGGCTTCAACATTTTTTTTCTGCTGTTTAAGTGTATGGAGGATAGATTGTGTTTGTTTATGGGTTAATTTCATCGAGTTGTTTGGTCCGTATTGATAAAAAGCGCTCATCTGAATAGCTTCTATAGGGTCATCGACCATAGAAATTTTTAAGCCAGTATCATGGATAGAAAAAAGAGTTTCCCAAGAAAGAGAGGAATAATCTTTGAAATAGTTTTTATCTACACCAAAACCAAACACTTCCCATTGATAAGGGAGAGAGTATTTGTTTCCAGGATCGTAGTTGAGATTAAGAAGACCTGGGATGAAGTTATTGTAAAAATCGAGTTTGCTATGATCTATGGGTTGTAGCATCCCCTCTTTAATTAAACTTTTTACTGCATAGTCTGAAGGGATTAAGATATCGTAGTCGGCTTCTTTCATCCGGCGCATTTTGGTTAAAAGCTCTTCGTTGGACAAATATAAATGTGTTTTTACTTCAATACCTGTTTCGTCTGTAAAACGCTTTATGGTAGAGGGTAAAAATTGCTCAGGCCAACCAAAAATATGGAGCACATCGGGATTATTATTATTATTGTTATGTGTTTTGGGTTTCAATCCATGGATAAAAAGGGCGAATAAAACAACATAGACTCCAACGATAATAAAACGGCCTACTGTTAGCGAACTTGTTTTCTTTTTCATATTAAATTGTCCCCCTTGCTTTTACTTTTTAAAAAGATTAAAGCCGCTACGGCGCTAATGAGAAAAAGAAGGGTAGATAGGGCATTAATAATTGGAGATATGCCCAGGCGCAACATCGACAGGAGATAGAGAGAAACCGTTTCTACAGAAGTACCAGCACAAAAACAGGAAAAAATGAAATCATCGAAAGAGAGAATAAAAATAAGAACGCTTGAGGAGATGAGTGCCGGTTTTAAAAGAGGAAGGACAATGGTTGTAAAAGTTTGGTAAGAGGAGGCTCCTAAAGTTTTTGCTGCTTGGAATATAGAGGGGTCTAATTGGCTATAACGGCTATAAATCATAGGGACCGCAAACCCCAGGCCTAAAACAGTATGGGCAATGATGAGAGTCGTTATCCCTAGAGATACTTTAAAAAAGACAAAAAATGTGAGTAGAGAAATAGATAACATAATTTCTGGAATAATGAGATTGGTATAAAATAGTGGCAAAGTTTTTTGTATTTTCCCTCCACTGAAATGAAAAAAGATCAGAGAAAGAGCCATAAAAAGAGTAATAATAGTACTCACCGTGGCAACAAAAAAAGAGGTGAAACAAGCATTCCAAAGAGCGCTTTCTTGAAATAATTCTATATACCAATTCCAGGTGAATCCTGACCAATGAGAGGGAAATTTTTGGTTGTTAAAAGAAAAGATAATTAAAACTAAAATAGGTAAATATAGGAAAATGTATGTCGCAATAATTAGAGATAGATGGGATTTTTTATACCGCGTATTCATGCTCTTATTCCTCGTGACATTAAACGATTAGAAATTTTTTTCAATCCTATGTAGAGGAGAAAAGAGGTAAGAGTTAAAAAAGCAAAGCTAATGAGAAAAAAACCTGCGCCTAAATGAGTTGTAGTGGATCCCATGATATAATTAGAGACAACGGTTCCGACAAAAATTTGTTTGTTCCCTCCCATCAATTCTGGAATAATAAATTCACCAAAGGCAGGGATAAAAACAAGAAAAAATCCGGCTCTTAGAGAAGGGAGAGTGAGCGGGATTAAAATATTGAAAAACGTAGCTTTTTTTGAAGCACCCAAGTTTTCTGAAGCTTCAAAAAGATTAAGATCAAAGCGGTCAAGTGCTGAGTAAATGGGTAGTACCATAAAAGGTAGATAGCAGTAAATCATCATCACCATGGTGGCAAAGCCAGAATTTAAAAAGTGGATAGGGGTTTTGATGAGATGCATTGATAAGAGTAAATTGTTTATCAAACCTTCCCTTTCTAAAATAAAAAACCATGCATAGACGTGGAGAAGAAAATTGGACCAAAAAGGAATGATGAGCAGGGTTAGAAGGATGTTTTTATATTTTTTACCATAAAAAGCTAAAAACATAGCTAGGGGAAAAGCTAAGAAAAAACAGCCTACAGAGGTGAATATAGCGATCCAAAGAGAGTTAAATAAAGCAGAAAAATGAGAAGGGGAAAAGAGAACAGAAAAGTGGGTCAAAGAAAAAGTGGAGATGGCGCCTGTTTCTATATCTTGAATAAAAAAACTCGATATTAGAAGGAGGGTTAGGGGAAGGTAGAAAAAAATAATTTGCCAAGCAATAGCGGGAGATCCAAGCGCAAAAAGCTTGTCTTGCTTAGAAAAAAGGTTGTTTATTTTCATAGATACCATAGACTTATACCTCTAAAAGAATACTATTGCTGCTATGCCAGTGAAGAAAAACGGCATCATCATAATCAATCGATTCTTGTGGTTTTTCTAGATGGAGCGCATTTTGCTCAAATACGTGCACAGAAAATTGATTATTGACCAAAACCGTATATTGTGTGGATCTTCCATAGTAAACAATTTGGGTGACAATCCCTTCAAGCGTATTAATAAAATTATCTAAACGTTTTTTTGAGATGTGAATTTTTTCAGGTCTGATACTTAGAGAGGCTTCAACTCCCTCATAAGTCCAAGGATTGGCACCTTGTAAAGAGCATTGAAAGGTTCCAAGGTGAGCGGTGGTAAAGATTGGGTCTGTTTTTAAATGGTGTAGAGTTCCAGAAAATAAATTGGTGGAACCTACAAATTTTGCAACAAAGCTTGAACGGGGAAATTCATAAATTTCTTTAGGTGTCCCTATTTGCTCAATTTCTCCATTATGATTCATAATAGCCATAGTGTCAGCAACAGTTAAAGCTTCAAATTGGTCATGGGTAATGTATACAAAGGTTGTTTTTATTTTGTCTTGCAAATCAATTAGTTCAAGTAACATCTTTTCTCGAAGTTTGAAATCCAGCGCTGCTAAGGGCTCATCTAACAGAAGCACGTCCGGTTCATTAATAATTGCTCTAGCTAGAGCTACGCGCTGCTGCTGACCCCCAGAGAGTTGGGATGGGTATTTGAAAATATGTTTTTCTAAATGGAAAGACTTTAAAATTTTTAAAACTTTTGCTTCAATTTCATCTTTGGCTACTTTCCTGATGACAAGACTATAGGCCACATTGTTAAAAATATTGAGGTGGGGAAATAGAGCGTAATTTTGAAAGACCATGTTTACAGGTCTTTTATTAATGCTTAAATCAGAAATATCTAGATTGCCTATATGTATAGTGCCTTCATCTTGCGTTTCTAGACCTGCAATAATTCTCAAAAGCGTTGTTTTACCACACCCCGAAGGACCCAAAAGTGCAAAAAACTCTCCCGAAGGGATTGTGAGATTAATCTTATCAAGAATTTTTTCACTCTCTCTAGATTTTGAAATTCCTTTTAGTCGGATGCTTCTCATAGATATTTTCTAAAATAGTAATAATAAAATCGGTGTTATTTTAACTAAAAATAGGTTTTTTTACCAATTGTTTCTAAAGGTGTTTAAATAAAATATAAGAATATTTTGATTTGAAGTTGTAAAAGAGAGGTCTGTTTTTTAGAATATTTGTAGATGCCATTTAAATAAAAAGCAGTTAACCTGTGCTGAATTATATATTAAAAATAAAGGTCGATGTTCGATGCGTAAAGAAAAAGTTGTCATTATTGGATCAGGGCCAGCCGCATTTACAGCGGCTATTTACGCAGCAAGAGCCAATTTGTCTCCTTTGGTATTTATGGGGTTTATGTCAGGGCCTCCTGGTGGACAGTTGATGACGACAACCGATGTAGAAAATTTTCCTGGTTTTCCTAAGGGTATTATGGGACCTGATTTGATGAAAGCTATGGAAGATCAGGCAAAACGTTTTTCTACTGTGTGTTTAGCAGAAGATGTTAAAAAAGTGGATTTGAGTAAGGGCCCTTTTTTAGTGGAAAGTAGTAAAACGCAGGTTCTTGCAGATAGCTTGATTATAGCTACAGGGGCCAATGCTAAAAAACTTGATATTCCTGGAGCAGGAGAGGGCGAGGGAGAGTTTTGGCAAAGGGGCGTGTCAGCGTGCGCTGTATGTGATGGGGCGATGCCTATCTTTAAAGATAAGCATGTTTATGTGATTGGAGGAGGCGATACAGCAGTAGAGGAAGCTATATTTTTAACAAAATATGCAAGCCGTGTTTTTATTGTTCATAGACGAGATACACTCCGTGCTTCTAAAATTATGGCAAAACATGCACAAGAGCATCCCAAGGTGGAAATTTTGTTTGACCATGTATTGACCAAAGTGAGTGGAGACAAGGTAGTTACCCATGTAGAGATCGAACATGTAGGTACGGGTAAAAAAGAAGAGAGAGAAGCAGGGGGCGTATTTTTTGCTATTGGTCATACTCCCAACACAGCTTTTTTAAATGGGCAAATAGAGCTTGATGCAACAGGCTATATTCAAGTAGAGGCTAAATCGTCACAAGTTATCAATAAGCCTGGCGTATTTGCGTGTGGCGATGTGCAGGATAAAATATATCGCCAAGCGGTTACTTCTGCAGGTTCGGGGTGTATGGCAGCGCTTGATGCTGAGAGATATTTAACACAAAAAGGGCTTTCTTAAAAAATGTTTTTGCGTGTTTTAATAGGGTGTGTTTTTTTAATACGCACGGCATCTTTTACAGATTTTGATATTGATCCTTATTTTCATAAATTAGCCGAGTTTAATTTTACTCCCCAAGTCGGTGGAAGGCTTTATGACAATGTTTCTCATTTAAAAAGTGAAAAAAAATATTCTTCTAAAGATGTGCTCGTCGATTTTAATTTAGGAGTGCGCTGCTTGCCGGAGGTGGATGTTCAAGCAGAGCTGGATTTTTCTCGAACCCACCGTTTAAATTTTGGTTTGCAAAGAGTGGGAGCGCAGGCAAGATACCAACTTCTCGATGATATTGGAGGCGATCCTGTAAGTTTAATATTGGGAGGGCAATTTTTTTATGTTCCTACGAGAAATATGCGTGATGTAAGTTCTCCATATCATGGTCAAACAAACCTTGAAGCGGGCGTGTCGGTGGGTAAAGAGTGGTCTTTGAATTTAACCTACGTTGCGCGTCTTTGGGGTTTTGTCGGCATGGGCCAAGCTAATAGAGGATTGCCTTGGATCAAATCGCAGCTACATTTAGACACAAAATGTTTTTTAGGCCGTATCTTTTTGTATGGAAAGGGTTATTTTGGCCTAGGTAACACCAAAGAGATTAATCTAGCACGCTTTGATAATGGGTATGGCAATATAGAGCACCGCTCGGTTGACTTGGGTATTAAGTATTTGGCAAAGATAGGTGTTTGGGGAGATTTGACGCTCGGTTATCAATATCGAATATGGGCCTATGCGTTTCCAGAAAAAACAACAATTTTTTACCTCGCTTATCGCTACCCTTTTTCTGTTTTATAAGACACAAGCTACAGCTGTTGCCATCGACTTAGAATGGGAGATGGAGAGGAGGATGTTAGGATTGTTAAAGTGTTTACGCGCTTTTTCTGAAAGCTTAGCTAGGGGCGCGCCTAAAGTGTCATTGGTAATTTCAATATCATGAAAACTCAAATGCTTTCCAAAACCTGTTTTTAAAGCTTTGGCAATAGCTTCTTTTGCTGCAAATCTTCCTGCTACAAAGCAGGTGGGGTTTTTGTGTGTTAGAGCGAGATCTTGCTCATGGAGCGTTAAAATTTTTTCTAAAAATGCTTGTTTAAAACGGGTCATAGAACTTGCAATACGCTCTATTTCAATAAGGTCTATGCCAATAGCTTTCATCTTTTAACCTGTAAGTGATTATGGTTATACATCGTCATCGCTTGAATAAAATACCCCACCATCAGAATCTTTGTTGTCATCTAACGTGTTACAAAAAATCATTCGTCCTGAAGAGGTGTGCTTTACTGAGAGAACCTGGGTTTGGATAACATGGCCAATATGATCCCCTCCACCATTAATTACAACCATCGTGCCATCGTCTAAATAGCCAACACCTTGGCCCTGCTCTTTTCCATGGCGTTGCACCTTGACGCTTATAATTTCCCCTGTTTTTGTTAGGGGTTTAAGAGCCGAGGAAAGGGCATTGAGGTTAATTATTTGCATACCATCTATATTAGAAATTTGGACGCTTGAAATATCAGAAGTGATTAAATTAGCATCGTTTAGACGCGCGAGTCTAATAATTTTATTAGAGATGTCCTGTACGCCTACAAAGTCATGCTCACTAAAACGTAGAGATAAGTGGTCGATGGTTTCAAGCTTTTTTAATGTGTCTAAAGCACTTTTAGCGCGCGTTTTTATCGTATCATCCGACGCTTCTGCCTGAGCTAAAAGCTCTTTAGCTAAAAAACGGGGGATAATAACTTGGTGATCTAAAATGCCTGTATTACATAGATCAACAATTCTTGGATCACTCAAAGCAGAGGCATCTAAGATAACATCTTTTTTCTTTCTCCCTTGGGAGGCGAATTTAACAAAAGGAATACTTACATAAAGCTCATCAGAGGCGCGCATTGTCATAATCGCTCCAAGATACGTTCCGAAAAGAAATAGAGAAACACGTATACCCTCTACTAAGTGAGAAGATAAAGAAGTGTTAATAGAGGTGAGGGCTAGAAGAGCGTTGAAAACTAGAACTAAAGCCTCGCCCATAAAATAGCCAATAAAAAGACCAATGATCACAATATTGAATGAGCGCAAATTGTGGCGTCTGAATAGTATATCAAAACCTATGAGAATAGCTGCGATGGCGAGACCCACACCTAGGCCTAAAAGAATGTTGGCGCCACTGGCTCCTTCGGGTCCTGATATCATGAAAAATATCATAAAAAAAACGCACAGAATAGAGAAAAAAGTGCGTATGAAACCCAGTGTAATATTCATTAAATGTAATCCTTTTTTATACTGTTTTTATGTTTTATTAGAGCAGTTTTGCAATAGACATTTATTCTATCAAAACCTATTGTTATCATAACTATTAGATAAAATTTTTTTAAAGGTTTTTTATGTTAAAGATTTCTAGAGGTTGGGTGTTTTTTATTTCTGGCTTATTCATGTTGGCATCAGGGAGTATGTTGCTAAATAAAGGCGCGCATTATATGGCAGACGCGTTTGCTTCTTTTTCCATTTCGAGTAGTAGCTATGACGCTACGTTATTAAGAGGCATGGCTCCTCTTGCTTCTTTATTTAACGGCTCAGCCCATACCGGTTTAGCTCTGCTATTAGCTCTTGCTGCACTGGTGGGTCTTTTAAAAGGGCAGTTTGTGATGAAAAAAGTGGTGAACAGAAGTGTTCTCCATGTAGAAAAGAATGGCGGATCGGTTTCTTTGTTTCGTCTATTTCCAAGACAAAGTTTGATTATTATAGGATCGATGATGTTACTGGGTATAGCGTTTAATAAATTTGGTCTACCGTTAGATGTACGAGGCGTGATTGATTTTGCGATAGGTCTAGCGCTTGTTCGAGGGGGTATTTTCTATTTTAGAGAGATATGGATGCCAAAACTGCGTAGACGGTAGGTTTTATTTCTATTTGTGGTAGGGCGTTCCTGCAAAAATTTGGTCAGCGCGGTAAAGCTGCTCTAAGAAAAAAGCTCTTACCATTTGATGGGTAAGCGTCATAGGAGATAGAGAGAGCTTATGGGTTGCTTTTTTTGCTATTTGTGGATCAAGTCCCATGTCAGGGCCAATGACAAAATGGAGCTGGCCTCCAGATGTGTCTATCCAAGATCTAAATTTTTTTGCAAAAGTGATAGAGTCTGTACAGGGAGCTTTTTCTGTTAGATATACCCATGTTTTTAGGGGCAAAATGTTTTGATATAAAGAGGCTTCTTTTTTATATAGGTGCCACTCAATTTTATATTTAGAGCTTAATCTTTGGGTGTAAATATTAATCAGTTCTACTAGCCATGAAGATTTATTTTTACCTACAGAATAGATATGGATAGTAATCATTTTTTTAACAGAATGCTCGTTTTAAATAGCACTTATTCTAACACAGGTTGCAATATTTATGGGCATTAACGCCCATTTTGGATTATAATGAGGGGGATGAAATAGGAAAATGATTATGGCATGGATTTACTGGAATCCTTCAATAAAAGCGTTTACAATCCCTTGGATAAACCATGACGTAGTGTGGTATGGTATTTTGTTTGCGTTGGGAATTTTCTTTAGCTATTTTGTCCTGGCACACCTCATCTTTAAATTTTTTTTACGCACCTTAAAAGGGGAAGAAAACTTAAAGGCCAAGGCTTTTGCATGTGTGGATAAGCTCTGCTTGTACCTCGTTTCTTGTATGGTGCTGTTCTCTAGACTATTTCATTTATTGTTTTATGAAAAAATGGATTATATCGCAGCGGATCCGCTGGTTATTTTCAAAGTTTGGGAAGGAGGTCTTTCTAGCCACGGCGGCGTGATAGGTCTTTTTGTAGGGATGGTTCTTTTTTTAATAAGAGAATCACGTACGTATCCTGTGTTTTCCTTCGTGACTCTTATAGACCTTATTATAGTTCCGGGTATGTTAACGGGCGCTTTTATCCGTGTGGGTAATTTTATCAATCAAGAAATTTTAGGCACGCCTACCACACATTTTTTTGGTGTGATATTTGGCTCAAGCTCTTTTGCTCAACATGGCATAGCGCTCCATCCTGTGGTGCTTTATGAAGCATTGATCTATTTTGTAGCGTGTTTATTTTTTTCCATCAAATTTTCTAAGTGGATCTATTTTCGTGGAAGAATAGCGGGGTGGATGTTTTTAACGGTCTTTACTGCACGTTTCGTTTTAGAATTTTTCAAACAGAGCCAAAGCTACTATATAGAATCCGCGCACCTGCTTAATATGGGGCAAATGTTAACGCTTCCTTTGATTGTTTTAGGCTTTTACCTTACTTATCAAAGCTTTAAACCTAGCAGCGCACTCTTTATGAGGGATGTTAGGGAAAAAGAGGGCGCATAGCTGCTCAATATCTTTAAATCCCGTATGGTCTTTAGCATTTAAGTTTTGGTGGTGCCAAAACAGCCAACGGTCCAAGGTAGATGCTTTTGAGTCAAAATTCATGTTATACCAAAAGATCATGTAGTAGGCAGAAAGGTTTTTTTTAAGTGCGTTTTTAAAAGGAGATAAAGCAGGAAAATCCTTAAGCACAGATTTCAAAACATGGTCGATAAAGCTGTGGTGATCCATATAGCGCATTAACTTGTGCCCTACTATTTTTTTCCATAATTTACTGATGGCTAAAGTAAAGGGGTGCTCAGGAGCGATGTGAATTTGACGCATGACCATCTCTCTAGATGTGGCCCACATGTGTATTTTTAACTTAATCTGAGAAAAGGATTTTTGTGTGATTTTTGCGCTGAGATTAAGCCTTTGATTACAAATACCGATTGTTTTACTCAAACATGACTCTGGACTAAAATAAGGATTTTCTACTTGGGTTTTGATCAAAATATCTTTTAAATAGGTGATACTTATCGGATCTATAGATGTTAAGATAGAATGCTTTTTTTCCATCTCGCTATAAACAAAAAACTCTAAGCGGTCGAAGGTTGTTTGGTGAAATGGAGCAAAATTTGTTGTTAGAGTGTAACATTGCATTAAAAATTGTTTAATCTTTTCATAAGAGGTATTCTTTGAAAAAAAGCAGTGGAGGTAGAGAGACGCGTTAAAAAAGATCACTAAGTTTTTATTGCCTGTGTTCTTGGCGGCAGCTTCACCTCGGAGTTGACTGATAGATTCTTCAATACCAATCTCGAGTACTTTTTCAGGGATGTTTTTAGGTAGATATACACCTAAAAGATAAAGAGAGAGAAGTCTTTCTGCCCATTCACCTCTTTCAAGAGATTGTTTGGAATTGGATTGAAGGGTGGTAAAGTGGGAGAAAAAAGCTTTGAGTCGTTGTTGCTCTAACTTGGAAAAATAAAGATCATACACCCCTGATTCACTACATATATTGGCATAAAGCGTATAGAGTAGCGGCTTTATTTTCTTTTCTTCATTCAATAGTGTAAGAATATTTACCTTTTTAATTATGCTCTCAACACTATTTACTAGATCACTATTTTCTATAAGAGGGTTGTCTATAAGTAAAGAAACTATTGATTCAAGAATAAGCTGATCTTCATAGCCATAGACTTCAAAAGGAGCGCGTAAATTATTTAATTTAATATCGGATAAAAGATGCTTTTGAATGGACCAGATAGGAGCGGATAATTCATGGATTGAAAGCTGTGCTATTTTTTCTTCATTCCATCTCGTTTTTAATTTTTCAGCCAAATCAAAACTTAATGTGTAGGGCTCTTTCGTGTTTTTGGCTGGCAAAGTGATTTGAAGATTGTTTTTTAAAAAAGATTGTAGAGAAAAAGGCTCATTATCTATTTTCGTGTCCATGGAAGATTTAATCTTGCTAAATAGATTCTTAAGCGTTGTTTTGCAAAGTGATTGCTTTGGAAAGTACTTTTCAAAACTAACAATAACATTGGCAATTAAGTCATTTTCTACTTTCTTAGACCAAGATTTAATCGGAATTCCCTTTTCTAACTCTTTTTCAATGACCTTTTTTAGTACAGCCTTAGGATCTTTCGTTTCATCTACTCGGCCTTGAGAAGGATTTATTGGTAAATCATCTCCGTTAAATTTTTTAGAGGGTGTTGGGAAACTAGACATATGCAATCTTTACTATTTTTATTAACTTTTATCAATCTATTACATGTATAGTTTTATTTGTCTAAATAAAAATAATAATAAAAATTATAATAAAAACAATTTATGTAAAAAACGGTTTCTTATATATATATGCAATTGGTTTTTGTTTTAAATCTAAGAAGTTTTAGAGAAAAAAAAGAGTAGATTTATTGTCGTTTGCCATATAATCTGAGGATTGATTTAACAATAAAAATTAAGTGGGGTTTACGCTATGAATCATATGACACTCATGGGGCATTTAGGGGCAGATCCAGAGGTGAGGTCCACACCAAGCGGGCAAAAAGTTACAACATTACGTGTTGCAGCGAATCAGAGAAGAGGGGGAAAAGAAGAGACGACATGGTGGAAGGTTACTATTTGGGGTGATCATCTAGACAAAATGCTCTCTTTCTTTAAAAAAGGTAGTTCAATTATTGCTTATGGAGAGATGAGTAAGCCAGAGATTTACACAGACAAATCAGGCCAACCTCAAGTTTCTTTAAATCTTACAGCTAGTTCATTAGGATTTAATCCTTTTGGCCGTTCAGATAAATCTGAGGGTGGCGGACAGTACCAAGGAGCAGGAGCATCTACAGGGGCGCAAACCTCTGGTGGCGCTTTTGCCGCAGGTGGTGCGCAGCAGCAGAGTTACGGTGGTAATACTGGTTCTAGTGGAGCGGCTCCTCAAGCAGGAAACAATCCTTTTTCTTCGTTTGGAGATTCAGACGGCGATCAGATTCCTTTTTAAATAATTCATTTTTTTATTTTTAAACAACAACCCTTTTTCCAGGAGAGATAACGCTTATGAAGGTTACTGTATGTGCAAAGATTAATGATCGTCCAATTTCAGACGTGACAGTTGTACCATTTTTTACTCACAAGAAAGGGGAAGTAGCATCTGCTTTCACAGAGGGCGATTTAAAACAAACCTTAGAAGACATTGCGGCTTACGAAGATTTTTCGGCGAAACAGGGCTCTACATTGCTAGTTCTTGGTGGAAGTGAAAAAGATGAGAGGTTGCTTTTTTTAGGTCTTGGGTCTGTTGAAACAGTTTCTTCTAATAGCATTAAAGAGGCGATAGCAGCGTTTGTAAAAAGAGCGCGAGGAAAAAGTCAGTGGAAGAGGGTCAATGTTGTTATACCTAAAGTAAAAGGGCTTAAAGCAGAGGTTGTTTTTGAAGCTGTAGTGGAAGGGTTATTTTTATCTCATTACCTGTTTGAAGATTTAAAATCGGTAGATAATAGAAAGCTTTTCTATATGGATAAGGTAACGGTTATCGGAGAGGGAACAAACGGAAAAATTACGCAGATACAAAAACTGCATACAGGTGTGACATTGGCAAGGGATTTAGTTAACCGTAATGCTAAAGATGCTACGCCTTCGCATTTAGCCTCTGTGTGTAAAAATTTAGCAAAAAAGTATCCCAACGTAAAAACGAAAGTTTTAGAGAAAAAAGAACTTGAGACGCATAAGATGGGTCTACTTCTTGCAGTTGGAGAATCGTCTGCTGATGAGCCTAAATTGATTATGATGGAATATCTCAATGGTGGAAGTAAAAGTACGACGATGGTAGTGGGCAAAGGGGTAACTTTTGACACGGGAGGCCTTAATTTAAAGCCAACGAACTATATAGAAGATATGAAGTGTGATATGGGAGGCGCTGCAGCGGCTATTGGTTTGATGAAAGCAGTAGCGGAGCAAAATTTAAAGGTTAATTTAATTGTACTTGTTCCAACGACAGAAAATGCGATTGGTAGTTTAAGTTACAAGCCTGGCGATGTATATACTTCATATTTGGGAAAAACAGTAGAGATAACAAATACGGATGCAGAAGGGAGACTTATTTTGGCTGATGCTTTAGCTTTTGGACAAAAAAAGTTTAAGCCGGACCGTATTATTGATTTAGCAACGCTTACAGGAGCTATTGTGGTAGCACTTGGATCAGAGAGAACTGGATACTATTGTACAGAAGACAAACTTGCTAAAAAGCTTGAAGAGGCAGCGACCGTGACGAGTGAAAAAGTTTGGCGCATGCCTTTAGATAAAGAGTATGCTTCTCAGTTAAAATCACCGATTGCAGATCTTGCTAACTGTTCAAAAAAGAGAATGGCAGGATCTATAACAGCGGCTTTATTTCTAAAAGAGTTTATTGAAGAAGGCACGCCTTGGATACATTTAGATATTGCAGGTACAGCCTATTTAGATGGGGCCACTTCTTATCACATGACGCAGGCGACAGGTGTTGGAGTAAGGCTTTTAAACGAACTTGTTTCGCAACTAGATTAACGAGGATCTATGGGGGAGAAGATAAAGAGTAGTCAACGCATCCAAGCTTTTTCCATTCGCTCGTGCAGTGTGGGAACAACTCTTCTTGATTATTTAAAATCATTAGACACAGAAAAATCAAGCACTCAAATTAAGAGTGCTTTAGATCTTGGAGCATGCCGTATCAATGGTTCTATTGAGCGTTTTGGAAAGAGGGTTTTGGTTTTAGGAGACAGGGTTAAAGTAGATATAGATTTTGCACATCGAATTAAGCAAAACACTCCAAAAAAAGAGTTGAAGATACTTTATGAGGATGAGTCCGTTTTAATCTTGAATAAGCCTGTAGGCTTGGTTGTGGATAAGCAGAGTATTCAAGCATTTTTATCAAAAAATCTATTTTTAGTGCACAGGTTAGATAAGGCCACATCGGGGGCGCTATGTTTAGCTAAAACGAGTATTGCGCAAAAAGCGATGGAGACACTGTTTAAAAAGAGACAAATAAACAAAGCCTATTTAGCGGTGGTTTGTGGTAATCTCACACAAAAAGAAGGGGTTCGAAAAACCTTTCTTGCGCCGCTGCAAACCTTTGACGGGCAAACTCTTTATGGCTCAAAAAAGGGAAGAGAGGTTAATGCTATAACGCGTTTTCATAAAGTAAGCAGTAGTAGCAACAAGAAATTTAGCACACTCTGGTGCCAAATTGAGACGGGGAAAACGCATCAAATTCGCGTACACTTAAAAGAAATAGGACATCCTATTGTGGGGGATTTACTCTATGGAAGAGAGGCTGATTATCCTTTAGAGGTGGATCAAATGTTATTACATAGCTATAAAGTCGCTTTCGAGAATCCTATATCTAAAAAGAAAATAGAAGTAACAGCGCCTATGCGCAAAGCTTTTAAGGCTTTTTTATAAGAAGTTTGCATGGCGCATGCTATCGAGTTTTTTGCTAAAGATAAGAAGTATAAGAGCAGGAATAAAAGCTAAAAAGATAAAGATATCAAAAAAGCTGGTAAGGCTAAGTTGTGGCATGAGTCCAGAAAGAGCTCCACCAAGGAAAAACCCAATACCTGTACAGCTAAAGTAAAAACCTGTGAGTAAACCTCTAAAACGGTGAGGGCTGATTCCTGTAACTAGTGAGAGACCAATAGGGGCTAAAAATAGTTCAGCAAGTGCTAGAAGGGCGAGAGAGAAAACAAGAAAATAGGGATTAACATCTGCAGAGACAGCGTCAACTGGAATAAAACGGGAAGCTCTTTCCATGAGTACAAAAGCAAGACCCATAAAGAAGAGGGAGATGGCTGTTTTTTCAGGAGGAGTAGCACTGGAGCGAATTTTTCTTAAGAAGAGGTAGAGGTAGGAGAGGGGGAAAGCAAAGAGGATTACAAAGAGGTTGTTTAAAGAAATAAACCATGGCGTAGGGATAGAAAACTGTCCAATTTCTCTTTGGGTATATTTAAGAATAAATAGGGTCATAGAAGAGCCGATTTGAGAGTACCCAATCCAAAAAATAATGGAGCACAGGACAAGAATAAAAATAACAACGATCCGGTCTTTTTCATGTTTTTTCAAAGGAAATTTGTGTGGATCATCTTTTTTCTTAATAAAAAAGCGCGCTTTGATCGTGATGTCTTTAATTTGATTTAGAGCAAAAAAATAGGGGATAATACTTACAAGAGAGCTTATTCCAGCGATGAAAAAAGTCATGCGCCAGCTAACGGTTTGTATTGCTCCTAAAATTAGCATGGAGAGAAAGAGTCCAGCGGTAGATATAGAATAGAAAATAGAAAAGCCACCTTCTCTTAAATAGTGGTTTTTGACATATAGTTTACCTAAGATGGTGTAAATACTAGGGACGAAAAGGCCGCTACCCATACCGACTAAGATCAGGCCGGGTAAAATTAAAGAGGTGGATAAAACAGAGAGTAAAAAACATCCAGCAGCGGTGATAATCGCTCCTAAAATAGGAGGGGATTTAAAATTCCACCTATCGCCTATAAAGCCTCCTAGGATAGGCATAAGAAAAGATAGACCTGTAAAAAGGGCAAATAGGTGCGTGGCTTCTTTAACGCTGTAATGGTAATGTTTGATTAAAAATAAGACTAAAAGCAGACCTACTCCGTAGAAAGAGAAGCGGTAAAAAAGCATGGTAAGGGAGAGGAGATACATCGCGAAGGGATGTTTATGAGAGAATAGTTTCATCGGATGTGGCATAGCTTGCGTTAGCCTTTTTTTTACAATTGTGCTATAGCTACAAATTCTAACCATAACACTAGATTTTAGCTACTTATTTTGTATATAATTGATCAACACACGAGGCTTTATTAGGTGCTTTTATGAAAATTATGCTTGTTAAACTTTCTTCTCTTGGAGATATTTTGCATGCCTACGCAATCCCTACTTATTTAAAGCAATTATTTCCAAAGTGCACGATCACTTGGGCCTGTGATACGCGGTTTGCTGGCGCTCTAAAGGCGCATCCTCATATAGACAAGGTGGTGGGACTGAGTGTTGCAAAACTTAAAAGTCGCAAAGGGAGAGGGAAAACCTTTTTAGGCGTTATAAAGAGTTTGTTGCAAGTCAGAAAAGAGAAATTTGATCATATCTTTGATTTACAATCGAATCTTAAAAGCGGTTTATTATTAAGTTTGATGCGCGGGGAAAATAAGGTGGGGTTTACTTTTAAGTCATCAAGAGAGTGGCCAGCTAGTTTGTTTGTAAATAGGCGCTTAACAAGAAAAGAGGGTTTGCACAAATCAGAAGAGCTTTTAGATGTGGTGGGGCGTTATTTTTCATCCGTAGAGACAAAAACTCTACCTTCTCCCTGTTTTGAATTAACACCAGATGAGCAAAAAGTTTTAGACATATTTAAAAAGAATAAACTTATCTCAGGGCGCTACAGCGTGATGATTGCAATGGGAGCTTCAAGGGTAAATAAGCAGCTTAGCAGAGATCTTTGGGTCCAGATTTTAAATTGTTTATCGAATCAATATAGCATCGATTTTTTCTGTGTGTGGGGCAGTAGTAGCGAGGAGCGTGAAGTAGAAAAGGTCCAAGAACTCACTAGAGGTAGAGTGTATAAACTCTCTAAGATGAGTATCGCTCTTTGGCAGGGGCATATGCGCTTGATGCACGCTTTAATTGGTTTGGATTCTTCAGCACTACATTTAGCGGCAACCATTGATTTACCCACCTTTGCTTTTTTTGGCCCCACTCTTCCAGCCCCATTTAATCCAAAAGGGTCAAGTCACCAGTTTTATCAAGGATCTTGTCCTTATAGCGCTGTTTTTGAAGATAGTGAGCGGTGCGTGCATCAAAAAGATTGCCTTACAGGAGCGTGTTTAAAAAGTGCTCAACTAAGCCATTTTGAGGCAAAAATTCAAAGCTGGTTTAAGAACGAGGTTCTTTTTCCTAATTAGCAATTTCTTGCTCTACACTTTTTTTAGAAGAGTAGACTACGGATTTCGCTCTGTTGGTCTTATTAGAGGTGTCTAAGCGAAATAAAGTATAATTGAAGGAGTTGTACAAGAGTATAGGTATTAGAGCTAGCCGTTTGCTCAGTGGATTATCGCTAGTTAAAAGGGGTCTGTGTTTCAAATTGTCGTCCCACCACCATATAAGTAGAGTCTTTAGTTCATCAGATAGAGTCTTTAGTTCATCATCAGATAGAGTCATGATTTCACCACGAGAAGGGGGGTGTTTCATGTTTTGCCCTGTTAAGGCATGGATGATATCCATAGCTTCGCCAATAATAAAGTTAGTTGAACGGTATCGTAGATCAGGTAAGTAGCACATTCCTCGCCAAAAATCGGAATTAGGGCCATTGAATATAGAGGTGATTTGCTCCTCAATTTGCTGAGAATTAGCTTCTAGTGTAGTGGGATTGTTAGCTTCTACAAAAGCATGAATCATTACTTGTCTATTTATAAAGGCGTTAATTGCATTGGGTATACGGTTTAACACAAGTAGTAGCGGTTGCCATCTCACATCTTCTGCTAATAGGGTTAGAGTTTTTATCCACCAATCTCTTAGAGATATCAGATCATGTTGATCAGGTGCTTGTATTTGACTAGTTGTGGTAATAAATTTGATGCATTCATCTGAGACAGAGCGTATGGCCGTTTCAGATATGGATAAGTCAAGGTTTGTTACTTCTTGTTGAATTTTCTGAAAATCTTCTGGGGAGATAAAAACGTCTGCTGCCGCTTCAAGTAATTGGGTGTTAGCTTCGAGAGACAAGGTGGCGTAGTTCCAAAAATCGCTATTAGGTCCTTGAGTTGGATCGTAACCTAATTGGTATAGATGAATTAAGTTAGGCATGAGACGTAATCTCTGGATCTCTACTGCGTAGTGGGGGTGTTTTTCAAGTAGAGTTTCATTTGTAACGGTAGCTTGTAATGCGTTATACCACAATAGGTGTAGCTCAGACATCTCAGCATTAGATGTAGGCTCTTTGAGTTGTTGATCGGTTAAGGCATTTATCAGGCGAATCATTTCATTAAGGAGTTTGTTTTTCTGCTTTTGATCAGTAGGAAATTCGCTTCCCTCGTTCCAAAATTTTTGATTAGGGCCCTCTCTTAGAGAGTTAATTAGGTTTTGATGTTGCGGAGCAGGTTGAGGATCTAGATTGGCAGCAACTGCATGTTGCGGAGCAGGTTTAGGGGCTAGGTTGGCATTTACCTCACGTTGCGGAGCAGGTTTAGGATCTAGGTTGGCACCAACTGCATGTTGTGCAGCAGGTTGCGGAGCAGGTTTAGGATCTAGGTTGGCACCAACTGCATGTTGTGATCCTGAACTTACATCATGTGCTCCATCAGAGCTTTCACCATGTAACTTAAAGCCACTATATGTCTCAAACATGTCTTGCATAGAAAAAGGTTTAGGTCCTGTTTCTGCAAGGAGAGGGTCGCCATTAACAAGTCTTTGGAAAATGTCATAGCATGTGAGAGCATCTACCACTTGGCGAGAGTTGTGTTTTAGACTTGTAAATAGGGTAGGACTATTGGTTGTATTGGCCTCTGGATTTGCCCGTTGTGAACCTTTTATGTGTCCGGTTATAGAAGCGGTTAAAGATAGGGACCCTGTTAAAACAGTAACAGGTTTGGCAAAGCGGGCAGCTTTTTTCGATCCCGCCATAGATTGGTATAAAGAGCGCATACAATAAGCAGAAAAACATTCCATCGCAAGGGCTGTGGTTAAAGCATAAAGCCTTTCACGGTCACTCGCTCCAAGAGCTGGATTAATTGCAGATTCGGCACTTGCTCCTCGAATAAATCCTGCAGCGAGAGGTAGCGTAACTGTAGCAGCTACTTTTCCAATATTAAGTAAAGCTGATGCCATATTGTATCCTTGAACTCTTTATGTTCGGGTCATGTTTTGAGAGGGGGGTAATGATTTTAAGTGCTCAGTGAGTTTGTATACAGCAATAAATAATGCGTTTTGAAAGTTCTTACGCGCTTGATCAATATTATGAACATTTGTTACGGCGCATAGAGCTTGTTTATTAGGCGCAAGATATGTTTGGTTAAAATTTAACCAAAATCTTAATTGTCCTCCAGCGGTTTGTGGTAATTTGCCCAGGCGCATGGGTTTTCTAAGGGAGCTCTTTACCAAATAAGTTTCGATCAGGAATTTAATATCCTCAGCAAAATTAGGTAATTGACTTGCATACATACGCTGTAAAACTTGATTCATTCCTAATAGTCTACCATTCAAGTTTTCAACTAAAGGAGAGGACCAAAATATTGAGCCGTTTTCTAAAACACGTGCAATGCCATTATAATGTTGACCTTGTGGTTGATCATGCGTAAGAGCTGCATATAGTTCTCTGTAGTTGGTGGGTCTATGATTTGCAATAGAGCTCTTTAATTGCTGGGAAGCAACAAGCATATTAGCGCAGGTCTTGAAATATAAAACATCTTCTTGGCTAGATATAGGAATAAGCGCATCTCGGAGAAAGGTTATTTCACGCCTAGTCAATGTAGTAGCGCCGAGTATAAAGGTATACAGTCCTTGCTCAGTAAAAAATCTATCATTTCCTGTACAATGATTCAGCGGAGTGCCTGTAATAACTTTTCTAAAAACACCAAGAGAGAGCCAGTCAGCAAGGCGTTTTTGTCTAGAAAGTATAGGTTGGATATTAATCATTGGTACAGTGACCGATAACCCTATAGACAAAAGATTTTCAGGTAGTTTACGTAATACAGATCTTCTATGCGTGCCTTTTCCTTTAAGATGGTGGATTGCTTGGAACATACAAAAAATAGAGGCAGCTGTGCTAGATAGATGAATAGCGGTTACATACATTTTTTCATCATCGTGCATGCCATGCTCACGTATATGTTGATCAGCACCCAGTCTAACCCCGGCGCCAATCCCTGCAAAAGCTACTGCTGCTGCGCCATATGCAGCGCAGGGTAGTAGTGTTGTAACGCCCCATTTTCCCAGTAAAACAACAGGTGGACCTAGTGCTATAAAGAGGGAAGGGATGTGTCCAAGTAAAGAAACGGGAGATGACATTAGAGTAACCATGGGTGTTAAAATCAAAGAAGTTTTAAAGTAAAAACCTATTTTTTTCAACTGTTAAAAACAAGAAGCTCTAAATAATATGCGCGTTACTTAGTCTCGTCCAGGATATATTGTAGGATGGTGTTGAGCTCGTTTACAGCTGCACATAAGTTTTTTTTAAAGTTAGCAGAAACATCAACATCATCCGCTGTATCATCCGCATCTGGCAGGTTGTGAGCTTTACATGTATGGGTTTTGTCAGGATGCAGATAGCGTTGTAGGGCTAGTAGCCAATATCTTCTTAGAGCTTTAATAGTCGTTGGCAGCGGTTTTAATCCTATAGGGCTATCATTGGTTTTACGGAGGTGAGTGTCAATAAGGCATTTAATATCACGAGAAAACTGCGCAACATCCTCATTGGTATAGTAGTTCACTATTGCTGGCAGATTTTTATTTATAGAAAAATCTTTAATTCTCTCGCTAGACCAGATTATGGAGCCCATTGGTGAAACGGCTAATTTTCCTCGATCATAATGGCTTGCGTATACAAGATCTCTACTACGTGTAGACCGCTCTTTTTTGGG
>NVUK01000007.1 GCA_002401865.1 Candidatus Aerophobota bacterium | reverse complement strand
TGCTTAGTTCACAGGGGTGAATTAGAGGGGCTTGTTGGTGAAATGGAACAGGTTTTGGGCAAGGATTTGATGGCGCAAAGAGATTACCACAAGTTGATGATAGAATCCTTAGCTGAGAAAAAGTATGACGTAGCGCTATATGCTTACGTAAACATTGCAAAAAGTCGTTGTAACTAACAGCGCGTGACAAGAGCCAGCATTCTTAGCTGGCTCTTAAGTTGACTCCAAATAAAATATTTACTAAATATTGAATTTCTCATTTTTTTTAAAGGATAGGATGTTCAAATGCAATGCTTAAAATCAGCGTTATTCATAGCTTTATTTACGTTAAGTGGGGTCTGAGTTTTGTTTAAACAGGGTGCTGTACAGTCCTAATCTTCCTATTGTTGAGCGCCAGCCCTATGCTCAATTATTTAATGAAGAGACTAAGCACCCTAAAAGGGATTGCGGGTAATACAGTTGCGGTGAATATGAAGATTTGTTACCCCTTTCTCCTCAACTTTTAAGAGACATTTGACACGTAAGTGGTAATGGCCATCAATTTATTCATCCTTATACTCTTACCTGTTCTAAGTTTAGTGGTTGGCACTTTACTTCTATGGGAGGGACATAGGCATGTGCGGAATAAAATGGAAAAATGGGCGCATGCTAAGGATCCAGAAGGAAATCCTGGTGGAGGATCTGACAGCTTTGATTATAGGGGTGGTGGAATGCGTATAAGAGCGGGGATTGTTTGGCTCCTATTGATGAGTATTATCCTCAATATGTGCAAGACAATATAGACGATTTTATTCAGAGAGGGCTGATTGATCCTTACGAGTAAAAGTCTAAGAATTTGCTAAAGAAAAAAAGAGCCTTGTCGTTCACTAAGGTTTTATCCATGCGTGCATTAGCGTAGTCATTATCTTAAATTGACCTTAAATAAAATATTTACTAATATCATCTTTTATTTTTGATATGGAGATTAGGTGGATGTTAAATTTTTTTAAATTAGCGATTTTATCACTGTTATTGGTGTCTAATACGGCTTTTGCTAAAGTGTATGATTGTTTTATGTTTTTTAATGAGTATGACATACTAGATATTAGATTTCATGAGCTATACGATCATGTAGATCATTTTGTAATAGTAGAATCCTGTGAGGGGCATGCAGGATTGCCGAAAGAATTTAATTTTGAGAAAAATAAAGAGATGTATGCTCAGTTTCTAGATAAGGTGATCTATATCAAGTTGCATGAGCGTCAAACAACTGGAGATCCTTGGATTAGAGAACATTATCAACGCAATCAAATCATGAGAGGGTTGGTAAATTGTGGCCCTGAAGACGTGATTTTTATTTCTGATTGTGATGAAATCATGGAAAAGGAAATTATTCAAGAGACAGTAGAAGCTCTTAATCAACACAAAGTAGTTCTTTTTAAGCCTAGAATATGGTCTGAGTGGTGTTTAAATAGGGTTATAGATAGTCCGAATGTTCATGGTGTTAATCATCCAGCCTACAATTTATTTGCAAAAGATTTTGATCGAATTAAAAAACTTCAAGAAAATTTTGGACAAAGAGATTTGCCGGGTATTTGGGGAGCGATGGTTGCAGTGAAATATAAAGATTTGGTTCCTGTGACTCCTCAGTTATTAAGAGATCTTCGGCACGTGAAGCCTGTTACAGAGATTCAACGAGATTATCCTTATTTTGTCAGCTGTTATAAGGTAAGTGGTTGGCATTTTTCTAATATGGGTGGACATAGAACAGTGCGGAATAAAATGGAAAACTGGGCACATTCTTATGATCCAGGAGGAAATCCTGGCGGTGGGTCTGATTCCTTTGATCATCAAGGTTGGTGGAATGCGCATAAGAGTGGAAATTCTTTAGCTCCCATTGACGAGTATTATCCTCAATATGTGCAAGACAATATAGACTATTTCATTCAGAGAGGGTTGATTGATCCTTACGAGTAAAATTTGCTAAGTGTTGACTTTTTAACCGAGCGCGCCATATAGGCTGTTAGTATTACTAACAACACTACTATAGAGGTGAAGTATGGCGACACTACCGGATAAAAAACAAGATTTTCAGTGGGGCGTGTGGGTTTGGATAAAGTGGAAGCCTGGCGCTCCAGAGGGTGCTTGGAATCATTGGAAGAGTTTGAGTGAAGTGAAGCAGGCGTGGAGCACTTCTGGTCAATGGGATTGCGCCCTATGGGTAGATGTTCAAGATCCAGAAGCGGTTGAACAGTTTGTATGGAAAGAGATTCGCTCTAATAGCTGGGTAGAGAAAACCGATACTAATTGGGCTAAAAAGTGGTGGTAAAGCACCTATGCTGAATAAAAAACGAGGTTTGTAGTGCATAAATTTTTATTAAAATGGAAAAGCATTCTACCTTGTTTAGTCGCAGTATTTGTAGATGTTTTAGGCTTAGCACTCTCTTTGCCTGTTCTTACAATTATCTTTACGTCGGATAGCTTTTTTTCGGAGCCAGTAAGCGATAGCATGCGCTTGGCTTACTTAAGTGTGGGATTGGCGATATATCCCCTGTTCATGTTTTTTGGGTCCTCGGTTATGGGGGACTTGTCGGATGTTATAGGAAGAAAAAAGGTTTTGTTGTTTTGCATGGGCGGCTTTGTCATAGGGTTTTGCTTGATGGGGATAGGATGTTTTGCTCGAAGCCTTACCCTTCTTTTTATAGGTAGAGCCTTGACAGGATTAACAGCAGCCTCGCTTCCGACAACCCTTGCTGCTATTTCAGATATGAGTTCCAGTCACGATAAAGCTGCGAATATGAGTTTGGTGGTGCTGGCTCAATGTTTAGGCTTTGTACTGGGCCCTTTTATAGGAGGAGTTCTTTCAGATTCTAGTATAGTAGCCTTTTTTAGCCCCGCTATCCCTTTTTACACTGCAGCGCTTTTTGCACTAGTAGCTTTTATGTGGATTTCATTCGCTTATAAAGATGTAAGAAAACCCGATACTAAAAAGAAAATAGATCCTTTAAGAGTGGTTACTGTCTTTGTAGAAGTGGCAAAGCATGCACGCATACGTCTGTTAACACTAATATTTTTATTGCAGCAGGTAGGTATGGCTCTGTTTATACAACTGGTGCTGATTTATCTTAGGCAATATTTTCACTATTCAGGTTTTATGTTGGGAATGTTTAATGTCTTTTTTGGTGTAATTATGTGTTTGGGTGTAGTTTTAGTGCCGATGCTTACACGCAAATTTAGGGTGGAGTGGTTAGCTTGTATTACTGTAGGAGCCATGGGATTATCTCAAATGCTAATGTTATTTACTGCGCACCTTCAATACTTTATTTGGATTATTGCGATGTTAATAGCGGTTTTTGGAATTATCGCATGGACGGCAATTTTAGCATCCTTTTCTAATGCAGCAGAAAGTCATGTTCAAGGATGGGCGCTTGGTATTACAGGATCTGTTGTAGCTTTATCATTTTTCATTGGAAGCTTTGCACCTAATCTAATTCCTTCTCTTGGAGCTCCGTTTTTAATTGGGCTGGGAGGTTTTTGCGTAGTGGTAGCTTTTCTGATTTTCCTATACTACTGCTTGAAAAAAATGCCCCCACAACATGTGGAGAAAAAGGTTTAAACAGTGGATTTATTGTCTGCAAGCATAGCCGCTTGAATTAAGTTAAAGTCTTCATCTGTTATTTCAATAAGACCTGCGCGTAGTCGCATGCCCCAGCTTCGTAACTGCGTAAAAGATAGAGCATGTTTGAGCTCTGCTATAGAAACAGTATTTACTTTTTTATAGAGCATATCAATGCCGTAAGGTTTAAAATCGACTCCCATCTCTATAGGGTGTACTTCTCCAGATATTACCTGGCCAAGTCCTGTGAATTCTTGACATTTTTCCCCTTCAGGAAAGTTTGTTGTGGGGCTATAGTAAACAAGCCAATCACCCGCTTTTAATTTAGAAATAGGTCCTGGTTTTCCATGGCATACGCAAGCAAAATTGCCCTGTACTCCTTTTTCGACATGAAGCTTTGAAACCACACCTAGCCATTTTTTACTCATCTTTTGTCCTGTGTATAAATTAACTAAAACAAGGTGGTTTTACTTTATAGCAATATAAAGAGTGGCTCCTTGGCTGCTTCCACTGCGTATATCGAAGCTTTCATCATAAGCTTCAATATCGGTAGTAAAGGCGCGATCAAAATTGTTTGCACACCATACGTTTTTCCAAGTAGTGAAAAGACTTTCGGGAAAATTTCCTTCTAAAGGGAGGTGGGCGTAAGAGCTGTTTTTAGTCTCGCAAAAACTACATCCTTCAGGAAGGTTAGAGGGCTTTTCCTTTACCTCGCAGCCAATGATAAAAGAGAAAGGTTTCGTGTGATCGCTTTCATATTTTGTGTAAATAGCATAAACGGTTTGAGAAACTTTATTGCTAATTTTTTCGTGGGTCCCTTCTTGGTAAAATCGAGTCCAAAGGTCGCCAATGTCTTTAGCAGACTGGTTGTTTTCGTTCGTGGTTCTAATTTCTAATCCAACGATTTTTTTCGGTTGTAAAGCTAGAATTTTGCACTCTAATTCTTTTTTTTCACACTCCATAACAACGTCTCCTTTAAAGGGATAAAGCACGTATTATATCTGAAAAAAAGTATTTAAGCAAGGGAGGGGCATGTGCTTAGAAAAGAGGGTTATTCTGCTTTTTTAGGAGCAGAGCTAGATCCTGCTAAAATACCACCATCGATGACAAGTTCGGTTCCTGTTACATAGCTAGAGGAATCAGAGCTTAAATAGAGAATAGCGCTAGCGACATCTTCCGGTTTTCCCATGGTTTTCATGGGGACTCCTGCAGTAAGTTTAGCTAAGTTTTTTTCCCGTACATGACCGGTGCCGAGCATCGATTCCCATAAAGGGGTAAGTATAGTGGCTGGATGAACAGAATTACAGCGTATAGGGTATAGGGTATAGGGTATAGGGTATAGGGTAGTTTTGTTCGCAGCAGTAAAGGGCAACGCTTTTTGTATGGTTTCTTACAGAAGCTTTACTAGAAGCATAAGCGGCTAATCCTGGAACGCCAACAATACCAGAGCGTGATGCAACATTGACAATAGAGCCACCATGTTTTTTCATCGCTTTAATCGCATACTTACATCCTAAGAAAACGCCCTCAGCGTTGATAGCATGAATATGTTTCCAATTTTCAAGAGAGGAGTGTTCAGGATCTTGGGGCCCAAGATTAGAGCAGAGTCCGGTGATTCCTGCGTTGTTAATGAGAATGTCCAAGCGGCCAAAATCTTTTACAATAGTCGCAATGGATGTTTGCCAATCTTTTTCTTTTTGAACATCTAAATTTAAGTAGGAGCATCCCAGTTCTTGAGCTGTTTGATTTCCACCGGCAGAGTCAATATCTGAGATGATAACGTGTGCGCCTTCTTGTATAAAGGCAAAAGCGGTCGCTTTACCAATGCCTTGCATGCCGCCTGTAATAAGTACAATTTTTCCATCGAATGATTTGTTTATCATTACACTCTCCCATATATCCAATGTTTTGGCTATTTATTGCTAAACTTTCAAAAGATGGAAATGAGTGCAAGTGATTTTAATCAGTCTTAGATGTTTTTGAGAATTGGGCTTCTACTTTAGTAATTAATTCTAAAGCCTCTTCACGCCTTTGTTCAATTAAATCTCTTCCACGAGATATAGGTAAGGACCAAAGATATTGGGAGGTGATCTCTTTGGCCTTATTCAAGAAAACACGTTGTTTTTCAGTCGACAACTTTGGAGAGATAGCCATTTCTAGGTGCAGTTTTATCCATTCAAAAGTTTGATCCACAGCGTGCAAATCTTTCATGGTTTCATTAAATCTGAGTCTTATTGCAGCAAAATCTTTATACGTTCCATGTTTAGCTATAAAAGGAGAAAATAATTTAACAGGGTCGTTATTGAAATAAGATGCTGGTGGGAAAGAATTTACGTAGAAACTTGAGAAAAATTTACTTACAATGTCTTGAACTAGACTATTAGCTCTTACTAGAGACAAATCTTCTTTTTCTTCTTCCACAAGAAGTTTTGAGTAGGTACTCATAAACCCAAGCCAATAAAATACAGTTGTGTTTATCTTGCATACCCATCCTTTTCCCATTCCTTCATACAGTAAGTTATTAATGGATGATCTTTCACAATAAAGTAGGTGTTGTTTTCTAATAGGGCAGTTTAAACTGTCGCCTAGTTTTGCTGTTTGGAGGTAATAGGGTTGATAAGTATAGATGGTAAAGGAGTCTAGTTCATTAAGTACTCTATTCTTGTAGTTATCTATGGTAACTAGCATGAAAAAATAGGTCGAGATAAGATTTTTTAGCGCGGGATTGTTTAACCTGTCCATAAACAGATTTTTGTGCGCTTTAGCCGTTTTTAAAAATGCATCGGCTTTCTTGGTAAATAATTCTAAAGAGTGATCATTATTTTGGTATTGTTGAATCTCAAGGGCAAAAAGCTCAAAGTAAGAATCAATTATTTTGGAAAGTTCCGGTATACTGGGAAGGGTAGAAGTTGGAGTCGTTAGAAAAGCTAGAGATTTTTTAAGTGATTCGATGCGGTAAAAAGTGTCCAGAGAAGCATTTGTAGCGACCTTTAAATTTTGTTCGCTAAGAATCCGGTCATGGGAATCTTTGGGGGAGGCTTTGCGGGAGTCTATGACTTCTTCGGCTGAGGGGCTATTATCTTCATTGGAAACAGGAGGGTCCATAAGTAGTGGTTCTACTAGGGAGCTTGTATCATAAGAGTCGGTTGTAATTTCAGTCATGTTTACTCCAGTCAAGGTTTAGTTTTGAGCTTTTGAGCACGGAGTGTATATTAAAGTGCGATTTTTATAAAAAAAAAACGTAATTTATTGTAGTTTTTTTTGATTATTATCTTGTTAGGATGGGAGGTTTTACTTCTTTCAGCTCAAGTATATTGGCCATAAGCATAGAATCACCACGACCTCTAAATACTTGAAGACATACCTTAACTTGGTGTTTTTCTAGCATTTGTTTATGTTCTATTGCAGCACAATAAAATGCTTTAGCTACACTGGTTACTGGGTTACCAAACACACCTAATCCAGGCGCTGTTGGCTTAAAAATAATTTGTTTCATAGGGTTGCTCTTAGCTAGCATTATAGCTTGTTTAAATTGTGCTCTATAAGAATGCAGCGCACATAAGTAAGCAATTTCTCTTTCTTGATTCTCTGTAACATTAGATCCAGGCCATCTATAGTATCCAAATGCAGGTGCTGCCACTAATATTTGATATACTGTTTGATGATTTTTCTCTCCTTTAGGAATGTTTCCAATACAAGGAAACTCTATTTTATGTCCTGATTTTTTTAGTTGATCAATGATATGATCAGCTTCTTCTTTACTCGTTGGTGTAAGATATCCACATTCTACACCTGTGTTAAGAACATTGCATAATCCATTATATCCCATATTAGCTGCGTTATTAATCAATTCTACTTGATTGTCAGGGAATTGTAATTGTGCGAGTGGTCCTTGTGTAGGGTCTGTTTTATAAGTAGCAACAGCTGTACCAGGTTTTGGTATGAACCGATTTGTTGCTTCACAACCATTAAATTGGCTAGCTACACCATAAAGAACAATGTTTTCATTTTTACCATCTCTTTGAATACTAAATTGTACCCCACTTGTATTTTGCCAAAAGAAAGTTTGTGAGTTCATTAGGCTGATTTGAGCGTGAGGTTTAGGGAGCGGTGCAGCGTCTGATGAAATATACTCAATACTACCACCTATTTTTAAAATTTCTTTTTTCAAATAGTTTTTAGCTAGTTCATTCGCTTGTTTTTGTTTATCAATTGAGCTCGCATTATTAGTGAGTAAGGTAGAGCTTGGAGCGGTAAAGAAAGCTAAAAGCTCTTTAAGAGCTTCTATGCGGAAAAAAGTATGTAGAGAGGGGGTTGTAGCTACCGTTAACATTTGTTCACTAAGAATTCGATCATGAGAGTCTTTGTGGCAAAATTTAACTATGTCTGACGAGTTCTTTTGTGCTGGTGTAGAGAGATCTTCGTTTTTATCGAGATCTTTCTTAAGCACTTTTTCTAATGGATAGATTAGGTCACAAGGGGCGATTCTGATGTCAGTCATTGTTACTCCAGTTTAGAGTTGTTTTTGTTAACACATTTTATCATAAATCAGTAATTATTATAACTAAAAATTAAATGTTTATTGTATACTACAAATAATTTATTTTTTAAATAAGGTTTTATATTATATAAAAGGAGGATTTCCTAAAAAAATTTGAGAACGAGCTTGAGTTTTGCCACATAATCTATTTAAAATATTTAGAGCTCAAGAAACAGATACATTCCCTTCAGAATCGATACTATGTTTACCAGTCAATGTGTGAGGTGCTTTTTTTGCAACTCCTGCAGCTTGATTAAAGTTCAGGGGGACAGTTGTGTCGACTTCATTTGAAAGCAAACGTTGCTTATGCGTTGCTAATACTCGGGCAAGAAAAGGGAGACCTAAAATTACTGCTTGGGAAAGGCGTTCTTCTTTTGTAGCGCCCAATATGGAATTATTGGCGAGATTAACTAATACAGCTGGCATATAAGTTGGAGTGCGGTCCAATTCTTCACCTTCTCTAATATCTAACTGCTCGATGATTTGAGACCTTATTTCAGGGGATAATTTTGCTATTGCTTTTTTCAAGATTAAACCATCTTCAGTAGTAAATAAGCGAAGCATAGCCCCCATTCGAGTTAAAGCACGTTCAGTTCGATCATCGGAATTTAATCCTAACCAGCGGGCTCTAATAGCTAGATAATGGTTATAGGCATCAAGCTCTGTTTTACTTGGACTCTCTAGTAGTTTGCAAGAATCAAGCACACCTTGCATTGCACAATGAGTCGGTTCTATATAAACTAATGACGATACGTTATTTACATGGCCTAGTGCTCCCATCACATCGCAAGAATGCACAAAGAAGTCAAATGACAAAGCCATTGGAGAAGCAGCTACAAGCCTTTGTCTCAAGATAGAAAACATACCAGGCCCACCTTCAAGATGAGTAATGTGTCCATAATGTGCTAAATTAGCTGTTTCAATAATCAATCTTTTAGCTTTAGGTGGTAGTCGATTAAATGTAGGACAAAGTTCAGGGTGCGTTTGAAGGATTTGAATCATTTCTTCATGAAAGTCATCATGATCGGGAGCCTTAGCTCCGTAAGGTTTGAATAGTTCTCTAGCTGTGTCGCTTTTTCCTATATCTCCTAGAACAAGAGAAGCTTCCATTGCTTGAGTTATTTCTAAAGTAGACATGTTTAGGTATTGTGAATTTAACAGAGCTTGACCTTGCTCGTGCATTATTTGAAAATTACCTCTTGAGAGTCTTGTGTTTTCTGGTTGAGCCTTAGTAAATTCTTGATATGCTTCATCACTGCCATTAAGAATTAACCTTAGGCAATGAAGTGTCATCATGGTGCGATCAAACTCAATGAATTTTTTACCAAATAGTTGCTTTGAATATGAGCCTTGTAAACTAGCTTCACCTTCTTCTGTTTTACGCACATTGTCATCAGCTAGCCAGAGTACTTCGGGGTATTGACCTATACATTGTCTAATCCAATCAGTGCCTTTTAGAGGGGAGGACGTAATGGTTTGTTCTTGTAAAGCAATGTGTGAATGGCTGTTTGTAGAGGCATAGGCAGCGAAACTAAGGGTTGATAAAATAGTTGCTAATCCAATCCAAGTAGTTTTTTTCATAGTGAACCTCTATTGGTAGTGTTACGAAAAGATGAGAACCTTCTTTTTTGATGATGTGACGCGTGAGATGAGGGAGAATAAGGGCGTACTCGAGAAGGGATTACAGTACGTACTAGAGCTTTATTAGCTATAGATGCTGGATTTCTTGTTAATATGAAGCGTGCTGAAATGAACATTTTTTCACTCCATATTTTTATAAAAAAGTGGGGCAAGAAGGACTTGAACCTTCGACCAACGGATTATGAGTCCGCTGCTCTAACCACTGAGCTACTGCCCCATTGAAAGCAAGCCTAAGCATATAGTAGCGGGCTTGTAAAAATCAAGTGTTTACTCGCTCTTCGATTAACTGCTTACAGTAGGTTTCTTTAATAGTAAAAAGGAGTCCAAAACAGGCAAGTAAGTAGATAGGTAAGAAAGAGAGAGCTATTTCATAATCTTTGGCAGTAAAAGCCGCTGAGACAACACTTCTTCCAAAACCGCTATCGAGTACAGCACCTACAAGAGGATCGGTTATTGCGCCAAATAGAGCGTTGAAAAGGTTCATGAATCCAATGGCTGTGGCTGTTACAAGAGGAGAATTGATCTCGTGGATAACAGTGAAAGATATGAGGAAGGCGCTAACAGAAAAACCAAATAGAAATAAACATGTGCCACCCCAAAAAAAGGTTAGAGTGGGCGCGTAAATTACATAGGTGAGGAAACAAAAAGAGGTAAGTATTCCTGCAAACATGAAAGGTTTTCTTTTGCCAATTCGATTAGAAAGCCATCCAAAGAGAGGCGCTCCTAAGGCAAAACCTAAAAAAATAAGCGACGTCATAGAGGCCGATTTTTGCGCACTAAACCCAAATTTTGTTTCTAAAAAAGAGACTCCCCAAAGGCCGCCAAAAGCCATAACCGGAGCAAATGCTAGCCCACTGAAAATAGAAATTAGCCATACTTGAGGCTTTTTGATAATTGCAATCAACGATTGGAGTAGGGGTGTTTTGTGTTTGGGCTCTTGGGTTACGTTATAGTGTCTTAGATGTTTTGGTTTTTCTCTTAAAACAAGCAGAAATAGAAGCGCCAGAGCAAAACCAATCCAGGAAAGATAGGTAATCGACTCTCTCCAACCAAAGTTATGTAAAAAGTAGGCAAGGGGCGTTTGGCCAAAAATACTTCCTAACATGCCAAGAGATAACATCAACCCTGTCAAAAGGGCAAATTTGGAAGGGTGAAACCAGTTAGAAGATATTTTAAGCGTGTTGAGTATGGCAAATGTGGCGCACAGGCCAATGATAAATCGACTAGCAAAAGCTACTTCTACGCTAGTTGTTTTGGAAAAAATTAGCGTAGCCATGGCGCATAAGGCTATAGCTATTGTTGTGATTTTTTTTGTCCCTATAGAGTCAATAAGAATACCTGCAGGAATTTGCATTAACATATAAGAATAGTAAAAACTGGCTGCTAAATGTCCCAAGGAAGAAGCATTTAATGAAAAGTCTAGCATTAAATCTTTTGTCATAATACTGGGGGAAACTTCTATCACATATTTGTAAAAAACAAAAAGTACACTAATTGCCCACATGAGCCATTGGAGCTTGGGTTTTACTATGGGGAATGTTTTTTCATTTGCCATGACTATTTCCGTAGTGTCAAAATAGGGGATAGGTGTTTTTATCATAAAATGTATTTTGTGACAAGATTTGTAAAAAGATGAAATCATGTTTTGCTTTTTTTTTTATAACGCGTTATTAATAAATAAAAATTCAATTTTTGTGCCCTACCGTGATAAGTAAAAATTTTAAAATTAAATTCGTTGTAACCCTATTTATTGTGTTTAGTTTTTACTGCGCTTCTCCTGTTTGTATTTTTGCAACTACAGTTTCTAGAGATGATCCATCTACACATGTTTTTTCTGATGAAACTGATACTTATTTAGAAGGTTATATTCAAGCCTTAGTGAATGCATATTACTATGAGTTTGGTGTGTTGGTGTACGTTGAAAATGGAGACGTTTACCTTTACAATTTGCCAAAAAATGAGCTGCTTAAGACAAGTATTATCCGTTATATTAGTGATCTGCCTTCGGTTAAATCGGTAACACCTGTTTCTAAATTTCCAGACGCTAAAAAAGCAAAATTAGAAAAACGGGAAGTTAAACCTAATGTTACGGGTGTTTGGTTTCCGCAGACAACTCTACTCTACGCTCCCATGATTGCCAATCCTATGGCGACGGTTAACTCGGTAGCTTATCGCTGGGGTGATAGGGTTTTGGGCAATGATACTATAGCTGTCTCTGTTGCTAGTTATTTCCCTCTTTATCGATGGAACAATGTTTTTGTTCCTGGAGGAGATCTTCAGTTAAACATTCAAGCCGGTGTTTGGTCTGTGTTTAACATGTGGGTTAATTATCCCAATGAGTCAGCAGAGTTGATGAATACAGACTACTTACTCGCTTTTCCTATTTCATATGCTTTTAATAAATGGGCTTATCGTTTAAGACTTTACCATGTTTCAACCCATTTGGGGGATGAATATATGGCGCATAATCCGGATATTAAAAGAGTTAATCCAAGTAACGAAGCGATCGACTTTTTTGTATCTTATCAGGCGACAGAATCTGTTAGGGTTTATCTAGGACCTGGTTGGGTTATACACACAGATAGAACCTATCCCTTTGATCCGTTTTATATCGAGTATGGCGGAGATGCTAGTTTTTTCGGCTATAAAAGTTATCATCACAAAATCTACGGAACCTTTTTTGTTGCAGCTTATTGGAGAAATTGGCAAGCTTGTCAGTGGAGTTTAGACGGAACCTATATGGCAGGTTACGAATGGAGTAAACTTCAAGGTTTAGGAAAAAAGTTACGTTTATTTGTTAATTATCATCATGGTTATAGTCCAGGACAGTTTTTTAAAGAGAGAGCCTCCTATGGGGGAATTGGTTTCATGTGGGGCTTCTAGCCCATGAAAGATAATAAAGTTTTAGGCAGTTCGCTTTTGGTTGCAGGTACTGCAATCGGTGCGGGTATGCTTGCCCTTCCTGTAGCAACAGGTCTTTCAGGGTTTAAGTATTCGTCCCTATTGTTGTTTTCTGTTTTTGCCTTCATGTTGCTCACTCTGTTTTATCTACTAGAGGCTAACCTCTTTTCTAATAAAATCGGCGCTAACATTATCACTATGGTAAGAGATCATTTTGGTCCCTTTTATCAAGGGATAGCGTGGGTTGTTTTTCTATTACTACTCTATACGGTAGCGGCGGCATATATTTCCGCTGGTGGGGCGATTGTTGGAAAGCTTTTTCAAGTAAGTTTATTAATTGAGCTCGCTCCTTGGGTGGGTGTGTTTATGTTTTTTATGTTTTTTGGAGTGTTGGTAGTTTTTGGGACGGCTTTTGTTGATGGATTAAACCGCGTTTGTATGGTGGCCTTAGTGGTTTCATTTTTCATCCTTTGTCTTTCGCTTTTTCCTCATATGGAGCTCAAGTTTTTTCAAGGAGGGAGTTTTAAATACACATTTGCTGCTGTGCCCGTTGTTGTTTTATCGTTTACATCCCATTTGATTTTGCCTTCGTTAAGGACCTACTTGTTAGGAGATGTTAAAAAGTTAAAAAAAGTTCTTTTTTTCGGAAGTTTGATCCCTTTAGTTGTTTATTTTTTATGGGAAATGTTTATTTTTGGAGTTTTGCCTGTAGGAGCAGGGGGCTTTGCAACTATTGTTAAAGCTGATCAACCCGTAGCAGCTTTAGCCGCAGTATTGGCGCAGAAAGTAGATAGTCATTGGATTGGGGCTATGGTGTCTTGCTTTTCTTTTTTTGCTCTTATTACTTCTTTTTTTGGTGTAGCGCTTAGTCTATTTGATTTTTTAGCAGACGGTTTACATATAAAAAAAGATCTTAAAGGAAAGATATCACTCCTTGCGTTGATGTATATTCCCCCAGTTATTTTTGCACTATTTTATCCTAAAGCTTTTGTAGTTGCTATCGGTTATGCAGGAGTTTTTGTTGCTATACTCTATGGAATTTTTCCACCATTGATTGTGTGGAAGTCGAGATATATTGAAAAAAAAGAGGCATCTTTCCGTGTTTTTGGAGGTAAGCCTCTTATTATATTTACCTTCGTAGGAGCATTTACAATTATTGCTCTTCAAGTGCTCTCTACTTGGAATCTCTTGCCTACGGCGTCTTAGGTATCACTCTTTATAGAATCTATGTGTGTGTACTTTTTCCTTGAGTATTTTTTGTTAAAATTAGACAATGCGAGATTAGTTGATAGGTAAGCTGGTAATGGTAGATTATATCCCTAGAAGTTTTGGGACTCATGATGGTAGTTTTCATGCTGATGAAGTTACAGCCTGTGCTTTTTTGATTCTTTACGATCTTATTGATAAGGATAAGATTATAAGGACAAGAGATAGCTTGGTGTTAGATAAATGTGAGTTTGTTTGTGATGTGGGCGGAGAATATGTGCATGAAAACAAACGGTTTGATCATCATCAAAAAGAGTATCAAGGCTTTTTAAGTAGTGCTGGCATGATCTTAAAGTATTTGAAGCAGAGTAAAATTATGGATGGTGCTACCTATAACTACTTTAATCGTTGTTTAGTCAAAGGTGTAGATGCTATTGATAATGGGAGGCTTAACCTTCCTCTTGGTACGGCGAGTTACTCTTCAGTTATTGCGTGTTTTGGTCCTACTAGATACACGGAAAGTGAACAAGTTTTTGATACAGGTTTTCATAGGGCATTGGAATTCTCTCTTGGCCATTTAGAGAGATTACTTGAAAAGCATCGTTATATCAAAGAGTGTCGCTCTAGTGTGAAAGAGGTGATGAAGCAAGGTAAAGATGCACTTATTTTTTCAGAAGCTATGCCTTGGATGGAATCTTTTTTCTCTTTAGGAGGGAAATCTCATCCTGCAAAATTTGTGGTTATGCCGGCAGGTGAACATTGGAAATTAAGAGGTATACCCCCTAACGCAGAAAAGAAAATGAAAGTGCGTCTCGATCTTCCCATTACTTGGGCAGGGCTTAGTGATAAAGAATTATTACAGGCTAGCGGTGTAGAGGGAGGTGTTTTTTGTCATAAGGGTAGGTTTATTTCTATTTGGGAGACGAAGGAACAAGTTCTAAAAGCTCTTGAGTTAGCACTCAGAAAAGGAAAAAAGTAATGAGCACTATTTTTGAGCAAATTGTAGAAGGGACGATTCCGAGTAAAAAAGTTTTTGAAACAGAACATGTGTTAGTTATTGAAGATATGATGCCCAAAGCCCCTGTACACCTACTTATTATAACCAAAAAATTATACCCAAATATTCAAAGTATTCCGGTAGATGAGCTGTCTATAGTTTCCCATATTATTGAAGTAGCACAGAGTGTGGCAAAAAAAGTAGGGGTTGCAGATAATTATAGACTTGTAACAAATAGTGGAAAGGGAGCAGGTCAAACGGTGTTTCATCTGCATTTTCATTTGCTCGGAGGAGCTATACTCGGCGATATTACTTAATTTTTGGGAAGTTGTTTCTATGTACAAGTTTTATATAGCTCTAATATTTTTCTGTTCTATATGTTCAGGAACATTTGCTCAAGAAAAACTAGAATTTATTCAGTCTCATATGATTATGAAGGATTTTGAAACGGCTTTACACTGGTGTAAAGAGGGTTTGAAAGAAGATGGAGAAAATCTACAGTTAAAAAAAATGCATGTCAAAATCTTAGCAAATATGCATTTAGATTTTGAAGCTTTGCAGTGTTGGAAGAGCTATTTTTTAAATCAAGAAACGATGGACTATGATTTAATAGAAACATTGGGGTGGTCGGTTCTTAATGCGTGCTCGAAAAAAAACAACCCACAACTTCATGCAACGCTACTATCAGGAGCCTTTGCCGCTGATGATGTTAGGGCTGTAAAAATGCTTGCGGAGCATTTAGATTCTCCCAATAGCTTTATAAGAGTTATGGCGCTTCAGCTATCGAGTCGGTACCGTGACGAGATGATTATTGAAAAAATACAAGAGATGGTAACGCGTGAAAAGGTGTGGTTTGTTCGGTTGGAAGCGATTAAGGCTTTAGGCATGTTACAAGCTGGGGGGAGTCGACTTTTTTTAAGAAAAATTATTACCAATGATCGAGCCTTGGATGAAGAAAAACAAGCAGCAGCTATTGCCGTAGTGGGTAGTTATGGTCTTATTAGTAAACATGAACTTGCCAGTTTTTTGTGCTCGAAAAGAGCAGGTCTGCGCGCTCTTGGGTGCAATATTATAGGTTTTTTAGATAAGCAAGATAGCGGGGCAGAACTCTATTCGTTATTAAAAGATCCCTCTCCTCAGGTAAGACTTGCTGCCCTTAGTAATTTATACTTAATAGGGATTTGTAGCTTGTCGAGTGAAAATGCTCAACAATTAGCAACTATTTGCGATGATGGCAATCCTTATGTGTCTGTTTTGGCTTCATGGGTTTTTGCTCCCTATTTTATGGCAAAATCTGTGTCTAAGCTCCGTTCGTGGATGCAGAGCTCAAGGAAAGATGTTAAATGCATGGCTGCTTATTTTTTAGCCAAAATTGGAAAAAAAGCGCAGAAAGAAATTGTTTTAACTTTAAAAAATTCGATGGATCCCTTTGTGCGTTTAAATATGGCCTTGGGAATGCTTGGCTCAGAAGTGGATAATGCTTTAGCTTTAGAAGAGATTGCTTTTTTTTTAAAAAATAACCAGAAGAAAATAATGCATTTTACGCCCTCATTTTCGCTCTGTTCTTTAGTGCTACCCTCAAAAGTAAGACATACTCCTCAGGTTCCAAGATACCCTAACATGGTGGACAATATGGCAAGACTTGATCTTCTTAAAATATTGGCCTCTTTACAGTATGCAGGAGCTACAGAATCTATAAGAGAATTTTTAAAGAATCATCAATTAGGCGTTAGCTTCACAGCTGCCAACCTTTTAATAGGTATGGAAGGGCAAAAGGCTTTGGAAATTATTAAAAAATTTTTAGATGATGAAGATGTAGATTTAAGGCTACAGGCAGCTATTGTGCTTTGTGCTAATGGCGATAGTGATAAGGCTCTGCCTGTTTTAGAAAAGCTTTTTTATCAAGTGGATAGAAATAGACAGATTGGAATTTTGCAAGCTATAGCTAGTGTGGGGTGTAAAAAATCTATAAGCTTTCTTCTCACACTTTTAGATGAGCCCTATGCTATTATTAGGTTGTTGGCTTCAGCGGCCATGATCCAGTGTGCTTACCACTAAATTTACTTAAACAAATTTTGAACAAGCTTTTAATACATGTTTGTATAAACTTAAAAAACCTTGTTGACGCTGCACGGATATCATAGAGAAAAGGCCAATTTTTGAGAAAAAGTGGGGAGGGTTGTCAAAAAGAAAATATATGGACTGTCCTGAGTAAGCTTGAAGGAAAAGAGCTGCAAGTCCTTTGGATATTAAAGCGTCAGAATCAGCCTGTATGGAGAGATTGTCCTCGTTCATGCTTACTGCAATGTAGAGTTGGCTTTGGCATCCAGGAACAAGGTTAGAAGGTTTTTTTGATGCATTTGGCATAGTAGGAAGCTTTGACCCTATAAAGATAATTTTTTCAATTTTTTCCTGGTCAGAGAGGTTGTCAAAAGATTGTAATAGAGAGGTGATGTGGGAGGGAAGATCTGGCTTTAACATAGAGGGGCTTTGTTTACTTACTAAAGGTGACACTATTTTAAACGATAAAGGTAAAAAAGAGAAGGGGAGGATCTAATAAATTTATCTATTGTATAAATGGGTGTAGATAGAATATAATGGGCAGCATTAGAATGAATCGTAGATGATAAAGGAAATGCCGAAAGAGGATACATTAAAGCTAGAAGGGGTAGTAGAAGAACTGCTACCTAACATGACGTTCAAGGTAGCTCTTGAAAATGGCATGACAGTGCTTGCCCACCTTTGTGGGAAGATGAGAATGAGAAATATTAGGGTTTTCGTAGGCGATACTGTCAAAGTAGAACTTTCACCCTACGATCTGTCTCAGGCGAGAATTATATATCGCCAAAGATAATTTTACACCAGTCGGGTGTAAAAGATAGTCGAAGAAGGGGGTTTCGAG
Organism: Candidatus Aerophobota bacterium; assembly: GCA_002401865.1. Classification (GTDB taxonomy): domain Bacteria; phylum Chlamydiota; class Chlamydiia; order Chlamydiales; family Simkaniaceae. The sequence continues at coordinate 53,086 of NVUK01000007.1, read as the reverse complement.
ATTATAAATACTTTTTTGATAAATATTTTAAGTAGATGTTGATTTAATTTAGGTTACCCTATAAACTTTAGTCAGTTTTAGGCGGGTCAACGGAGTAAATCTTTGGCTGTCTGCGTGTAAACATATGCCCAGATAGCTCAGGGGTAGAGCACTTGCATGGTAAGTAAGCGGTCGTAGGTTCAATTCCTATTCTGGGCATCAGGTGCGTTGTAATATACGTAATTAACTACTGGGTTGAGCCAACTAGCTGATAAGGAGAGATCATGGCAAAAGAAACATTTAAAAGAAATAAAGAGCATGTGAACATTGGGACCATTGGTCACGTTGATCATGGCAAAACGACACTGACAGCAGCTATTACTGCACATTTGGCGAAAAAAGGTGGAGCGGTAGTTCGTGATTATGCCTCTATCGACAATAGTCCTGAAGAAAGGGCGCGTGGTATTACGATTAATTCAAGTCACGTTGAGTACGAAACAGACAAAAGACACTATGCTCACGTTGATTGTCCCGGTCACGCTGACTATGTGAAGAACATGGTTACAGGTGCTGCTCAAATGGATGGAGGGATTCTTGTTGTGGCAGCAACAGACGGTCCTATGCCTCAGACAAAAGAGCATATTTTGCTAGCTAGACAGGTTGGAGTTCCTTCAATCGTTGTATATATTAACAAAATGGACCAAGTGGAAGCGGGCGATGAAGAGCTTGTTGAACTTGTTGAGATGGAAATTGCTGAGCTTCTAGAAGCGCAAGGTTACAATGACTGCCCAATTATTAGAGGTTCTGCACTTAAGTCACTAGAAGGTGATGCTACTTGGGAAAAGAGCATCGAAGAGTTAATGACTGCAGTAGATGAAAAAATTCCTACTCCAAAAAGAGAAGTAGACAAACCATTCCTAATGCCAATTGAGGACGTGTTCTCTATTCCTGGTAGAGGAACTGTGGTTACAGGTAGAGTTGAAAAAGGTATTCTTAAACTTAACGACAAGATTGAGATCGTTGGTATTAAAGATACTAGAGCATCAGTAGCTACAGGTCTAGAAATGTTTAATAAACTGCTTGATGAAGTGAGAGCTGGTGAGAACGTTGGAGTCCTTCTTAGAGGTATTGGTAAGGACGAAGTTGAAAGAGGTATGGTTCTTTCTGCTCCTGGAACATGTACTCCACACACAAAATTTAAAGGTACAATTTACGTGCTTAAGAAAGAAGAAGGTGGCCGTCACAAGCCTTTCTTTACAGGTTATAGACCACAATTCTACATTAGAACAACAGATGTTACAGGAACAGTTACTTTGCCAGCCGGCACAGAAATGGTAATGCCTGGAGATAGTGTTGAGATCGAAGGTACATTGATCTATCCTGTAGCGATGGAAGAAGGCATGAGATTTGCTATTAGAGAAGGTGGAAGAACCATTGGTGCTGGTACTGTAAGTAAAATTATAGAGTAGTGCTATTTTGGCTTGAGTAGTAGAAGTGTTGTGTTAATAGCACAACATTTCTACTAGCCCTTTTGAGGGCGAGAGGGGTGTGTAGCTCAGTTGGTAGAGCAGCGATCTCCAAAGTCGCCGGTCGGGGGTTCGAATCCCTCCGCACTCGGTTAAGAGTAAGTTGTAATGAAAGGAAAGAGATCTGAAAAAATGACAGCATCATCAAAATTATCAAAGCATGTAACGGGCCAAAAGAAGAAGAAAAATTCTTTTTTAGCAGGAGTTAAGCAGGAGATAAAAAAGGTAACATGGACGAAGAAAGGCGAATTGTGGAAACTAACTAGAGTAGTTTTAGCGGCAGTGCTTTTATTTGGAGCTGGTATCTATTTAGTTGATTTAGTGGTTAAGTCTTGTCTAGATCTCCTTCGTTATTTAGTTAGGACTTTTATTGGATAGTAATATGAGTGAAGAAAGTGGACAGTGGTTTGTAATTCAGGTTCTGTCTGGACATGAAAAAAAAGTTAAGAGGGCTCTGGACGAAGGTGTTCGTTCTCACAGCATGGAAGAATTTGTGAAGGAAATAGTAGTTCCTGAGGAAAATGTTGTTGAGATCAAAGCTGGAGAGCAGAAGATTAGAGAGAAAAGGCTTTGGCCGGGTTATGCGCTTGTTAGAATGGTGTTAACCGATGAGTCATGGCAGTTCATTAAGACCACAAATGGTGTTATTGACTTTCTAGGTAAAGGTAAGCCTGTACCTCTTTCTCAGAAAGAAGTTGAGCAGATTTTAAATGATTTGAAGCAGAAAAAAGGTGAAGTGGTTCATAAACACGACATAAAAATTGGTGATTCGGTGAAAATCGTTGATGGAGTTTTTATCAACTTTATTGGATCAGTCACGAATGTAAATCATGAAAAGGGATCATTAAGTGTGATGGTTTCCATTTTCGGTAGAGACACAAAAGTAGAAGACCTTGAGTTTTGGCAAGTGGAAGAAGTTCCACATGATGCAGAAGTCGAATAAGGAGCGAGTTAATGGCAAAGAAAAAGAAAATTGAAAAAATAATAAAATTACACATACCTGCGGGAAAAGCGAATCCAGCACCTCCTATTGGTCCAGCTCTTGGTGCAGCTCAGATTAATATGATGGGCTTCTGTAAGGAGTTTAATGCAAGAACGCAATCTCAAGTAGGTGAAATTCTTCCTACAGTTATCTATGTTTATTCAGACAAGAGTTTTACCTTTATAACTAAGAAACCACCAATGGCAAAATTGATTCTTAAGGAAGCAGGTGTTGCTAAAGGTTCAGGTGTTCCCAATAGAGATAAAGTGGGTAAATTGACTAAAGAACAGGTTAGAAAAGTAGCCGAACAGAAAAAAGAAGATTTACGTGTAAGTTCTATGGAGGCTGCTGACAGAATTGTTGAAGGCACCGCAAGATCTATGGGTATAGTGACAGGAGCAGCATAAAAAATGAAGTTAGCTAAAAGACAGAAAAAAATTAATGAAGTTGTAGATATATCCAAAAAATATTCCCTTAAGCAGGCTGTAGAAGTTCTTAAGAAATGTCCTCCAGCTAAGTTTGATGAGTCTATTGAACTGTCTCTTATTTTAGGTGTTGATCCTAAAAAATCGGACCAACAAGTTAGAGGTACAGTTTCACTTCCCTCAGGCACAGGAAAATCTATTAGAATTGTAGCTTTGTGTAAGGGAGATAACGTAAAGAAGGCGACCGAAGCAGGCGCTGATCATGTGGGTGATACGGATATTATTGCTAAGATTAAAGGCGGATGGACAGATTTTGATGTGTTAGTGGTGACTCCTGACATGATGAGAGATGTAGGTAAGCTTGGAAAGATTTTAGGTCCAAGAGGGCTAATGCCTTCTCCTAAAGGTGGCACAGTGACTACAGACATAGCTAAGGCTATTGACGAAGTAAAAAAAGGAAAAATTGAATTTAAAGTAGATAAAAACAGTGTGATTAACAGTTTTATCGGCAAGCTTTCCTTTACAGTGGATCAAATAATGGCCAATTTAGAAGAGCTTCTTTCAGCGATTATAAAAGCCAAGCCTTCGAGTTCTAAGGGAGTTTATATGAAAGGTTTGTATCTCTCTACGACTATGGGTCCAGGGATTAACATTGATGTTAACGCATTAAACATTAACTAAGAGTAGGAACAAGCTATGAGAGACGAGAAACAGCTATTACTTGATGAAGTAGTAAATACAATTGAGCAGTCAGATACCTTTGTTATTACAAGTTATAACAAGATTAATCCTAACTTAGATCATGAGTTAAGGTCGGCTATTAGAAAAGCAGGTGGAAGTTACACCGTTGTGAAAAAAAGAATCCTCGCAAAAGCGGCATCTGATCTTGGTTTATCCATTGATGAAGGGATTCTGGAAGGGCATGTTGCATTAGCAACTGCTACGGATGATGGTGTTGCAACTACGAAAGTGCTTTTTGATTTTTCAAAAGAGCATAAAGATACATTAAAGGTACTAGGCGGAAGATTTGAAGGTCAAATTTACGATGGTGCCTATTTTAAACAAATTTCTGATCTTCCTTCGAAACAAGAGTTGAGAAGTCAAATTGTAGGGCTGCTTGAAGCGCCTATGAGTCAAACTGTTCGTGTAATTGACAGCATGCTTTCATGCTTACTCCATTGCATTGAAAATAAGATTCAAAAAGAAGAATAATAACTATTAACTATAACGCATCGCAAGGGGTCATACCGTGGCACAACAAAATATTGAAGAAATAGTAGAAAGTCTTAGTTCTTTAACTGTACTAGAACTTTCAAGCCTTAAAAAGGCTTTAGAAGAAAAGTGGGATGTAACTGCAGCAGCAGCTCCTGTAATGATGGCAGCAGCCGGTGGTGCAGACCAAGCGGCAGCTGAAGAACCTACTGAGTTTAATGTCTCACTGGACGAAGTACCACCAGCTAAGAAAATTTCTATAATTAAAGCAGTTAGAGAAATTACTGGTCTTGGTCTTAAGGAAGCAAAAGATCTGGTTGATTCAGCACCTAAAGTCGTTAAAGAAAACGCGGCTAAGAGTGACGCTGAAGAAATTGTTAAAAAACTTTCTGACGCTGGAGCTAAAGCTAGCTCTAAGGGAGTATAAGTTAATACTTAGATAGTAAAGTAGGTGAAGTCAAAGGCTTTAGCCTACTTTTCTATGTGGTTTTAACAGTAAAAAAGGGCTGTGCAGGCGTGCAGTAGCTGTGAATTGTTTAATTTCAGGAGAAGCTAAATGTTAAAAAAGTCACCAAAACGGGTGAGTTTTAAGGATCAAAGCGAGATTATAGGCTTGCCTAACCTTATTGAAATCCAATTGAAATCTTTTGATGAATTTTTTCAAAAGGATAGATTGGAACATGATCGTTTAGATCAAGGGTTAGAAGCAGTTTTTAGGGAAATTTTCCCGATTAAGTCTTTTGATGAAAAAACTGTTCTTGAGTATATGTCTTATTCTTTAGGTGTTCCAAAGCACTCTATAGATGATTGTGTAAGAAGAGGTATTACTTATGGCGTTGTGCTAAAAGTGAAATTTAGACTTACCGATGAGACAGGAATCAAAGAAGAAGAAGTCTATATGGGCTCACTTCCTGAAATGACCCCTCAAGGTACTTTTGTTATCAATGGCGCAGAGCGTGTGATTGTTTCTCAGCTGCATCGTTCTCCAGGCATTTCCTTTGAAAAAGAAAAGCATGCTAAGGGTAACATACTGTATTCCTTTAGAATTATTCCTTATAGAGGTAGCTGGTTAGAAGCTTCTTTCGATATTAACGACAACGTATATATCTATGTTGACCGTAAAAAAAGAAGAAAAAAAGTATTAGCAACAACATTTATCAGAACATTGGGATATTCTACAGATTCTGATATTATCGAAGAGTTTTTTAATACGCAGAGAATCAAAATTAAATCGGATAAAGATTTTCCTAAACTAGTAGGAAAAATTTTAGCAGAAGATATTTTGGACGAAGAGACAGGAATGCTTTTTGGTAAGACTGCAGAAAAACTGACAACAGCGATGCTTAAAAGAATTTTGGATGCTGATATTGCTCATGTGAAGATTGCCAATGATGCGGATGAAACAAGCCCAATTATTCGCATGCTTGCAAAAGATCCAACTGATTCGTACGAATCAGCGCTTAAAGACTTTTATAGAAAAATTAGACCAGGCGAGCCTGCAACATTATCGAATGCTAGGTCTACTATTATGCGTTTGTTCTTTGACCCTAGACGTTACAACTTGGGTAGAGTGGGACGTTACAAGATTAATAGAAAGCTAGAAAGAGAAATTACTGATGAAGAGCTAGAAGTAGTGACTTTAAGAAAAGAAGACATTATTAATGGTCTTAAATATTTGATCAAACTTCGTTCAGGTAGTGATGAAGTGGCAGTAGATGATATCGACCATTTAGCAAATAGAAGAGTGCGCTCTGTTGGAGAGTTAATTCAAAACCAGTGTAGAATTGGTTTGGCGCGTATGGAAAAAGTTATTAAAGAGAGAATGAATCTATTTGATTTTTCTGCAGATACACTTACTCCTGGAAAACTCGTTTCAGTTAAAGGTCTTGCTGGAGTGTTAAAAGACTTCTTTGGAAGATCTCAACTTTCTCAATTCATGGATCAAACTAACCCTGTGGCTGGTTTAACACATAGAAGAAGACTTTCTTCCTTAGGTCCTGGTGGACTTAACCGTGAAAGAGCAGGATTTGAAGTTAGGGACGTGCATTCAAGTCACTACGGCAGGATTTGTCCTGTGGAGACTCCTGAAGGACCCAACATTGGTTTGATTACTTCACTGGCTTCTTTTGCAAAAATTAATGACTTTGGATTTATTGAAACGCCTTATCGCGTTGTCAAAGAAGGTGTTGTAACAGAAGAAATTGAGTATATGACAGCTGATCTTGAGGAAAAGTCTGTTATTGCTCAAGCGTCTGCTCAACTTGATGGACACAGTATGTTTTCAGAAGAGATGGTTTGGGCTAGACATAGAGGTAATTCAAATAAAATTGCTGCAGATAAAGTTACGCATATGGATGTTTCTTCCAAACAGTTAGTATCTGTTGTGACAGGTTTGATACCATTCCTTGAGCATGATGATGCCAACAGAGCTCTTATGGGTTCTAATATGCAACGCCAAGCTGTTCCTTTGTTAAAGCCAAGTAGTCCTTTAGTGGGCACAGGTCTTGAAAAGCGTGTTGCAAAAGATTCTGGAGCTGTTCTTGTTGCTGAAGAATCAGGTGTTGTTGAATATGTAGATGGTTATAAAATTATTATCGCTCCATCGGATAACCCTAGTTCTAAAAAGACTTACTCTTTGCAAAAGTTTATGAAGTCTAATTCTGGAACTAATATTAACCAAACACCTTTATGTGCTCCTGGAGATGAAGTAGAGCTTGGCGATATTTTAGCCGATGGTCCTGCTACAGATAAGGGCGAAGTTGCACTGGGTAAGAACGTATTAGTTGCTTTCATGCCTTGGTGTGGTTACAACTACGAAGATGCGATTGTTATTTCAGAAAAGTTGATTAAAGAAGACACTTATACTTCGATATATATTGAAGAGTTTGAACTTTCTGCGCGCGATACTAAGTTGGGACGAGAAGAGATCACACGTGATATCCCCAATGTTTCAGATGAAGCTCTTGCTAACCTGGGTGAAGATGGCATTATTAGAATAGGAGCTGAGGTGAAATCTGGCGATATTCTAGTAGGTAAAATTACGCCTAAATCTGAAACTGAGTTATCTCCTGAAGAGAGACTTCTTAGAGCTATTTTTGGAGAAAAAGCGGCTGACGTGAAAGATGCTTCCCTTATAGTACCTCCAGGTACAGAAGGTGTAGTTATGGACGTTAAAGTTTTCTCACGCAGAGATAGATTGTCTAAGACAGATGATGAATTGGTGGAAGAAGCTTCTAGAGTTAAAGATATCCATAAGGAATTTAAAGAAAAAGAAGAACAGATTCACTTAGAATTTCATGAAAAAATGGGAGCATTGCTGCTAGGAGAAAACGCTCCAGAGCCTGTTATGCACCGTGTTTCAGGGGATATTGTGATCAATAAAGGGGATACGTTTACGCAAGAAATCCTTGAACATTTTGAATCAGAACCTTCCAAAGACTTTATTTTTCCAGAAAATGACACGTATGATGTGATCAGAGAAATTTTGAATGAGCATGCTGTTGCACAGGAAAAACTCGCTATGCAGCACAAATCCGAAGTAGAATTTACTAGGAAGGGTGATGTAGAGCTGGATGCTGGAGTTATCAGACAGGTAAAAGTTTATGTTACGAGCAAGAGACACTTGCAAGTCGGAGATAAAATGGCGGGTCGCCACGGAAACAAGGGTATTGTATCCAACATTGTTCCAGAAGCAGATATGCCTTACTTGGATGATGGTCAAACAGTTGAAATGATTTTAAACCCTCTGGGTGTGCCTTCTAGAATGAACATTGGTCAGCTGTTAGAAACACATCTGGGTATGGTTGCTAAGAGAGCGGGTATTTATGTTAAAAGTCCAGTATTCGAAGGTTTTCCTGAAGAGGAAATTTGGAGAATGATGGAAGAACAAAATTTACCTTCTGATGGTAAGATGTTCTTATATGATGGTCGAACAGGAGAGAGGTTTGATAATGCAGTGGTGGTAGGATATATCTACATGCTGAAGCTATCACACCTAGTTGCTGATAAAATTCATGCAAGATCTATCGGTCCTTATTCACTCGTTACGCAACAGCCTCTTGGAGGTAAAGCTCAAATGGGTGGTCAGAGATTTGGAGAGATGGAAGTGTGGGCATTAGAAGCTTATGGAGCTGCCCATCTACTTCAAGAGATGCTGACGGTTAAGTCAGATGATGTGGCTGGTCGAACAAAAATATATGAGTCGATCGTTAAAGGTGATAACGTGCTTCGGGCTGGTACGCCAGAATCATTCAACGTTCTTGTCCGCGAAATGCAAGGTTTATGCTTGGATGTTCGTGCCGAAAGTGCCGATGAATAATAAAATTAACTTTCTTGGGAGTCGTTAATGCAGGAAAAAGAAGATATTCAAATCCGAAACAAGCAATTTGATAAACTCAGCATTAAAATTGCTGATGAATCTACTATTCGTGATATTTGGTCTCGGGGAGAAATCAAAAAACCTGAAACTATAAATTATAGGACATTTAAGCCTGAAAAAGGTGGTCTATTTTGCGAGAAAATTTTTGGTCCGGTAAAAGACTGGGAATGTGCTTGTGGAAAGTATAAGAAAATTAAGTACAAAGGTATCGTTTGTGATAGATGTGGCGTTGAAGTCACTTTGTCAAAAGTGAGAAGAGAAAGAACAGCACATATCGATCTAGCTGTTCCAGTGGTCCATATTTGGTTTTTCAAATCTCAACCCTCAAGGATTGGAAATATTCTAGGGATGAGTGTTACCGATTTGGAAAGAGTGATCTATTATGAAGAGTATGTTGTTATTGATTCGGGTCAAACGACTTTGGAAAGAAAACAACTGATTAATGATGCCGAATATAGAGAAGCACAAGAAAAATGGGGTAGAGATTCATTCGTAGCTATGATGGGTGGTAAAGGGATCTCGCAACTACTTAAAGGCGAAGATTTACTCGAGACCATTGCTGAGCTTAAAGAGAAACTGAAAAAAACACGCTCCATGCAAGGAAGGATGAAAATAGCTAAGCGACTGAAAATAGTTGAAAGCTTTTCCTCTTCTGAGAATGTTCCTGAATCCATGGTTATTGAGTTGGTACCTGTTATACCACCGGATTTAAGACCTTTAGTACCTCTAGAAGGTGGCCGTTTTGCAACGTCTGATCTTAATGACCTTTATAGAAGAGTTATCAACAGAAATAATCGTTTAAAATCTATTCTTAAGCTAAAAACACCCGATGTCATTATCCGTAATGAAAAGAGAATGTTGCAAGAAGCTGTCGATGCTCTTTTTGATAATGGAAGACATGGTCATCCAGTAATGGGAGCGGGTAACCGCCCTTTAAAAGCACTTTCAGAAATGTTGAAAGGTAAGCAAGGACGTTTTAGACAAAACTTGCTTGGAAAAAGGGTAGACTACTCAGGCCGTTCTGTGATTATTGTAGGGCCAGAGCTTAAACTCAATCAGTGTGGTTTGCCAAAGAAAATGGCGCTAGAGTTGTTTGAGCCCTTCATTGTAAAACAACTGAAATCAAAAGGTTTAGTTTATACAATACGTTCAGCTAAGAAAATGATTCGCCGTGAAGATCCAGAAGTTTGGGATGTCCTCGAAGATATTATTAAAGGTCATCCTGTTCTATTGAACAGGGCTCCAACACTGCATAGACTTGGTATACAGGCATTCCAACCTATATTAATTGAAGGAAAAGCGATTAGAATTCACCCTCTAGTTTGCGCAGCGTTTAACGCTGACTTTGATGGTGACCAAATGGCGGTACACGTGCCTCTTTCTGTTGAAGCACAAGCTGAAGCTAAATTACTTATGATGTCTCCAGATAATATTTTCCTACCTTCTTCTGGAAAACCCGTCACTGTTCCTAGTCAGGATATGGTTTTGGGTCTCTATTATCTTATGCATGATCCTGTGATGGGCGTAGATAAACCTGAGAAAGAGATTAAAGTCTTTGCAAACACAGATGAAGTAATGCACGCGTTTCAAGGTGCAGAGAGTTATAACCGTAGAGAGGAAAATTCTAGTAGCACTAGAGTGGACGATTTTGGTCAAGGCATGCATCTTCATCAGAGAATTAAAGTTAGACTACCTTCGGGCATTATTGAAACGACACCTGGAAGGGTTATTTTCAATGTGATAGTTCCTGAAAAACTTGGTTTTCAAAACTATCCTCTAAAGACAGGGAAGATGAGTGATCTTATTATGACCATTTACAAAGAAGTGGGCTTAGATGAGTGTGTGAAATTTTTAGACAACATCAAACGTCTAGGTTTTGTACATGCAACCAAAGCTTCTCTGTCTATGGGTATTAAAGATATTCCTATTCCTGATAACAAAAACGCAGTTATCCTAGAAGGACAGAAAAAAGTTGCTGAAGTTATGAGCCAATATGAAGAAGGTATCATAACAGAAGGTGAGAAGCATTCTAAGGTAATTAGTATATGGACAGATATCTCAGCGATGCTTTCAGATAAGATTTTCGATATGATATCCAATATTGACAAGAGTACTCCGAGCCCATTATTCTTCTTTATTGATTCAGGAGCTAGGGGTAACCGCTCACAGCTTAAGCAGCTTGGAACTTTAAGGGGCTTAATGGCCAAGTCTACTGGAGAAATTATTGAGTCTCCTATTACTTCTAACTTTAGAGAAGGTCTTAGCGTTTTGGAATTTTATATTTCTTCCAATGGTGCTAGGAAAGGTTTGGCTGATACGGCTCTACGTACAGCTGACTCGGGTTATCTAACCAGAAGACTGGTTGACGTAGCTCAAGATGTGCTTGTTACAGAAGATGATTGTGGTACTTTAAACGGGATCCAAATTGCTTCGATTAAGCAAGGTCAAGAAGAGCTGGTAGCTCTGAAAGATCGTATTTCTGGTAGAACAGTGATTAATGACATATACATGCCTGGTGACAGTACAGTTAAGCTGGCATCTAGTGGTGATATGTTATCCCGTGATCAAGCAAAAGCTATTGATGATGCCGGTGTTGAAAAAGTATATATTCGATCAACGCTGACCTGTGAAACGGAAAGAGGTGTTTGTTCAAAATGTTACGGTGTAAACCTAGCCAACAATAGATTGGTGGCAAAAGGGGAAGCTGTAGGTATTATTGCAGCACAGTCTATCGGTGAGCCTGGAACTCAGCTTACGATGAGAACCTTTCACCTTGGTGGTATTGCGGCGGGAGCTGGTGGATCACCAGACCTTGTTGCGGAACATAGTGGTGTCGTGGTTTATACAGACCTTAGAACAGTTGAAAATAATGAAAAAGTGCATTTAGCTCTGAATAAGAATGCTTTTGTTCACATTGTGAAAGACGAAGGGCGCTCTATTGAAGAGTATAAAAAACTTATCAGTAAAAAAACTGTGGCACCTCTACAGTCATTCCCTATCGAACTAGGAACACGCATCTACTTAGCAGATGGCTCTAAAGTAGTTAAAGGTAAGCTTGTAGGTAATTGGGAACAACATAACGTACCCATTATTTGTGAAAAACCTGGTTTTGTTAAGTATGAGGACCTTGTAGAAGGGATTTCTACTTTGAAAACGATAAATAAGCAGTCAGGTAAAGCAGAGTTTACGGTAAGACAACACAGAGGGGAGTTACATCCTCAAATCATTATTTACGCTGAAAAATCTTATGAAACACTTATTGGTACTTATGCGATACCTTCGGGTGCGATCATATCTGTTGGAGAAGGAAACAAAGTTTCCTCTGGTGACATCTTGGCTAGAATCCCTAGGGGAGCTATCAAGACGAAGGATATTACAGGAGGATTGCCGAGGGTTGCGGAGCTTTTAGAAGCAAGAAAGCCTAAGGAATCTTCAGAGATAGCGAAGATTGATGGTGTTATTGACTTTAAAGGTGTGCAAAAGAGTAAACGTATTGTGATGGTTAAAGATAACGATACAGGCGCTGAAGAAGAACATCTTATTCCTATCACAAAGCATTTGATTGTTCAAAAAGGTGACGCAGTCATTAAAGGGCAACAGTTGACAGAAGGTCTTGTTATTCCACAAGAGATTTTAGAGATTTGCGGTATCCGTGAACTACAGAAATACATGGTGGATCAGGTTCAAGAAGTGTATAGACTCCAGGGTGTGGATATCAATGATAAACACATTGAAATTATTGTACGTCAGATGCTTCAAAAAGTGTCGGTCAATGATCCGGGTGATACAACCTTGCTCTATGGTGAACATGTCGATAAGAGAGAGTTCCATAGAATTAATACCCGCGTGATTAATGAGGGTGGAAGACCCGCTCAAGCATCACCTGTACTACTGGGAATAACGAAAGCTTCGCTTGGAACAGAGTCATTTGTTTCAGCCGCATCGTTCCAAGAGACAACAAGGGTATTAACCGACGCTGCCTGTGAGGGTAAAGTGGACCACTTATTAGACTTTAAGTCTAATTTGATTATGGGACACATGATTCCAGGTGGAACAGGGTTTAAATCTTTTCAAAAGAGAATTCAAAAGCTTAATTCTGAAGATGGTGAGGACATTTTGGACTTCTCATTTGAGGATGATGTTTTGCATGTACGTAAACCAATCTCTATATCTGCGGGTTAAGAGGTAAGTTATGATGAGAATAGGGAAAAGGGGACTTTTTCTTATTCTCATTGCTGTTTTTGTCTCTCTTTTTGCTACCCATAAAATACGTCGCGCTTACTGGCGCGCTACGTTAAAGAAGGAAATTGAGCCGCATCAGGCTACTCCCTATTCTTCTTTTTGTTCTTTAAAAAAGTATTATCAACTAAAATCCAATCTTGTGCCCCTGCCTAAGCAGATAAAAACCCTATTTTTACCAAAAAAAGTAGAGGAAGGTTGTCATAGGATTTCTAATATATATGCCATAGAAAAAATCAAAAAGCCTTTTACTTTAGAGTCTTTTGATCACCAGGATTGGCGCGCACAAGCGATTGAAAAAGAGCTAGAGTTTTTTAAACGGGATAAAAAGCTTAACGTGAATGTTATTGATACGTTTATTAAAAACATTGCTCATGACCCATCGTGGAAAGATTTTTATTTATTAGGCCACTTTCAGATTAAAGATGGCGTGCTAAAGGTTAAAGACTTTACCCGTCAACAGTATCGCTTTAGAGAAATTTGTTTTGCGCTGATGCGTTTACTTGAAAATGTAGATCTTCCTGATATGGAATTTCTTGTGAGTATGCACGACTCTTTAGAGCATGCCGATCTAAATTTAAGTGCTTCTAGCGTTAGCTCTATCGATGTTCCAATTTTTGTTTGTTCTAAAAAAACCAATACTAAAAGTTTACTGATTTTTCCTGATCATGAAATGTTAGCAGGGTATGAAGAGTTAGAAGCTTTGCTTGAGGAAGACGGCACAAGCGTTGCTTGGAATGAGAAGGTGGATAAGGCGTTTTGGCGCGGCGCTACTACTAGCGGAGATTACTCTCTTGATAGCTGGCAAACTTTTCCAAGAACTCGCCTTATTGACGAATCTATCCAAGATAAAGGCATTAATATTGATGCAAAATTTAGCTTTATGACTGATGTTGCTAAAAATAATTTGGCTTTTTATAACTTTTGTGAAAAGCATCATGTTACTACTTCTTTGGTAAGTGTTCCCGATCATCTGATGTATAAGTATCTGGTGGATATTGATGGTAATGCATCCACTTACTCCCGCTATTATTGGATATTACGCTCTAACTGTTTACCTGTAAAAGTGGCGGGAGATTTTATGCAATGGTATTACCCGGGGCTTTCTGCATGGAAACACTATTTGCCCGTTAAAAGTGATTTGTCTGACCTAAAATCTCAAATCCTTTGGGCTGAAAATCATGATGCTGAGGCAAAAGCTATGGCTGATAATAGCGCTGTTTTTGCCAAGCGCTATCTATCAGATGATGCTGTTTATTCCTATTTATACCATCTACTTATCAGCTACCGTGCGTTGTTTGAAAAAGACTAAAGTTTACTAGAAATAAGCTCTTCTAACTTCCGGGTATCTTTTGTAAAATTACGAATACCCTCAGAGAGTTTTTCTGTGGCCATAGCGTTCTCATTGAAGAGCCATCTGAAACTAGCTTCATTTAAAGAGAGCTTTTTCATAGGGCTGGAGGTTACATCAGAGGACTTTAATTTGGCCTCTACGTTGCCTGTGGCTTCGGAAAGCTCTGCAAGCAGCTTAGGAGCAATTGTTAAGAGATCACATCCTGCTAATTCCAAAATTTCATCACTGTTTCTAAAACTGGCTCCCATGATTTGAGTTTTGTAGCCAAATTTTTTATAATAGTGAAAAATAGAGGTGACCGACACAACACCGGGATCTTCTTGTGGGGGGTAGCTCTCCTTGTTTTCAGCTTTTTTGTACCAGTCTAAGATGCGGCCCACAAAAGGAGATATTAAAGTGGCATTAGCCTCAGCGGCAAGAGCTGCTTGAGCGAGAGAAAACATGAGCGTCATATTGCAATGAATCCCTTCTTTTTCCAATTCTTTAGCTGCTTGAATCCCTTCCCATGTCGAGGCTAGTTTGATGAGAATGCGCTCTTTGGGTATGCCATTCGCTTTATAAAGAGCGATGTATTCATGCGCTTTATCCAAGCTTTTTTGTGTGTCAAAAGAGAGCCTAGCGTCCACTTCTGTAGAGACTCTGCCAGGAACAATTTTTAAAATCTCAAGACCAAAATTTACACAAATTTTGGTAATAATTTTATCCATGACATCATTACCATTGGCATTTTTTTTACCATAGGCAATAGCATCATCTATTAAAGGCTTATATTGCGGGATTGCTGCGGCTTTTAAAATAAGAGAAGGGTTAGTGGTAGCATCGGTAGGGGAGAATTTTTTAATTTCCTCTATTTCTCCGGTGTCTGCAACAATAGTGGTGAGTTTTTTTAGTTGCTCTAACTTGTTCATAGTTTCCTCTTATTTTTAATTGTTTTGGATGTGGGTTTAACCTGCTCTTTAAGATTATGAGCTGGTGGTGGTGGTGGTGGTTGCAGGTGGACTTTGGTGAATAACACCGCTAACGATAAGTATCGTTACAGCAAGCCCTATGCCCCATCCCATCATGGAAGAAGCGAGCTTTTCTGTGGAGGCGTTAATGCGGTCTGTAGGGTACTTTTTTGATTCTTTGTTATTTTTTGTTTTTAAACTTTGCCCCTCTTCTTTTTGGTAAGCGTCATAAAGAGCATAATCATAAGAGCTTTGAGCATGGAGGGAAAGAGAAGAACAAATGGAAAATAGAGCAAAAAAGTAATATAAAGTCTTGTTCATATTTACCTCGATTTAGGGCAATGTAATGGTGATCTTCATTGTTCAAAACTGTTTAATAAAAGTAAAGAATTTAGAAATACACTTTTAGATTAGAATCGTTACTTTATTAAAAGAAACTGGCATACAATTTGTGTGCTGATATGCCTCTAAAGCTTCTTGATTTCTAAATGTTTTTCTGATACGATCGCATTAATTAATTATCTTTTATCAATACAATTTTAGGTCTTTTCAGCAAATGGATAAAGTAGAGAAAATATGTGAAACTCTCACAAAAGAAACACTAGAGCCTGCGAAAAAAAAGGCGCGTGAAATTATAAAAAATGCTGAGAGAGAAGCGGAAGAGCTTTTAGAAAATGCTCGAAGGCAGTCAGAAGGTGCTTTTGAAGAAGCTAAGAAAAAGATGATTCAAGAGCGACGAGCTCAAGAAACATCTCTTAAGTTAGCTGTGAGAAAGAGCATTGATAAACTCAAATACTCGATTGAAGAGGAAATTTTTTCTAAAGCAATCGACAGCTCGGTTAATGCAGCTTTACAAGGTCCTGGTTTAGTGGTTAAAATTATTGAATCGATGGTGAGAGCCGTAGATAAAGAAGGTATTGATGGTGATTTACAACTTATTTTAAGTCAGTCAGGGCTGCAAAGTGATTTGGCTAAACACATTCAAACAACCATTTGGGATAGGTTGCAAAAATCGGGTGTGGTTTTAGGCCAAATTAAAGGTGGAGCTCAGCTTAAGATTATAGAGAAAAACTTAACCTTAGATATGTCTCAAGAGGCCATAGTTGGATTATTGTCTAGTTTTGTGCGCGATGAAGTGCGTTCGCTTATCCTCAATCATGAATAACAGGAGGCTTTATGAGTCGTACGTTTTTCCTAGCTTCTGTTTTACCTCCTTTGGAGCTAAAGGCTCCTGCTGAGATTCTTTTTGACAAATTAGTGTTTTTGTATGAGGAAAATCTTGACTCTAGAGATAGAAAAGCTTTGAGCCATTTGCGCTCTTTTATAGATCTTTCCAATGTGTGTAGAGTGATTGAAGGTAAACCTATTGATATGCGAGGTAATTTTTCTGAGCAAGAAATTGATGAGGGTTTACTCCACAATGTTTTTTTGCCTGAGGAACTTTTTCACTTTTTAGACACATACGAGAGTAAAGAGGAAAGGATTAAGAATTTTCCTTTATTTGAGCTTCTCTTTTTGAAACAACAGGCAGAAAAAACTGTTGGTTTTCGCTCTTTTTATTTCCGGTTCCAGTTTGAGTTAAAGGTTTTGCTTGCGCATTGGCGCTCGATAAAAATGGGCGATTCTGTTCTTGAGAGCGTTGGAAGTGAGTTAGAAGAAGAGGATTTTATTGTGCATTTAAAGGGAATAAAAGAGCAGAAAAATTGGCATTTTCCCGAAGAGTTTAGTGGCTTGAAAGCTATTTTAGAAAAAACAGATAAGAATCCTGAAGAGCAATACGAGGCTATTGAAGCTTACAAATTTGCACGGATTCAAAGCTATGTACAAGACAAGGTGTTTTCTATGGATTACCTTTTGGGCTATTTTGCCTTATTTGTCCTAGTAGAAGATTATCAAAAACTGAAAGTGAAACAACAACATCAGTGGTTAGAGACTGTATGTGAAGGTATTGGGTAGAATTAGATGAGTAAAGAGAAACAGCAGGCAACTCAAGGTGAAGTGATCAAAGCTTTTGGTAATTTGCTACATGTGAGATTTTTTGGCAATATTCGTCAGGGAGAAATAGGCACGGTACACATTGGTGACGTAGGATTAAAAGCTGAAGTTATTGAAATAGAATCCGACATGGCCAAACTTCAAGTTTTTGAAGATATCAGAGATGTAAAATATAAATCGCTCGTTACATTTTCTGGCCACTTATTAGAAGCAGAATTGGGACCAGGACTTCTTAGCTCCGTTATTGATGGTCTCCAAAACCCTTTGGAAAAAATAGCAGAAGTGTCAGGGTTTTTCTTGGAACGCGGTGTTTATATTCCTCCTATTGATCGAGAGAAAAAATGGGATTTTACGCCTAAAGCAACGGTTGCAGAGAGCGTTAAAAGGGGCGATTGTTTGGGAACAACCAGAGAAGGAAGGTTTACGCATAAAATCATGGTGCCGTTTTCCTTTAGAGGCTCTTATGAGATAAAGTGGGTTTCTCCTGCGGGTAGTTTTACTGTAGAGACTGTGATTGCAAAACTTGAAAATAGCCGTGGTGAAACGTTAGAAGTGACGATGCTTCAAAAATGGCCTATCAAGACACCTTTAATTGAGGGAAGAAAGATAAGTGTGTCAGAAATGATGGAGACAGGGTGTAGAGTGATAGACACGCAGTTCCCTTTGATGAAAGGGGGGACTTTTTGCTCTCCAGGACCTTTTGGTGCAGGAAAGACTGTATTGCAGCACCATTTGTCTAAATATTCTACTGTAGATATCGTGATTATTACAGCGTGTGGAGAGAGGGCTGGAGAAGTGGTGGAAGTTTTAAAAACTTTCCCAACTCTTCAAGACCCTCATACGAAAGAGCCGCTTATGAATAGAACAATTATAGTGTGTAATACCTCCTCTATGCCGGTAGCTGCTAGAGAAGCTTCTGTGTATATGGGAGTAACCATTGCTGAATATTACAGGCAGATGGGGCTTAATGTATTGCTGCTTGCTGATTCTACTTCTAGATGGGCACAAGCGATGAGAGAGATGTCTGGAAGGCTAGAAGAAATTCCTGGTGAAGAGGCGTTTCCTGCTTATTTAGGTTCTAGAATTGCTGCTTTTTACGAAAGAGCGGGCGTGTTGCTAATTGATGAAAAAGAGCAAGGATCTTTGACTATTGGGGGAACAGTTTCTCCTGCAGGAGGTAATTTTGAAGAGCCAGTAACGCAGGCAACACTTTCTGTGGTGGGAGCCTTTTTAGGTCTTTCTAGAGCACGCTCAGATGCTAGACGTTATCCTGCGATTGATCCACTTATTTCATGGTCTAAATATGTAGGGGCAGCTAGTCGATCTATAGACCAACGTGTAGAAGGGTGGGATGAGAAAAACAAGCGATCTCAGCAAGTTTTACGTGAAGGCGATGAGATAGGGAAAAGAATGGAGGTTGTGGGTGAAGAAGGTGTTTCCATAGACCATCTGGTGGCTTATCTAAAAGCGGAACTTTATGATTTTGCCTATTTACAGCAGAATGCTTTTGACCCAGAAGATGCGTATTGTAGCTTAGAGAGGCAAATTGAGCTATTTAGCTTGATTGATTTGATTTTTCAAAATGACTTTGTTTTTGATTCTCATGACACAGCAAGATCCTTTTTTCTTCAACTTCAAGGAGCGATAAAAAACATGAATTTCATCTCCTTTAATACAGAAAAGTATGAGAAAAAATACCATGATATTAAACAGAAAATAGAATCTTCTATTAGCCACCACATACAGGATAGAGCATGAAAAAAGTTTATGATAGAATAGTAGATATTAGAGGTAACCTAATCACTGTGATGGCCAAAGGTGCACGTATGGGAGAGCTTGCTTATGTGATCAGGGGACCGGACGAGAAGAGTTTAGCTTCTGTTTTAAGCATAGAAGGAGAAAAGGTAACGCTTCAAGCATTTCAATCACCTCGAGGTGTTTCAACAGGGGACAAGGTGGAGTTTCTCGCGCGTGCTATGCAGGTGAAAGTTAGTGACTCTTTGCTTGGTCGCCGGCTCAATGGTAGTGGCGAGCCCATTGATATGGGCCCACCTATTTTGGGAGAATCTATAGATATTGGAAAGCCTTCGTTTAATCCTGTTCAAAGGGTTGTACCCCATGAAATGGTTCAGACAAATATTCCTATGATCGACGTGTTTAACTGTTTAGTCAAATCGCAGAAGATACCTATTTTTTCTATTGCTGGAGAGCCTTATAACGCGCTTTTAATGAGAATAGCCAACCAGACAAATGCTGACATTGTAATTATTGGAGGTATGGGACTCCGTTTTGATGATTATCAAGCCTTTATTAACAATTCAGAGAACTCAGGCAGTTTGGATAAAACGGTGATGTTTATTCATCAAGCGACAGATCCTGCGGTGGAGTGTTTGTTGGTACCAGACATGGCCCTGGCTGCTGCTGAGAAGTTTGCGATAGAGGGGAAGGATGTTTTAGTATTGTTAACAGATATGACAGCTTTTGCTGATTCGATTAAAGAGATTATGATTACTATGGACCAAGTCCCTTCAAACAGAGGGTATCCAGGATCTCTTTATTCAGATCTGGCTTCTCGCTATGAAAAAGCAGTAGATATTCAAGGTGCTGGATCTATTACGATTATCTCTGTGACGACGATGCCAGGTGGCGATGTAACCCACCCTATTCCCGATAACACGGGTTATATTACAGAGGGGCAATTTTATCTTCATGGTTCTAGAATTGATCCTTTCGGTTCACTATCGCGTTTAAAGCAGCAAGTGATTGGCAAGGTAACGCGGGAAGATCATGGCGATATCGCGAATGCTCAGATCAGGCTTTATGCTGAATCTAAAAAAGCGAGAGAGAGGGAGAGCATGGGCTTTAAGCTTACCAAATGGGATAAAAAGCTTTTGAACTATTGCTCACTTTTTGAAGATAGAATGATGAATTTGGAAGTAAACATTAATGTAACAGAGGCTCTTGATTTGGGATGGAAAACTCTAGCGGAATGTTTTGAGCAAAATGAAACAGGCATTAAGGAAGAGTTGATCGAGAAATATTGGCCCCTAAACGAGAAATAGTATGGCAACGGTAAAACTGACAAAAAATGCAATGAGGGATGAGCAGGTAAAACTGTCTCAACTTGAAAAGTATTTACCTACGCTTCAATTAAAAAAAGCAATGTTGCAGATAGAGGTGAATACTGCAGCGCTTATTTTTGAAAATTTAGAGTATCAAACACTCTCTTTTAAGAAAGAGTTAGATCAATCAGCGCATCTACTTCACCATGAAAAAGCTTATCAAATAATTGAGGCTACTAAAGTTAAAAAAGTAGAAACAATTACGGAAAATATAGCTGGCGCAGAAATCCCTATTTACCAAGGGACGCAGTTTGCTGTTGCACAATATTCTTTTTTTTCCACACCTGTTTGGTTTGATGTTTTTGTAGACAAAGCGAGAGAACTTGTAGCGTTTGTAAAACAGTGTAAAGTAGCATTTGATAGGAAGAGTTTGTTAGAAAAAGAACTTAGAGAAGTTTCTATTAGAGTAAATCTTTTTGAAAAAGTGATGATTCCCCGTGTTAAGGCTAACATTAAAAAAATTAAAATTTTCATCGGTGATCAAGACCTGGCCGCTATTGCTCAAGCAAAAGCAGCGAAGAAAAAAATCATGGCGAGAAAGATGAAGCGAATCGAAGATCGAGAGGCTGGATAGTGATAAGAAAACTCAAAAAGTATCTTTTTGTCGGATTGCAACAAGATAGGGCTGTCTTTTTTAAAAATATGCAAAAAAGAGGGCTGGTGGAATTTTTATCTCAAGGCACTCAGCAAATGATTAAAGGTGCAGGCTCCACAGGAAATTTGATCGATGCGATTAAAATTTTAAGAACGATGCCATACAAAGAACAATTGAAATCTAAGAGTCAATTGGTGAATGCATCTACCTTGGCAGATTCTATTGTATCTACTCAAGAGATGAAAGATAGTTTAGAAGAAGAGATCAAGTTTATTGATGCTGAAATTCATAGAATAGGGCCTTTGGGCAATTTTTCCTTAAGTCAAATTAAAGAAATAGAGAAGCAGTCCAAGAGAGTTATTCAGTTTTTTTGCATCAAAAAAGATAAACTACACCAGATGGAATCTATAGGGGATTACATCTATATCTCCTCTTTTTTTGATTTAGACTTTTTTATGAGCATAGCTAAAGAGAAGAAATCTCCAGAATATATGCTAGAAGTGCGTGTTCAAGAAGATCTGAAAACTCTTAAAAATAAGAAAGAGCAAAAAATTCATTTGCTTAAAGAAAAGCAACATTTTTTATATGAATCTGCAGAGATGATCTCATTTTTACAAGATGCTGCCATTGATTCTTTCAATAATAGCGCGCACGACAGTGCACAGAAAGGCGCTCAAGATAGACTGGAAAATCTTTTGTTTAGCGTAGAGGGGTGGATGCCTGAGTACAAAGCTCGGCAGGCTATTAAAGAGTTTGAAAAGCAGGGCATTATCATTGAAGAAGTTCCGATTAAGAAAGATGATCGCGTACCGACCCATATGACGAATAAAGGTTTAGCACATATCGGAGAAGATTTAGTTCATATTTACGACACACCATCGCCGAGTGACAAAGATCCATCGACGTTTGTCTTTTTTGCTTTCATTGTTTTTTATGCCATGATTATCTCTGATGCGGGGTATGGCGCTTTGTATGCACTACTCGCTTTTTTCCTCGGTTGGAAGTTTAAAAATAGCAAGATGGGATCGGTTAAGCGTTTTGTTAAATTATTTAAAATTATTGCTGTTTCTACCATTGTTTGGGGCGTGCTTGCAGGTTCTTATTTTGGTATAGATTTACATCCGAGTAGCCCTTTGTCTAAAATTTCAGTTCTAACTACTTTGGCAAGAAAAAAGGCAGAGTATCATCTGGAGAAACAGGATGAGACCTATAAAGAGTGGGTGAAGAAAATCCCAGCACTAAAAAAGGCGAAAAATGGACAAGAGTTTTTGGACATGGGTATTGCAGAGAAAGATGGCAAAATGGAATACCAGGTGTTTGGTGATTTTAAAGATGGTATTTTTTTAGAGATAGCGTTGATGGTGGGTATTTTACATATATCGATTGCTCTGTTCTATTCGTTAAGGCAGAATTTTGCCAATATTGGCTGGGTATTGGCCATGGTTGGGGGCTATTTATACTTTCCTGACATGTTAAATGCTTCATCTATGGTCTACTTTTTAAATATTATTACGCCCCAAGCAGCGCTGTTTGTTGGTAGAGATTTAATGATTGCAGGTTTTAGTATAGCCATAATTTTAGGAGTGATTCAACACAGACTAAAAGGGTTACTGGGCTGTATTGTCAAAGTGATAGAGCTGTTTGCAGATGTTTTATCCTATTTAAGGCTTTATGCCCTTGGACTTGCTGGCATGATTTTAGCCTCTACGTTTAATAATATGGGACTAAATCTAATGGAAAGTTTTGGCTTTGTCGTAGGCGCTGTTGTGATTGTTTTAGGTCATGGGATTAATATTATTGTAGGAGTTATGGGTGGAACAATCCATGGTCTACGTTTGAATTTTATAGAGTGGTATCACCACTGTTTTGAGGGGGGAGGAAAACTGTTTCAACCCCTGCGTTTATTAACTAAAAGGAGATAATAATGAGTTTTGATATGATAGGACCTGCCATTGTGTTGGCTCTGGGTTGTTTGGGGAGCGCTATAGGTTGTGGGATTGCTGGAATGGCATCGCATGGCGTGATGGCGAGAGTGGATGAAAACCACGGTAAATTTATTGGTATGAGCGCTTTGCCTTCATCACAGTCTATTTATTCATTTGTACTTATGTTGCTGATGAAAAATGCTATTCTTGCAGGAACTCTTTCTGCAGTGACCGCTATTGGTATTGGTACATCTATAGGGCTAGCGATCATGGTTTCTGCGATTTATCAAGGAATGTGTGCTGCAACGGGTATTTATGCTTCTGCGAAGCAGCCAGCGGTTTATGGAAAGTGTTTAGCAGCTCTGGGAATTGTAGAGTCGTTCTCTCTTTTTGCTTTTGTTTTTGCTCTCTTATTAATATAAGGAAAAAACACAGTAAAAAACGCGAGGTTTTTAAACGATGAAAGATCGAGAAGAAAGAGATTCTTTAGGTGTGGTACGTGTTCCAGGAGATAAACTTTGGGGAGCTCAAACGCAGCGCTCTCTACAGAATTTTCCTATTAGCCATGAAATCATGCCTTTGGAAGTGGTGCATGCTTTGGCCTGTGTTAAGCAGGCAGCGGCATTTGTTAATGCAAAAAGTGATAATTTAAGCCACGAGAAAAGTGCTTTGATTGAGCAAGCAGCTCAAGAGATAAGAGAAGGTCTTCACGACGCACATTTTCCTTTAAAGGTGTGGCAAACAGGCTCGGGCACTCAGACAAATATGAATGTCAATGAAGTGATTGCTAATATTATTTCGCAAAAACAAGGCAAACCTCTGGGATCAAAAACACCTGTACACCCCAATGACGATGTGAATAGAGCTCAATCTTCGAATGATATTTTCCCCACAGCTATGCATATAGCAAGTAAGCTGAAAATAGAAAAAGAACTCCTTCCTGCACTCATCTCCTTTGAAAACACACTCCAGATTAAAGTGGAGGAGTTTAAAGACATTATCAAAATTGGAAGAACGCATCTTATGGATGCGGTGCCGTTAACTCTGGGTCAAGAATTTTCTGGATACAAAGAGCAGATGCTCAAAGTAAGAGAGAGAATTGAATTTGTGCTTACGCATCTAAAAGAGCTCCCTATTGGAGGAACAGCTGTAGGTACGGGATTAAATGCGCCAAAAGGTTTTGGTAAAGCAGTTGTCGAGCAAGTATCGAAATTATCAGGCTCACACTTTATTCCTTCAACCAATAAGTTTGCATGATTGCCTCAGAAGATGCCAGTGTTACTGCTAGTGGAGCATTAAAAGGTTTAGCTGTAGTTCTTTCAAAAATTGCTGGTGATATTAGAATGTTAGGATCGGGACCAAGATGTGGCTTGGGAGAGTTATTGCTTCCTACCAATGAACCTGGCTCATCGATTATGCCCGGAAAAGTTAATCCTACGCAGAGCGAAGCTCTTACTCAGATTGGCGCGCATGTTATAGGAAGTGATGTTGCCATCTGTTTTGGCGGAGCACTGGGACAATTTGAGCTCAACACCTACCGTCCCATGATTATTTATAATTTACTTCAATCCATTACGCTCTTAACCGATGGTATGCGTAGTTTTGAAAAGTTTTGTTTAAAAGGGCTTAAGGCAAACCATAAAAATATTGAAAAGCACCTTACCAGCTCTTTGATGCTTGCTACAGCTTTAAATCCTGTTATAGGATATGACAAAGCTTCGCAGGTGGTGAAAAAAGCTTATGACGAGCATAAAACCTTAAAGCAGGCTGCTGTAGAGTTAAAATTTCTCTCTGGTGAAGAGTTTGATAAGCATATGGACCCTAGAAATATGCTTGGTAGCTAGTAAGATTTTTTCATTCTTGATAGCAGAAAAATAGTAACTAGCTTGGGATATTTTATAAGGTAGGCTAAAAGGGCTTTGTAGGTAACACTAGATATAGGTTTTACAAGGCAATCACTGTTGTTTTCTAAAGCGTCATTAATCCAGTGGGGATAGGGCGGAGGCAAATATTTAGGAAGTTTGTTAAGAGGGAAAAAGCGTATATCGGTTGTTTCATCACTCAGTCTCATATCTCCCTCATAAGGCGTGCATTCAAACGTATAGCTAACAGAGGCGAGTCTACACAAAGGATAATAAATACCAACGGGCCGGGTTATATTTGCTTTCAGTCCTGTCTCTTCAAAAACTTCACGCAAAACACTTTCCTCAGGAGTTTCTCCCTCTTCTATTCCACCGCCAGGAAGTTCCCAAACAGGCAAATCTTTCCGTTTCACAAGGAGTATTTTTTCTTTAGCAGAGTCTAAGATGATAGCACGAGCTGAGGGTTGTAACTTTCTTAAGATAGCCATTTACGAATTATTTTCACTTTATTTTCACTTGTGATAGGTTGGTAGCCACTATAGCATGAGAGCTTTTTTATGACTGGAAAAAATTTAACGCTTATTCTCTCTCTTCTATTACTTTTTGGTTCTGGATGTGAAAAATATTACGTCACGATAAAAAAAGAGCCTATAGATAGGCAATATCTAGCTAGCACCTTTGTTGGCAGTCCTGATCCTCTTCAAATAACACCACCACTGGGCCAAATACTTTTTGTTGAGTGGTCTATTTCCTCAGAAAATTTAAAGAAAAATCCTCATTTAGTTTTAGAAATTATTTATGGCGATTGGAGCGAGCAAAAACTGGTTTTTGATATCGATAAAAGGCGGGGCATTATTCAATACGATTTACAAGGGGCCCCTTACAAGAAAAAAGAGGGACTGTTTTCCTATAGAGCCTTGATTCAAACGCCCAGCGGAGAAGTTTTACAACAATGGTCTCAGCTTATGTGGACTCCTCTTGTTGACACATCGCAATAGATTTTTTGAATCAGTAAAATAAATATTTGATTTTTTTTAATTAAATCTTTACACTCGCGATCCCAAAAGAGCTTTAACAGGGAGTTTGTCTATGTCTACTCAGCCGGTTGCAAGTGGAGTTATTCGTCCTTATTACTTTGGTATTACTCGGCAGGGTAGAGAAAGGGAGTATGTTGTTTTTCTAGTATACCGCGCCTCGATGAGAGATTATGTGGGGCAAGTGTTTGTAAAATATTTCGCGGCAAACCGTTTAGAAAGAAGAGTAGTGCAGATTGAAGCGAAAATTGTTGAGCAGGCAGGTGAAAGTTGGATAAGTCATGCTATAGAAAGTGCTTGTCGTTGTTCGCAGCAGCTTTTAAGTAGATCACACCCTGTTATGTCCTTGTCTCAAGGGGAAGAAACATTTCAAAGAAGTGCTAGAAGAGTTTTGTTTGAAGCTTCGATTGTTGATTGTTTAAGAGATAGGCCTTGCCCTGGTAGTGACAATGAAGTACCTACTTGTTTTATCTGTTTTAATGTTAGCGAATCAGATGTCGGTGATTTTTTACGCGACAAGCTAGTACTAGATATAGAATTAGCGGGCTTTAAAGTGCATTTTTGCTTTCGTGATTTGGAGTACTCGGATAATCTTTTCGATTTTATGGATGAGGCTTATTACTCGGATAGAGCTGTGGTGGTTTGTACACCTGCACTGAAAAAAAAGGTGGAGGATAAAGTACTGGGAGTGAGTTATGAAGTGAGCCTGGTGAATGGAGCACGTAAGGTTAGAGATGGATCAAATCCCAAGGATGTTTTTCCTCTTTTTTATTCAGGATCAAGAGAAGAATCTGCTCCTAATCCATGGTTTTTGACCTGTTTTGCAGCCAAACTTTTTGCAGATAGCGATGATGCTTGGGAGGACAACTATTTTGAAACGGCATTTAAATTTATTGCAGCTTTGAAAGGGATGAGTCGAAATGAAGCGGGAGACCATATAGAGCTATGGAGAAAAGATCTTCAAAATTTGCCCGATAAATTATCACGAGAAAAAACTCTAGACCCAGGAGAGAGGTTAGATCCACTACTAAGTGAAGAGCATATGGAACAAGTGACCGCTTGGTATGAAACAACGACTTTTAAAACGTTTGAAGCGGTACATAAAGAGCATCAATTTCATAGACTGGTTAAAGAGAATCATCATCATCCAGGCTTAGTAGATAAAGCTAGAGAATTGCGCGGGGTTATGTCCGTTCTTTTACAAGAGAATATGGACAATTTGTCTTACAATGAGCGTTTACTGCATGAATTATGGAGGTGTAAAACAAGACTGGAAGAATCTTTAGAGTTAATATCTAAAAATGGCGATCTAACAAGAATAGTAGCGGAAGTTTATTATTTGACTCTAGAAGGTATTTGGTTTTTATGTTGGAGCGATCCACGAGCTAGGCAGCCAAGGCATGGTGATGAGAGAGCGTCAACAGAGCATTTGGTTAATCGGTTGTTAAAGGAGCTTCCAGAAGAGACAACAAGTTCTACGGAGACAAAGTTTTATCTCAACTGCTCCAAGCAAGCAGTGCGTTGCCTTGATGTGGGTAAAGAGTGTTGGGAAATGTATAAAAGACAGGTGCATGACAAAAGCGATATTACTCAAATTACCAACTTTTTAAAGCATTCGTATAAAGATGCTGGCGTAGCAGAGTGGTACAGTGAAGTATGTCCACAGATACTTTTTCAAACCTGGACAAGGCTACTTGTTGGAAGTGGAGAGGGGGAAAGAGGTGTTGCTAGGGCGATTGCAAGTTTGCATGTTTTAGGTAGTAATCAAATAGATATGCCAAGAGATGAGGCATTGAGCAGTTTAGGAGCGCTAGTTCACGAGAGATATAAAGCTTGGGTAGTAGCTTTAGATTATTTTATCAGAAACTTTGACCTCTCTTCAAAGGGGATAGATCCATCTAGGCAGGTTCGACAATTTGCATTAGAGCATCTGTTTGAATTGACTAGGCTAGGCAATGAGGGGCCTTATCCAGAAAAAAGCAGACAAATATTACAAGAAATAGGGAAAAAACTTTTTGTTTTAGAGAATCCTTTAAGCGAAGAAAGTTTTTCTCAAGCTATCATGGAGCCCTCATTTCTCCGAGCTTTACCCTCTTTTTGTACAGATTTAATAAACTCAGTATTGAAAGTGGGTGGAACCCTCGCTCTTCTGGCATCTGGCGCAATTGCTATGGCTTTCATGTTCGTGTATTCTTTAGACAGGGGGTTTTGGATAGATCTTGAGGATCTTGACTTACTGAGCTTGTTTTTTTTGCTTGGCGCAATTTCTGAATTTATTGAGCTAGTGACTCTTAGTATTGGTAGTGCCGTGTCTGTTATTGCTACACGTGGCGCATTTGGTGAAATAGGTGAATGGAAAGAGCTAGGAGTTGCACTAGGAGTGATAGGGTCGATTTATAAAGCTGGTGAGCTTGCTATGGACCAAGCGGAATATGAGCTTTTTGTTAGCTATTATAAGGTGGCTTGTGGGGCGCTATTTTTGCTTTACTGTACACATCTTCCAGCAGTTATACGCTCAACACCCTTTTTACTAAGATTTCGCCACACTATGAGATCCATAGGTAATCGCATAACGCGTGATGCAGGTGTTTCAAGGTTACAACAAATGCTTTTGCTTGCGTGTCTTTATTGGTTTGGTCCTTCCCTAGCAGAGGATTTTTTTCAGTGGGTTAACTCTACGTTGCATAATGTAGAAGATTCGGATCAACTGCTGGTTAGCACATTGGAGGAGAGTCAGTTGATAGAGGAAGGGGAATAAATGTTTTAAAGTATGCAAATAAATATTTGAAATAAATTAACACAATCTTTTAAAATGGCTGACCCAAAGAGATCCAATTAGGAGGTTTAATATGAGTAGTCATGCTGTTACAGGAAGTGGTATGTGTACTCCACCACCCTACCTTTTTGGTATTAAAAAAGAAGGTATAGAGAAGGAATACGTTGTGTTCTTGGTCTACCGCCAATCTAGAGGGGATTATGTGGGCCAAGTGCTTATTAAGAATGTGGCCGAGAATAGTTTAAAACGGCAAGTGGTGCGTATAGAAATCTCTTCTATTTTTCAAGAAGGGGAAGGAGGGGGATCAAAAGAGCATAAATGGATCGACGTGGCTATTGGGCAGGTTAGTCATGCCCAAAAATTATTAAGCAGTACGCATCCGATGCTTTCTTTGTCTAGAGGGGAAGAAACTATGCAAAGAAGCGCACGAAGAGTTTTGTTTGAAGCTTCGATTGTGGAGAATTTAAGAAGAAAAATGTGTCCTGGTGTTACAAGAACCGTTCCCACTTGTTTTGTTTGTTTTAATGTTAGCGAAGATGGTGTGGGTTCTTTTTTAAGACAAAAGCTTGTAGCAGATATAGAACTTGCAGGATTCAGGGCTATATTTTGTTTTCGCGATTTGGAATATGGAGACAATCTTTACCGTTTTATGGATCAAGCGTTCTATGCGGATAGAGTTGTTGTTATTTGTACACAGGACTTACAGAGAAAAGTGCAAGAGCGAGTTAAAGGAGTGAGTTATGAAGTGGACCAAATTGTAGGTGCACGTATTGATAGAGATGGTGTGGATAATCCAGAGGTTCATCCTCTTTATTATTCAGGAACAAGACAAGAATCTGCTCCTTCGCCGTGGATTTTATCGCGTTTTGGTGCCAAACTTTTGGTAGATGAAGATAAGAATTGGGAAGAGAATTATTTTAAAACGGCTTTTCAATTTATTGCTGGATTGAAAGGGATGGGTAGAGGTGAATCAGGTAACATCGTTGAGAAGTGGAAGAAAGATATGCCGGAGTTACCAGCGAAGCTAGCACGAGAAGAGGCAATGTTTGTGATAGAGATGTCTTCTATAGTGTCTCAAGAGAGAATCGAGCAAGTTACTGATATGTATGAGAAGAGGGCTTCAAAAGAAGAACATGGTCAAAAGTTAGAGGATCTTAAGGATACCCACCGGAGGGATGCTGAGCAGTTATTACAGACACATACAGCTGATACTGCAGCATTAAAAAAACGTCAAAAGGTAGAACAAGATCAACAAAAGAGTGAGCAGGAATTACAAAAACAACAACAAAAGAGTGAGCAGGGAGAAGCCCTGACAGCAGTATTAGCAATTCTACAACAGCAAAGAGCACAGGAAGAGCAGCAAAGACAGCAGGAGGCACAGCAAAGATGTTTGCAAGAACAGCTAATGCAACAAACCGCAGAGCAACAGCAACAAACCGCAGAGCAACAGCAGAAACAGCAGCAACAGCAGCAACAGCAGCAACAGCAGCAACAGCAGAAAGAGGGTCAAGTGGTACAACAATTCTTAGCAGGACAAGGTCAAGAGCAGGACCATTTGCAACAGCAACAGCAACAGAAACAGCAGCAGCTGCAACAGCAGCAACAGCAACAGCAGCAACAGCAACAGCAGCAACAATAACAATAGGAATTATAAACCATTATAGGAGATTACTATGAGCCAAGCACTTTCAAAGATTTACTGTTCGTCTAATCAGTGGGTGCAATTACACATAACTAAGAGAGAAAAAAGAGAAGATGTTATTTTTTGTGTGTATAGGCACTCGATTCAAACTTTTATAGTTCAGCATATTGGATTCATAGTAGAAGAGGGGGTCTTATATAGGCGGGTAGTTCAGTTACAAGGTGTTCCCTCTGGACAAGTGCAGGGCTGTTGGCAAAACAGTGCGGTGTTAAATACTGCAAGAGCTCAAAAGCTTTTGAGTAGCAAGTATCCCTTGTTGGAATTGTCTCACGGAACAGATAACTTTTTCGAGTGCGTAGAACGCGCATTTTTTGAAGCTGCTATCGGGCGACTTTTACAGGGAGAGTCTCCGGTTAAAAAAACCTGTTTTTTTTGTTTCAATGTTTCAGAAAGAGAGGTAGGCGCTTTTTTAGAAGAGAAGTTAGTAGCTGATGCAGAACTAGCGGGCTATAATGTGCATTTCTGTTCGCGGGACTTAGATTTAGCAACCGATTTGTATGATTTTATGGGCCAAGCGCGCACCGATGATGTGGTTATTGTTGTCTGCACTCCAAAATTAAAAGAGAAAGTGGATGCCGAAGTGATTGGAGTTACCTACGAAATAAAAAAAATGCTTATCCCCCGCATTGAACAAACAGGCATAAATGGGCATGGCATTTATCCTATCTACTTTTCAGGTTCTAGAAAAGAGGCAAATCCTCACCCCTTTTTCACCTCTCTTTTTTCCGTGAAGTTCCAAACGGATACCGATGCCAATTGGCAAAGAAATTATTTTGCCAATGCTTTTAAACTACTGGCTGCCATGAGAGGAAAAGATCGAAACTGGGCAAAAGGAGTGATAGGTCAGTGGAAGGCAGATTTAGAAAGTTTAAAAGAACGAGTAAAGAGAGAAGACTTGGATGGCTTAGCAGCGTTTGTAAAAGATTGTAGAGAGGGGGAAAGAAGTCCTTTAAGATTCAGTCCAAAAACGTTGGAGGCCATTATTGGGCGCTATGAGCCACCTAGGTTACAAAGCGTAACTCAAGGGATTACTCCTCATCTTAAAAGGCTCTTTACCCTTGTTGGGCAAAATCCAACACAAGCAGATTTACCAGGACGCGCCGATCACCTGGGCGAAATGTTACTGGATCTTTTAGTAAGACATGTGCAAACCCCTTCTCCCATCTTATTGCAGGAACTATGGCATCCACAGGAGCATATTCATAAGGCTCTTACTTTATCAAGTCAGACGAATGAATTGAAAATATCTCTTGCTCGCGTTTACCGTTTTGTTCTGGAAGGACTGTGGTATCACCATTGGACTCAGCAACAACCCAAAGAACAAACAAAACAACAAGAAATAGCTCTCTTGGTAAAAAAGTTAATGGATAGCACTCCTGATGCAGTGATGTTTAGAGATGGATCATTGGTCAATTCTGTGGAAGTAAAATTCCATTTGCGTAGCTGTAAGCAAGCGGCTTTATGCTTAAATGTGACTGATAGTGTTTGGCAGGCGATAGAAGATCATTCACTGAATGAAAGTATAGAGGGTATTTACACATTTTTAAAGCAACGGGATTCTTGGGGAAGGAGTCGATGTAAACAAATTGGTGTAGAATCATGGTATCCAGACACCTGGAAAGTGGTGTGGGATTCACAGAAGGTTACAAGCCCAGCTGAATTTGCTAAAATGGTTCCTAGTGGCTTTGAGAAAAAAGGAAATGAGTATGCTATTAGTTTAGCGATGGCTTATGGGACAATTTTGAACAATGCTCATGCGGAAGAGTCATTAAAACAAAAAGCACTCTGCGAGTTAGGAGAGTTTTTAGAGGCCGGGTATGTAGGTACAAGTGAAGTTAGGGGAGGTCTTCCGGGATGGTTTCAAGGTTTGAGCTTATTTCAACAAGTAGATAAGTTTAGAGATGCGCGTTTTCTTGCTATAGAGTATTTGCTCTCGTTTATAAAACAAGGAGATGCTTGCCCTTATGCGCGGCAGAGCTTTGATACTCTTAAAGCAAAGGTAGATACAGCTTATCCAAAGCAAAAAAATTTAAGAAAGTCTTTAGAGAAGACTTTAAAAGCCTATCAGGAAGGTATAGGTGCGGATCATTCTGACTCATGGGTATTAAATCCTTATGATATTAGCCCTGCAACATCATTTCCAGAGTCAGTAGATACAGGGTCTTATGGAAGCGGGGCTGAAAGTGGGCATGATTCAGATTTTGGTAGTACTCAAATAACTGTGCATGAGGGTGGTAGGCATGTAGGAGAACGACGGGTTATTAAATTGTGGCAAAGAGGTTTTGGAGCGACTGTTGGTAGTAGTGGGATGGATGTTCGTGGGGAATTCTCGAGCAAACCACCGTCTATTAGATTGGCGGCTGTGCCAGAACCTCCTTATTCACAGGTAAGCTTGCACCGTGTTGTAGAGAGCGGAGATAGCTCTTTTGGTCCTCAAAAGAGGAGGGTTTCTGTAGCTTTGAGTGGTGGTCGAAAGAAGATAAGTAGAGCAGAGCAACAGGCAAAGCGTGTAAGCGAAGAAATAAATAAAAGTATAAGCGATTTTGTCACCTGGGCGTTAAAAAAAGGTAAAAAAACGGTGAGAACAACGAGCGTAAAAAGAAAGTTAGATGATTTGGTGGGTAAGATGACAGCACCAGACCCTGGCCTATTTAACAGTAGACTACAAAATATCATGCGCAATGATCTGCGATCAGAAGGTACAGGTAGAACTAAAAGTATCATAAACAGGCTTCAACAAATAGCAGCGCCTAAATCTGATCAAGCTGACGCGTCTTCATCGAAATATGTGAGCGGCGCAGTAGCAGCAGATGCACATTTAGCTGCCTATGCACAAAGCCTGATCGTAGCTTTAGGAAAAACTATTCCACAACTAATGAGCGCTGTGATGGTTCTTCCTCAACCTAGAAATCCTATTTGGAGGGTCGCTTCCCATGCAGAGTCTGTTAGGTCAGGTAAAGCAGTACCTACTAGGGAAGTAGAAGAGCAAGAACAACGAGAGAATAGAATAACTGAAATTAGCGGGTATTTGGAAAAAGCAAAAGAGACAGAAGCTATTCTTGGACAAGTGAAAGCGTATCTCGATGGATTAGAAGAGGATAACATTTTTAGAATAGGAGATTTTTGGTTATGAGTTTAGTTTCTGCAAGTGCCAGTACAGGTAGTACCGAAGTTAAAACTTTTAAAAACGTACAGAAGCATTTGAGGCAGTGCTATATTCTTGTTCTAAAACGCGCAGATGTAGAGTGATTCTTTTAGAGAGCAGCAGCGGTGGTGGTAGTGCGCGTTAAAAGATGATCCGCTTCTTTAATTAGAGCAAATGTGTCATCTAATCCGAGACAAGGATCTGTAAGAGAGAGTTCGCGGCCCTCTTTTAGGTGGCTTTCAAGCATTAGGCCAAAAATATGTCTCTCTGGTGTGGAAGCGATTTGCTGCAGCGTTGATTTGAATGCCTCTATTTGGTCTTTGTAAGTGCGTGCATTACCGTGAGAGCAGTCAACAACTGTGGGAGCTCTTAGTCCTAGTTTTTCTTGAAGTTCTAGTGCAGCGTTAATAGAGTTTTCATCAAAATTAGGACCCTTTTCGCCGCCTCTAAGCACTAAGTGCGTAAATTTGTTTCCTGGCGACGTGATTTGACTTAAGCGGCCGTCTATATTGGTTCCAATATATTTTTGGGCCTTAGCAGCATATGTAGCGCCGTGAATCGCTGGAGAAAAGCTACCATCAATAGCATTTTTAAATCCCATAGGGAAACTTACGTGTGATGCTAGCTGGCGATGGATTTGTGAATAGCAGGTTCTTGAGCCAATCATTCCCCAAGAAATGAAATCTTCTACAAAAAGAAAAATATGGGGATCGAGAAGTTCTGTAACAATAGGTACTTCAAGATCTGTGATCTGTTTTAAAATTTCCCTTGCCGTTAAAATACCTTTTTCTAGTGCGTAACTCTCATCAAGATCAGGATCATGAATTAGCCCTTTCCATGAAAATTGTGTACGCGGCTTTTCAAAAAACACACGCATGTAGAGCTTAATATTTCCAGAGAGAGTTTTAGAAAAAGCTTTAAGTTCTTTAGCATACTCTATCGCTAAGTGGGGCTGGTGAATAGAACAAGGGCCTACACCAATGGCTAATTGTGTAGAGAGGGGTTGCATTATACTTTGTAAGTGCTTTCTTGATTGGTCTACAAAATGGGTGTTGCTTGCAGAAATAGGAATTAAACTGCGCGCTTTTTTTGGAGTGATTAAAGGTTGATACATAGCATGGGCCTTAAGGTTTAAGAGCCAAGAATTAGCATAAATAAGAGTTAAGTTTCAAGATATCTCTACGAATAATGTTTTTTAAAGTTTTGAAAAAGGTAGCAGTGGAAAAAAAAGAAGATTTTGCATAAACTAGAGGCATTATTTTTATATTTTTTAGAGTGTTTTTATTATGGAAAAGTTCATTGGTGTAGTTAACGCTTGGGTATGGGGACCTCCTCTTCTAATTTTTTTGGTTATTGTAGGCGTATATTTAACTATTTGTACGAGAGGAGTGCAGTTTCGCTATTTTGGATATGCCCATAAACTCGCTTTTAGCCGCCATGATGATAATGCAAAAGGGGATATTAGCCACTTTGAAGCGTTGATGACATGTCTTGCAGCGACCATCGGTATCGGTAGTATCACAGGCGTTGCTACAGCGATATCTATAGGTGGTATGGGAGCTGTTTTTTGGATGTGGGTATCGGCTTTATTTGGTATGGCTACAAAGTATGCAGAAGCTATTTTGGCGATTAAATACCGGGAAGTGGATAGCAATGGCCTCATGTGTGGTGGCCCTATGTACTATTTAGAAAAAGGGTTAAAGTCTAAATTTTTAGGTGTGACTTTTGCTATACTTGCCAGTGGTGCAGCTTTTGGTATTGGTAATTTAGTTCAGGCAAATTCTGTAGCTATAGCTATGCAAGATATGTGCCACGTCTCTCCTAATGTAACCGGCCTTGTTCTTATGGTGTTAGTGGGTATTGCGCTTCTTGGCGGTATCAAAAGCATTGGTAAAATCTCTTCTTATTTAGTGCCTGCCATGGCTAGTTTTTATATTATTACTGGTCTTATCGTAGTGTTTGCAAGAATAGAGTTTGTTCCTGCAGCGTTTAAATTGATATTTACTTCAGCGTTTAAAGGACAAGCTGCCTTTGGAGGTTTTGTAGGAGCCACTATTATGAGCGCTATCAGACTAGGGTTTTCTAGAGGTATTTTTTCTAGTGAAGCAGGTCTTGGTAGCTCGCCGATAGCAGCTGCTGCGGCAAAAACAGATACGCCAGGACGTCAAGCGCTTATCTCCATGTCTAGTGTGTTTTTAACAACAGGGATTGTGTGTACAATAACGGCTCTTGCTATTGCTGTTACTGGAGTGCTGGGAGTCGTAGATAGTGCCGGAAACGCTCTAATTGGACCTTCTTTGGTGCTTAAAGCGTTTGATTCTGTAATCCCGTTTGGTGGTATTTTGGTAACTGTAGCCCTTATTCCTTTTGCTTTTTCAACTATTTTGGGTTGGGCTTATTATGGAGAAAAATCGATGGAATATCTTTTGGGAGTAAAAGCAGTTATCCCTTATAGGATTTTATTTATTGTGATGGTTTTTCCAGGAGCGGCTCTCTCATTAAACGTCGTTTGGGGTTTTGCCAATGTGATGAACGGTCTTATGGCTATACCTAACTTGATTGGTCTCTTTTTTCTAGCTGGTGTAGTGGCTAAAGAGACGCGCCATTTTGACGGCATCGTGCGTGAAGAGAGACGTTTGAAAAAGAAGCGCTAGTTAGAGAGTTTATCTTTGACATGGTCTAAATTTTGCTCTGCTTCCTTTAGATTTAGCTTTGTTTTTTCTACCAATTCTTTAGGAGCTTTTCCTGTAAAATTTTTATTGCTAAGCTTTGTTTTTAACGAAAAAATCAATGCTTCCAGTTTATCTTGTTCCTTGACTAGACGCTGCTTCTCTTTTTCTCTAAAAGCTTTAGGCATAGGCAGTACTAGAGTAATATCATCTACTTTTGCCTCACAAACAAATTCAGAGCTACTAGGATAAAGATCAAAATATATTTTTTCTAAACGGATTAATGCTCCGATTAACTCTTGATGGTTTTTGATAAATTGAATATTTTTCTCGCCGCCACTAATGTATAGCTCTGAAGGAGCGCTTGGAGGTAAACCCATCTCTCCTCGGATATTGCGCAGTTGCGTAATTATGCGAATCAAAAAGGCAAATTCACCCTCAGCATCTTTGTCGATGTCACTATCTGTAACTTTTCCAGGATAGGTTACTTTTTGACATGCTACTTGCTTTAAAGCTGTTACAATTCTTGCTATATGAGGATCTTGGATAATCTCATGATTACTAGGTATAGGTAAAACAGACTTTAGCCTAAAAAATATTTCGTCTGTGATAAAAGGAGCAAGAGGGTGCAGGGCAGTAATGGATTGTATTAAGAAAAACAGAAGTAATATTTGCTTTTGTCTAAATTGCTTTTTGGAGCCTTGCTTTTGAAACAGGATAGGTTTGGCAAATTCAAGATAGTAGGCGCAAAGCTCATCCCAAAAGAAGGTGTAGCCAAGTTTTGCTACTTGGTCAAATTTATACCCCTCAATCAAAACTTTTAGCTCTTCACAAACTACCGAGCAGCGCGATAGCATCCACTTATCATCTAGAGTGAAAAGAGAGTGGTCTAGTGGACTTTGTAAGTCCTCTGCATCTAGAGTTAAATTCATCAATATAAAACGTGAAGCATTCCACATTTTGTTAGCAAAGTTTTTAAACTCTTCAAAGCGGCGCTTGTCTAAATCAATGTGCATGGAAGCTGTAGCGCTAGCGGTAATAGCCATGCGCATGGCATCAGCTCCATAAGCATCAATAATTTCTAAAGGGTCCATAACGTTACCTTTAGATTTAGACATTTTCTCCCATTTAGAAAAAACACCTTTAGGCACCGAGTTACTTTTTTCAATATTTGCGCGCTCTTTTTTTGTAACGTAAGTTATGCCGCCATCACTATTTTCTTTAAAGTAAGACTTTCCAAAAATTAGCCCTTGTAAATTCACCTCTTTGAAGGGCACTTCGCCCATCACATATTCTCCCATCATGATCATCCGTGCGACCCAAAAGAATAAAATATCATGGCCAGTCATAAGTGAACTATTGGGATAAAAACGTTTTAGCTCGGCTGTTTTATGTGGAAATCCCAGCGTGCTAAAAGGCCATAGCGCTGAAGAAAACCATGTGTCTAAAACATCGGTTTCTTGCTCATACTCATCGACTGTATCTTTGATTTCTTTAGGCACTTTCCCATCGGGAGAGGAATAAAATTTTTCTTTTTGCTCTTTATGTCTCCAAATAGGAATTCTATGACCCCACCAAAGTTGGCGAGAAATACACCAATCTCTTAAATTGTCGATCCAGTGAAAATAGGTCGCTTCAAAGTTTTTGGGGATAATTTTAACACGTTCTTCTTTAACAGCACGGATTAATTTTTCTTTAAATGGCGCCATATTAATGAACCATTGCGTAGATAAATAGGGCTCAATAACAGCTTTGGAGCGGTAAGAAACACCTACTCTATGGCTATACTGCTCTTTTTTTACAAGACAACCCATTTTGTCCATCCGGTCAGCAATCAATTCGCGCGCTTTACTCATGGATAGACCCTCATATTCTAGCCCCTCTTCATTGAGCGTTCCGTCGGGGTTCATGATATTAATCATAGGTAGAGATAGCCGTAATCCCACTTCATAGTCATTAGGGTCGTGTGCAGGGGTAATTTTAACCACGCCTGTTCCAAAAGAAGGGTCCACAAAATTATCAAAAATAATAGGTACTTGCCTGTTTACAATAGGTATAGTAACCGTTTTTCCCTTTAAGTTTTGATACCGCTCATCTTCAGGATGCACAGCTACAGCAGTATCGCCGAGCAGCGTTTCTGGCCGAGTTGTTGCGATAACAAGGTGGTCATCTGTTCCATCGATGGGATAGGAAAAATGCCATAAAAAGCTATCACGCTCTTCATGTTCTACTTCATCATCAGCGAGAGCTGTCTGGGTAATTACGTCCCAGTTAACGAGATATTTGCCTTGATAGATAAGATTTTCTTTTACCATTTTATCAAAGACAAAATTCACGGCCTCTGTAGAGGTTTCATCCATAGTAAAACAGTGGCGCATCCAATCACAGGAGGATCCAATCTTTTTTAATTGATTGAGTATTTCTTCTTCGTGCTGCTCTTTCCATTTCCAAATATGCTTAACAAATTCTTCTCTGGAAAAATCTTTTCTTTTTTTTCCTGTTGTAGCGATTAAATGCTTTTCTACAACCGTTTGTGTCGCAATACCTGCATGGTCCACTCCGGGCATCCACAACACTTCAAAGCCCATCATGCGTTTGTATCTAGCCATAATATCTTGCAACGTATTAATCAGGGCATGGCCCATATGGAGAACGCCTGTGACATTAGGCGGGGGAAGCATGATGCAAAAAGGAGGTTTGTCAGAAAGAGGATCGGCATGAAAAAAACCATTCTTTAAAGAAAAATCATACCATTTATTTTCTGTTAAATGGGGATTATATTGCTTTGGTAAAGGTTCTTCTTGGCTTTTCATGGATTAACGTTGTGGGGGGTTGATAAAATCTTTTCCGATTATAGAGAATCAACAAGGAAATTCAAAGGGATTTGGACATTTTTTTGCTCTTTTCTTACCATTTCTTCCCATGCTCTAGCTTTGCGGTTTTTATTAAGGCAAGTATAAAACAGTGTCAGTTGCCTTAGCAGAGCTCTTCTCTCATAGGAGAAAGCTTCCTCATACCATGTAGATTTAAGAGAGATTTTTTTATTTAAAAAGTAGGAGAGTAAGCAATAAAAAGAGGGCCTGGATAGTTGTAGAGAAATAGAAAAATGAGTTAGTGCTGCACTTTTACCTTTTGTTGCTGCTAAAAAGCATCCATAAAGGAGGTAATAGGGAGATTTGATGTTAGAAAATAAGTGTTTGTCTATACTTAGAAGCAGTTTTTCAGCTTCTTTGAAATCTCTGACTAAAAGAGCATTCCAAACTTTTAAAGGGTACAGGGAAGAGACGTCAATATTATCGAATAAGCGATAAGCATCATTTGCTTTGCTAAGATAAAGAGAAGAGTTCATGAGGTAGAAAAGACTCTTTTGTTGCGAAGAATTTTGCGTATTGAATTTATTTTCTGGGCAAAGAGTAGCCAAAGTTTTTTCTATACCAACACTGTTTACGTTTAGCATTAAATGGATATGGGTTTGCAGTTCTTGAAAGTAGTAGTCACTCTCCTCTAGTCTGAAATATTTAAGCATATATTCAATAAGCTTGGGATAGTCCATATCTAGTAGGGTAAAAAAGACACTTTCTAAAGCTTGGTAGTTGTTGGTGAATTTTGTTGCGTGTGTTTGAGTGAGTTCAAATAGAGAAACAGGCTTTTCTAGAAAAGAGGCGAGTTTAATAGAAAGGAGTAAAGGGTTTAATTCATCTGGCTTTTGGTTGGCTTCAGAAAAGTAGGGCGAAGGCGTTTCTTGATTTTGTAGGTGAAGCAAAAGGTTATGCGTGTCTTGATGTGTATGTAGAGCTGGGAGGTGATCGAGAATAAGTAGAGCGAACATAGAGGTGATTTTTCGATTCGTTCTTGAAACTTGGTGAAAACGGAGGTTGGCATGTTCTTTTAAATGTTTACGTAACGGGTGTTTTGAAAACTTACGACACGCAAACTCTAAACATTTGACCTCTTCGTCAAAAAAACCTTTTAGCTGATAAGTGAGAGCTTTACCCAAATACTCTAATGGAGCTCCTGGAGTGTTGTGTAGCTTGTTAAACTCAGAAATAGCCTCTTCATAGATACGGTCGTTCGGAAGTAGTTCGTGTGTGTTTTTTGCTTTTTCTAGTAAAGTAAGTCCTGCACGGAAAATAGCTTCTCTACCTTCAAAACGTCCCTGAAAAGATTGCGCTATTTTTCTATATTCTTGTAGGGCGCTGCTATAATCTTTGGTGGTGAAAAAAGCATCTGGAATCGCTAAGCAATTGACCATCACATTTTGAGAGCCTTCATAAACGGCAATGGGACTTATCTCTGTATGCATATCTTTTCTAATCACACCCACATGTCCTCCAATTAGGGGCAAATGGCTGTAGTAAGAAAGTAATTTGTTTTCATCCACTTCTAGTGAGACAAGATTATGTTTGATTTCGATGGCGATATGGTGAGAGTTTTTGTTTTCTACTGTGGGCATGGCAGCGGAGAGAATTTCAACGCTGTTTCTAAATATTTTACAAAATGGAGATAAGGAGCCACCCACCCACAGTAGCACACCCTCTTCTAAATTATGGATACGCTTAGTATCAGGGATACAAAAAAGAAATCCTATACCCAGAGAAGGCGCATTAGAGGTAATGGTTGTTTCAAATTTGATGATATCTGAAAATGAAGATTTTGAAACCATGATATGAGCCCAGTCAATCCATGGCTGGTTAGAAGAGATGGCTAAATGTTTTGTTAAAGGTACATTTTCTTCAAAAATCCAATCGTTTTTTTTGCTTGTTTCGATTTGTTTTGAAAGAGTCCATTGGGGAGCTCCTTCAATATAGTCTTTAAGCGCTTTGATTAAATCAGAAACGGATTGAAATCTTTTTTGAGATAAAGGGTGAATACATTGCTTTGTTATTAAAGACAAAAAAGCAGGTATTTCTCTACTAGGAGCTACGTCTTGAGGATCTATCCATTTCTCTAATTTTACAGTTTTTATAAAATCTTGAAGATCTACTCGAATAAAAGGTAGTCTTAAAGAGAGCAAATAGTAAAGAACCACGCCAAGGGAGTAGATATCGGTTAAAAAATTAGCCACCCCTGTAAAGGCTGTTTCTGGCGCCATGTAAGCAACGGATCCCGGGATTTTTCCAGGCAGTGTTAAACTAGTGTCTAAATTATTAGTTGTGCTTGTAAATTCTTCTATATCATCGATAACTGTGGACCCATCGACAGGACAGGCTAGTCCCCAGTCGAGTAATACTACTTCTCCAAATTTTCCGATGATAATATTTTCAGGCTTTATATCTCGGTGTAAAAATCCTTGAGCATGGGAATATTCAACCGCTTGGCATATTTGAAGAAAAATATGCATAAGGCCAGGTATAGATGACCCAACAGGATGAGCGCGTGAGCCCTGTTTTTCAAAACTGCGGGTCTCTTTGAGTATATTAGCAAAAGTTTTTCCTTCGATGTAGGGCATGGTGTAGTAAATGTCATCTTTAGTTTCATGCATGGAATAGATGGGAATAATAGAGGGGTGCTGAAGTTTTGAGGCAATTTTCACTTCATTAAGAAAACGCTTAACCGCTGATTTAAACTTAAACAGGTGGGGTAGCATCCGTTTAATAGCAATTTTCCTGCCAAAAAAAGGATCGAAAGCGAGAAAAATTTCTCCCATGCCACCATGGCCAATACGTTTTATAATGGTGTAATCGCCCAGTTGCTTGGGTAGGGGGGGAAGATCATGTTCTTTTTCACTCATGTCACGGAATTTAAAGTTTATAGAAAAACTTTGCAAGAAAGAATCAGGTTTTTTTATTGTGCGCTTAAAATAGAAGAATTAACAAAACTTTGTACTACACAGTTCAGTGGGAGAGTCATCAAAGATAAAGAAAGGTGTAGTATGCATCTCTTCATCGATTTCTCTAAGTTCTTGGGGCATTTGAAACTGTTCTAATTCATTAGCGAGTTGCTTTCCAAAAGAAGGTAATTCTAAAAAAGAGACAAAGTGTTTTTCTAGAAATTTTAAAAAAGTGATATGGGGAGATATCTTTACTTCTAATCGGTAGAGCTGAGTATTTTTTTCGTTATCAAACTCTTCTTTTATATCTACTATATCACGTACCGGCCCCCACGAGGAGGTAGTTGTGCTTGTGGGAACAAAGGTGTGCGATGAGT
Organism: Candidatus Aerophobota bacterium; assembly: GCA_002401865.1. GTDB lineage: Bacteria > Chlamydiota > Chlamydiia > Chlamydiales > Simkaniaceae. The sequence goes on along the minus strand of NVUK01000007.1, from coordinate 11,072 downwards.
GTTGAAAATAGAAGGGCGCTCCTTCTTGTAATTGGTCCAAAGAGTTGGATTGGCTTTGTAAAAAATCGGAAACTTTTAAATAAGGGATTTGAAAAATCGGTAGTGTGGAAATATTGTTTTGGTCTAGCTCAAGACATTTGAACCTAACTAGAGCGCACATGGGTGAAATTCCTGAATCATCATGCTCGGGACAATTTTCTAAAGCATTTTCCATTAAGCTAGCAATAGTGAACATTTCCAAAAGAATGGAAGGGTTAGAAGCTAGGAAAGAGTTAGGATTAGATAGAGATAGAAGCAGGGCATTGTATATGCATGCGTAGGTCATTTCACTATGAAAGCGCAAAGTATAGATCGCTTTAGTAACTTTTTCTATATCCGTGTTGAGATAGAGGTTTGCAAGAAGAAGATTGCCTACACACGCACTGTATTGATCCCAGATTTCAGGCTCTTCTGGCGCTAGTTGTCGCATCATCATATCTATGGGGGAGGAGGAAACACCTACAAAGTTTTCAAACAATTCATACGATATCCATTGATGCTGGTTTAACGTGTGAGAGGAGTAGAAAGTTTCACGCGCATCCTCGCGCGCTACCACCGGACTTGCTACAAGTAGACAAGCTGCAAGAGAGGAGTAAATGATAGAGGGGATCCAACGCATGGTTATAATACTCTTTTAACTTTAGTTTTATTAGAACGATTTTAGTCACCATTTTTATTTTTTTTCAACATGTTTATAGAAAACAAGTTGGTCTCCAACAGAAGATGTTTTTAGCATCGAGGGAAGATGTTGTTCTAAAAAGTTCAAAAGGGTTGTGTTAGGATCTTTTGCTATTTCAGATTTTAAGAGTTGAGTGTCTTCGTCTTCAGTAAAACTTTCGATCATTTCGATAATAGTATCTAAAGATCCCCATAGACAGAGCTCACTGTTTTTATGTGTAAATAGGTGAGGTGAGTCTTGAAAATAAAGAGGAGTATGTCTCTTTAGTGAGTTAGTAAATTGCTCTATGTGTTTAAAGAAGTTGCCTATGGTTAAATTAGATAGATTAAATATGGGCAGTCTTGAGAGATATTCTTTATTGAATAAATTTTTTACATCTAAACATTTAAACTCGAGTAGTGTGAGAATCGGATCATGTGTTTGATCTAAATTATTATCCATCAGCTCGATAATAAAAAATAACTCCATTAATTTCGCAGGGTCAGATGCAATAAAAGAGTCTGGATTTAAGAGAGATAAAAAGAAAGCATTACTCATGCATGCATGTGTCATTTCACTATGCAAGCGTAAATCATAGATTGCTCTGGTAAGAGTGTTTACATCTTGATTTAGATAGAGATTTGCAAGAAGCAAATTTCCCACACAGGGACTATATTCATCCCACAGTTCAGGATGCTCTGGCAGTATTTGTTCGATAACTACTTCTATGGGGTCAGAGGAAAAACCCACAACCTGTTCAAATAGTTCATATGAGGTCCCTGTGCATTGATTTAACATGGGACAAGTTTGATTTTCGTTTTCTACAGCGGAGATATTACTGGTTATAAGTAGAAAAGTTGTAAGTGATGGATAAAGTATAGATGAAAAAAAACGTGTATTCATAAAAACCTCACTTAAGTTGATTGGAGCTAGGTTACTTTTTATTTTTAATTTTTTTCAACATGTTTATAAAAAAAGGGGAAACTATACAGTTTCCCCAAAGGTTGAGTGGTAGAGTGAACTATGGACTAGTTCCACCAATCTACAGAATCAATAAAGTTATCGTTACTAAAATCAAATTCTGAAGAACGTTGATCAGAGCAGTCAAATCCTGGCATTGAGGTGGTGAATGCTTCGATGAAGTTATCATGGATTTTATCTATAGAAAATTTAATCGTTGCTTGAGAAAACTCTTCCGCTATTCTTGGGCGATAGTTTTCAAAAAATGTTGTAGAAAAACCCAGAGGGAAAGTGTCAAAAACATGGATGGTTTTGTAAAGCTTTTTAAATTTACTCAAAGCTCTAAAGCATGCATCAGGATATTCTTCTAATAGAACCTTATTGCCACAGACCCATTGCTGAAAATGTTTATCTTTAAAAAGTTGAAAAGGCCCTTTTTGGCTCGAGTTAAACTGATAGTTTTTTACATAGTGATCGGTAATGTCGGCATGGACTTGAGCTAAAAGTTGTAACTCTACCATGATCTCTACGGCTCTTTCTGAAAGGTGCTCTTTTTGGTTGTATAGTGCCATTGCAGCTGTATAAATCACGCTATGAGGCAATTGCCCTGAGAAAGAAAGCTCAAAAATGGTGCCTATAATCTTTTCCCGTTTACTTCCTTTAGAGAGTGCTGCATTAGCTAGTAGTAAATTAGGCAGACTATTGTCAAATTTTTTTGCCGCTTGTGGAAAGTCGGGAAAAATTTTAGCCATTAAATCTTCTGTAGATTTTGAAGGATAGCCTGTAAGGTCTAAAAATTCTTTATGGCTCTGTTTTTTTTCTGCTTCAGTCTCCAGTGAAAAGCGGATTTCCTCCTGGGCATAACTTCCAATGGATGGAAGCGCTACACATAGGGCTAAAAATAATAGTTTCTTTGTTTTTTTCATTTGTAACATTGGTTTCTCCTAAATAGTTCAATATTTAAGCGACAATTTTTAACGGTTATTATGATATTTTTCAATAATTTTTTTATTTTTTTTATTTTTTTATGTTTTAGTTTCAATTTAATTTGATCTATAGCCTTACAAAAAACAGTAGTCTCAAATAAATATTTGAATTTAACAAATAAAATCTTTAACATTGCACTCCCTACAGAGATTTAACAGGGAGTTGGTTTATGTCTACTCGGGCTATTGCAAGTGGTGGGGTGCACCCTTATTACTTTGGTGTTACTTGGCCAGATCGAGATAGAGAATATGTTGTTTTTCTAGTATACCGTACATCGATGAAAGATTATGTGGGCCAATTGCTTGTAAAGCATTTGGCGGCAAATCGTTTAGAAAGAAGTGTAGTGAACATTAAAGCTGAAATTGTTCAGCAGGCAGGTGGAAGTTGGATAAGCCATGCTATAAAAAGCGCTTATCATACGCAGCAGCTTTTAAGTAGGGCGCATCCTGTAATGTCCTTGTCTCAAGGGGAGCAAACATTTCCAAGAAGTGCAAGAAGAGCTTTGTTTGAAGCTTCGATTGTAGAGCATTTAAGGAATAGGCCTTGTCCTGGCAGTGACAATGAAATACCTACCTGTTTTATCTGTTTTAATGTGGATGAAGGGGATGTGGGTGATTTTTTAAGGGAAAAACTGGTAGTAGATCTAAAGCTAGCAGGATTTAACGTACATTTTTGCTTTGATGGTTTAAATTATTCGGATGATTTGTACCGTTTCATGGATCAGGCTTACTCGAGCGATAAAGTGGTAGTGGTGTGTACGCCTGCATTGCAGGACAAGGTAAATGCCAGGGTTAAGGGCGTGAGCTATGAAGTGGATAAGATTGTAGGGGCGCGTATTGATCGAGATGGTCCAGACACGAGGGATGTTTTTCCTCTTTATTATTCAGGATCAAGAGAAGAATCTGCACCTAAGCCCTGGTTTTTGACATGCTTTGCAGCGAAACTTTTAACAGATAGAGATGATGGCTGGGAGGACAATTATTTTGAAACGGCGTTTAAATTTATTGCAGCCTTGAAGGGTATGAGCCGGAGCGATGCGGGAGCCATTATTGAGCTGTGGAGACAAGATCTTCAACATTTACCCACTAGATTGTCTGATGACCATGTTCTAAAACCAGGTGAGAAGTTAGCTCCCTTGCTGAGTGAAGAGCATATGAATAATGTTATTGCGTGGTATGAAACAACGACCTTTAAAACATTTGAAGCAGTGCATCTAGAGCGCACGTTTAATAGCTTGGTCAAGGAAAATGTTAACAACCCAGGATTGATAGAAAAAGCTAGCGAATTGCGCTTGGCTATGCGTGCGTTTTTACAAGAGAGTGTGGAAAATTTATCTTACAATGAGCGTTTGTTGCATGAATTGTGGACATGTAAACACAGACTTGAAGAATCCTTGGAGTTAGTCTCTAAAAATAGCGAGTTAGTGGCGGTACTCACGGAAGTATATTATTTCACTTTGGAGGGCATTTGGCTTTTATGCTGGATCGATCCAGGAGCTGAGCAGCCAAAGCATGGTGAGGAGCAAAAAGCTGTTGAGAGGTTGGCTGATCGTTTGTTAAAACAACTTCCAAAACAGGCAAAGAATTCTATTGAAACAGAGTTTTATCTCAACTGTTGTAAACAAGCAGCGCGTTGTTTTGAGATAGAGGATGATTGTTGGGAAATGTACCAAACACAGGTGCAGGATAAAAGAGATGTGACTCAAATTGCTAATTTTTTAAAGCAATCACATGCAGATATTGGTATAGAAGCTTGGTATACTAAAGTGTGTTTATTGCTACATCTTCCAGACAAATCAAGCATATTCAAAGAAGAGGTGCACCACCCTTTTAGTATTATTGGCATAGCGATTGAGTGTATGCAGATTTTAAATAGTAATCAGGCAGCGCCGCTTCTTAAAGATAAGGCATTGGAGTGCTTGGGTAAACTGGTGCTTACGGGGTATGAAGAGTGGAAGATGTGGTTGGAGCATTTATCGACTAGTCCTTCTCGATTTGTTTGGAACCGTTTTGAAGGAATCGATAATTATAGAAAGAGTCGGGAGTTTGTTAGAAAGTGCTTATTTGAGATTGTAGGGCAGGAAGGGCAGAATGTTTATGCTAGGAGAAGCTGCATACTATTACATGATATAATAAGAGAAAAACTTACGGTTTCTGAAGATTTTTCTCGAGAAGATTTTGTTGCTGTTAAAGAAACTTTTAGACAGGTGATGGAGCCATCGTGTTATCGTGCTTTAGTCTCTTTCTTAGAAGAAAAATTCAATAATTCATTGGTTGTCGCAATAAGCTGGTCTAGTATGACCAGTGGGGTAATTGGGCTAATTGGAGTAGCCGGGTTGACTTTGCTGAGCGAGACCTTTGGGTTAATGGGGCTTTTTGGGCTAACAGGACTTTTTTGGCTTTTTGGAGTAAAGGGGATCACCCATTTTCATAAATTAGTTGGAATGGGCGAGTTCAACGAGCGAAGCAAGGTGCCCGCTAAAATAATTCTTTTGCAGATGGGGCTAAGCGGGTTAGTTGGGCTAGGTGGGGCAATCGGGCCACTATCACAAATTATGGGATTAGTTGGGCTAAGCGGAGTAAGCGGTTTAATTGGGCTATTTGGATTAACTGGACTACAATTAGTAATTGGGCTGAATGGATTAAGCAGGCTAATTGGGGAAACAGGGCTCATCGGTTTAACCGGACTCATGGGTTTAAGTGGTTTAATTGGGCTAAGCAGTCTAACCGGGGTAAAAATAGATCCGAGAAATTATCAATATTTTGCTGGGTTAATGTTTTTTTATAACAGCTTATTTTGGATGTCCTTGATTACTAATGTTTTGAAAGCAATGCCATTTTTGGTTCAAGCGCGTCACGCTATGCGTTCTGTGGAAGAGCGTATTATTCGAGATAAAGGGTGTAAATCACTCATTCCTTTAGTTGGAGCTGTTGCTCTTTATAACGTTTATCTAGCGTTACAGAAGTCTCATGATTTAAATAAAGAGATGTTTGCAAAATGCTGCGAACCTGGTGCACCTTTTGACTCTTCGTGTAATCCTGATTATTTTTCATTCAGTAGTAACTTAGATGCAATTTGTCCGTCTGAATTGCCAATATCTTCTTTTGATCCATCAAGATTGTCTAGTGTAGTGGAGCATTGTAGACACGTACTGGAGCATTGCAGGCTTGAACTTAAGATGGACATGGATTTAGTGGAAGAAGCCTTGAATGCAATAGAAAAAAAGAAACAGACACCATCATTAAGAGGTGCAAAAATTCAAATACAAACTGAGGCTGAAGCATATAATGCGAAGAAAAAACGCAAAAGCCAAAAGGTGAATTTTAAAGAGGTGCCGCGCCTTAAGGGGCCGTAGCAAAATTAAATGAGTGTTTTAGGAAAAGAGGGTTAAGATTTTTTGATCTAAGGAGTAAAGCGCTCTTGAGTTTTTTTTTTTTAGTATTAGTGTGGAGATTGCGCATATAGATGAACGGAGAGAAATGAGTAAGCAAGACAAAGATATTTCAATGACAGGGGATCGACCTACAGGGCCTTTGCATTTGGGACACTATGTGGGATCCTTACTCAAGCGGGTTGAGCTGCAAGACAGTGTTAAGCAGTTTGTAATGATCGCGGACGTTCAAGCTATGACAGACCATGTCAAAGAGCCTCAAATGGTGCAGCAAAATGTGTGGGAAGTTTTAGCCGATTATTTAGCTGTGGGTATAGATCCTAAAAAAAGTGTAATCTTTCTTCAATCACAAATTCCTGCTCTTTTTGAAATGACAGTGATGTATCTCAATTTTGTGACGTGGAACCGCCTTAAGCACAACCCCACAGTAAAAAAAGAAATTACACAAAAAGCATTTAAAGAGGGTGTGCCTGCTGGGTTTATGGTTTATCCGGTCTCGCAAGCTGCTGATATTACCGCGTTCCGTGCTAATTTGGTTCCTGTGGGTGAAGACCAAAAACCGATGATTGAGCAGACGCATGAAATTGTTAGAGCTTTTAATAGAACCTACGACACCGATGTTTTAGTCAGTCCGCAAGCAGTGATGTCTAAGATGACTAGACTTTCTGGATTGGATGGAAAGACTAAAATGAGTAAATCTTTGGGTAATGCGATCTTTTTAAAAGATGACGCTAAAACTTTAGAGAAGAAAGTGAAAAAGATGTATACCGATCCCAATCATTTGAGAGTGGAAGATCCTGGAGCTGTAGAGGGCAATACTGTTTTTGAGTATTTAGATATTTTTGGAAGTAACCGCGAAGAGGTGGAGACTTTAAAAGATCACTATAAACGGGGAGGGCTTGGCGATGGCACCGTTAAAAAAGTGCTATTAAGAGAACTGAGTACATTTTTAGGACCTTTAAGTGAGCGGCGCAAAAACTACTTTGAAGACAAAGACTATTTGCATAGCGTTCTCAAAGAAGGCACTATTCAGGCAAGGGCAGTAGCGGATGAGACTCTAAATCTTATGAAAGAGGCCATGCATACCAATTACCAACTATTTTCCTGATTCACTATTTTCTTCCAGTTGCTTTTGAATCTCTTCATCGGTCTCTTTTTCTGTAGGGAGACGTCTATCTTCAATCCACTCTTTTGCAACGATATAAAAAGCTGTAATGATCATGATAGAAGGGACTAAAATTTGCCATGCAAGATGGATGAACTGGACAAAGAAAAAGCCGTAGAAGACGATGAAAGTGAGCGTTGCGTCTTTTCTTTTTCCAACTAGGGCTTGTTTAACGCCCAGCGCTGTTCCCACGACCAATAAAATTGTTGGCCACCAGCTGTTGGTAATGAGTAAAATAGCGATACCAACAAGTAAGAGGGCTATATAAATCTTTGAAGCGCGTTTTCTTGAACAAATGCCTTTTGACATGAAGTCAACTCCTATATTTGATTACTTATGCAATATTCTTCTAGGTCCATCAGAGAGAACATCACCGGGTAGGTAGTCAATATGTTGGAGCCTTGGTTTTACCACCGTAGGTAGAGATTTCACTTTGGAAAATTCTACATTAGGATAAAAGAATGAGAGAATTTTTAAGGCATCATCCGATTTTTCTGCCATTTTATTAGCAGAGTAGAGGCAGATACCAATGCCTAGTCCTTGACCAAATCCTTCAAAGGTAATGGCGTCGTCATATACTTTCGCTATAAAGTCATTACTCTTGATTTGGTTCTTTCCTAGGATATGTTGAAGCTGTTTAATCGGCAAATCTACAGAATGGATACCATCAAAGAGTCTAATGGCATATACTTTTTGAGACGAAGGGTCTCTAAAAGTTTCGATATTTGTAATCCGATTGAGTTTAATTTTTTGTGCAAGCATCCGTAAAGGTATGCGCTCTTTCCAGCGAGTCTCGGTGCGTACTTGTTGTGCATAGGGAGAAATAACACCGCTAGGACATTCTATTGATTTGACTCTTAGTACTTGTTTATAAGAAGCGGTTTTTCCTGCGCAATGGGTAGAAAATCCTGAGGGGAAAGTCGTTTTGTTGTGTTTCATAACCACGTGTTTAGTACTTAAAATACCCGCTTCTAAAGGTAAGTTTTGCAAAGAGAGTCCACATCCATTGTAGCCTATTTCAGCTGCATCTAGGTGCCAGAAACTGTCAGCATTTTTTTCCGCAATGTGGTAGTAGTGGGTACGCATAGCAATAGCTAAAGCTTCATAGGTAGAAAGTTTATAAATATCCGATACTGCAGGAGAGAGTGTCGCTTTTAAAAAGTCTTCAATGGTTAATTCATTGATCACAATAAGGGAGTTTTTGGCGTTATAAATTTCTATAGCCCCTGGATATTCAATACCATTGATAAGAAATCGAGAGCTTTCAGATTTAGGAAGGAGAGTGATTTGAAAAATACCAAGAAAATTTTCTCCCCATTTAATACCAGAATTATGGCCATACATGTGGAAACGTTTATCACTGTTTCCCCATGAAAGTTTTCGCCCATTCATGGTATTAATCACTTCATAGGCTCCGCGCGCCTCTATTAAAGCACCTTTGTCTGATGAAAATAGACGTAGTTTAATTGTAGCGGGCTTGCATTGAGGGTCGTTTTCTTTATTGGGTATATTGATGGCTTCTTTAGCGGATACTAAAGAGATAAGCATAAAGAATAATATGCAAGGGTGGAAAAATTTTTTCATAGTATTATTAACCTCTACTCTTGACTGTTTTTTGGCATGGACTTACCCAGGTGTTGGTAGGCTAGTGGGCTGGCAACACGTCCTCTGGGAGTAATGGAAATTAATCCTTGCATGAGCAAAAACGGTTCGTGCACTTCACTCAGTGTTAAACTCTCCTCTCCAACACCCGCAGCAATAGTATTGATACCTACAGGGCCGCCCTGATGTTTTTCTATGAGAAAGTTTAAAAAGGATTTGTCCATCTCATTAAGTCCTAAAAAGTCTATATCAAGTAGCTCTAAAGCATTTCTAGTTGATACTTGATCTAATTTATTCGCTGATCGCATTTGAGCATAATCGCGTACCCAACGCAAGAGATTATTTGCAATTCTAGGAGTTCCTCTTGAACGTTTTGCTATTTCTGAAAGAGAATCATTACGGATATCTAGAGAAAGTAGAGAGCTAGATCTTTCTAAAATAGAGGATAGGCTCTGTTTATCGTAGTAGTCGAGTCTACATGTAAGAAGAAACCTTGTTAGTAGGGGTGAGGAGATTAATCCCATTTTAGTAGTGGCTCCTACTAAAGTAAAGCGGTTGAGTTTTACTTCTACAGAGCGCGCTTGAGCGCCTGAGTCGATGATGAGGTCGAGTTTAAAATCTTCCATTGCAGAATAGAGATATTCTTCAACGGTTTTCCCCAGACGGTGGATTTCATCGATAAATAAAATATCTCCTTCCGCAAGGTTGGTTAAAATTCCTGCTAAATCCGCAGGCTTTTCAAGCATAGGTCCACTAGTTGTGGTGATGTTAACCTCCATTTCCTCAGCGATGACATGAGCGAGAGTTGTTTTCCCCAGTCCTGGAGGCCCACAAAAAAGGCAGTGCCCTAACGCCTCTTTTCTTTGGCGCGCTGCACCTATGAAGACAGAGAGTTTTTCTTTAGCTTTATCTTGCCCAACAAATTGTGATAAAGAAGCTGGCCTGAGCTTAGTATCTAGCTTTTGGTCTTTCCTACTCCATGAAGACTCGATGTATGATTTTTTCATTATGCCCTTTCCCGTAGTGTGTGGTGTTTCTATTTATACCCCATATGAAAAAATAGTAGCAAGAAAAGGAATTCAAGCGCTATATGTATGTCTAAAAAAAGAAAAAAATGTTGGGAGACAGCCAATGAGTATAAAAGAAGACCGATGGATTGAAAAGATGGCTAAAGAGCACGGTATGATTGAGCCCTTTGAGCCTTGCCAAGTCAAACAGGTAGGAGAGAGAAAAGTTGTAAGTTATGGTTTGTCTAGTTATGGCTATGATTTAAGGGTTTCCAACCGTTTTAAAGTGTTTACCAATGTGTATAACTCTTTAGTAGATCCCAAAAACTTTCATGAAGATGCTTTTGTTGATATTGAAGGAGATTCCTGTATTATCCCTCCTAATTCTTTTGCTCTTGCTGTGAGCTTGGAATATTTTAGAATTCCTCGTAATGTGCTAACGATGTGTATTGGCAAGTCTACTTATGCGAGATGTGGTTTAATTGTAAATGTTACACCGTTTGAGCCTGAGTGGGAAGGGTATGTAACGCTTGAGATTTCTAATACAACGCCGCTTCCAGCAAAAATATATGCCAATGAAGGTATTGCTCAGGTTTTATTTTTTGAAGGCTCTAATGAACCAAAGGTTTCTTATAAAGATAGAAAGGGTAAGTATATGAATCAAGAGGGGATTACTGTCCCTATGCTGTAAAGGTTGAGAGGCGTTGTTGATTAGAAGAGATTTTGCACACCTTCCAAAGACTATTTTAGTTAATGGACATGTGATTATTGCCATTTGTGCAGCTTTTTTGCTTTATCTCTATTCTAGAGATAAAAATGGTGTACAGGTAAGTGCTTTAAAAAAGCAATTAGAGCAAATAGAGATGACTATTGACCAAGAGCAGAGCCGTTTTAAAGATTTAGATCTTGCTCTAAAAAGCCAGTCAGATCCTGAATATGTAGAGCTAATATTAAAAACTAAATTAGGGGTAAAAAAGCGGGGTGAGGAAAAAGTGGTATTTATTACAAGTGATGAGAAGGGGTAACCCATGATTCTTGCAGTAGTTCTTATGGCTGTATGTTTGCTGTTTTCAGCGTTATTATCAGCGAGTGAAATTTCTCTTTTCTCCCTTCCTCGTAGCAGGATAAAACGTTATAGAAAAAGCGATCGGGGCAGTGAGAAGAAAGTGGTTTACCTACTCGATGACCCCATCAGACTTTTGGTAGTGATTCTTATTGCCAATGTTTTAATGAATATTTTGGTACAAAATGTTTTTGCCTCTC
>NVUK01000006.1 GCA_002401865.1 Candidatus Aerophobota bacterium | reverse complement strand
TATGAATAAAAAAACAGGCTTAAAATATTTTAGATTTATTACTATTTTTTCATATAATTGTTTTTATAGCTCTATTTTGAAGCGCCACCACCCCCTTCTTCTGCCTTTAATTGCCACACTCCTCTTAAACCAAAATCTTCATCATCATACTTTCCCTGATCCACATAGGGTAGTGCTTCTCTTCCTCGCCTGCCTACCACATAGTACTGTGGCCCTTCTTGGCACCAAGTAAAGTAGCAAGTGCTCTTTTTTCCACCAGTTAGCTTACATTCAAATAAAACTGTTATAGCAGCTTCTAAGAGCGTAGGCATCCGATAAGGTCCTCGGAGTAATTTTTTATACGTAGTAAACTTATCTGCAAAAAATGTTTTCCCCATAGATCCCGGAACCTCTTTGCGCGTTATTAACATCCAATACGCTCTCTTAACAGGAATATCCCCTACAGTCTTTAAAATTTCTTTTCCTACAAAATCTTGTCCAATCATCCGGAGTGTTATCCCTTGAGGAATTAAAACACGAAAATGGGTAGCATCTAAGCGGCCATGTTGTTGATAAGGACACTCTCTTGCAAGTGTAGCCTCTATATCGATTGGCAATTGTGGCGCGCTATTATCTATTGTAATACCAAAAAACTTTTGCCACTTGCCTGGTCCAAAAACAGCTTTACTTCTCTCGTTTTGCTTGAAGGCTAACTGGTAATCTTGAGCCACTTGAGCTCTAAACTCCATATCTACCAAAGGATAGTAAATCCGATAACACTTAAGAGCGCTTTCAAACAATTTTTGGTGCTTAAATTGCTGAATTAATCTTTCCAACAAATTCTTGAGCTCTGGAGATTTTTCTTCTCGCTCTAGAGAATGAATCCAAGCGGTATAATCCATAAACGCATTAGGACTGATTTTTCCTGCTTCATGCATTAGCTTAGAACCTTCTTTAAAAAGACCCTGTTCAAAAGCAGCAACAGCTCTAGAAAGTAGGAAATGTCTTTTTTCCCTCGGCTTTGTAAACTCTAATGCCTGCTTGAGCGCTGCACTGCAACTCTCAGGCGTTATATCCTCTTGATCTACAGGAGGAGCACACTCTATTGGAATACACTGTTTATCACACAAAACTTGTACAACAGATCTACAACCCCATGGCTCATTCAGCTTAAGTAGAACCCCCTCGCCTAAGTCCAAAGTTTTAATCTCGCCATTAAATAAAACATCCCCTGCAATACTGAGCATTTTAATAACAAGCACCTTATCTAACACTTTAACACGGCAAATGACGCCGCCATCCAAACTCTCAGATGCGTAGCGAAATTGATATCTAAACGTTGGCTTTGGAACAACTGCCATAATATTTTTCCTAGAAAAATGGACTTAGAGGGCATCCTAGCGGCTTTAGAGAAATTCGTCAAAAAAAATCTTATGTTATAGTGACTTTTTTTCCACTGGAATAGCTATTTTATCTAAAATCAATTTAAGCGTTTCTTTATCAATTTTCTTCACTTCACCAAAATCATCATAACCCACGACTGTTTCTAACAAACCCTGCTTTCTTAAAATCAGCTCATCAATATACTCTTCAAGCGTACCTTTAGTCACCATCTTAAAGACTTGTACCCCGCGATTTTGTCCAATCCTATGTACACGGTCTGTAGCTTGGTTTTCTTTGGCAGGATTCCACCATCGATCATAGTGAATTACCACAGATCCTGCAGTCAAATCAATACCTGTACCAGCTGCTTTAAGAGAGCCTATAAAAACCATACATTCCGGATCATCTTTAAAACGCATAATCTCTTCACGTCTATTTCTTGTAGAGCCTTGTAGCGAGGCAAATTTAATACCCTCTTTCTCTAAAAACAATTTGAAAATAACAATCATATTCAGATACTGCGTAAAAATCACTACCTTGGCGCCGCTGTTTTGTGCCTCGTGAAATAGTTGCTTAAACAGTTCCCACTTACCACAAGGAATCTTGTCATATTGATCCAGATCCTTAGAGATAAGGCATGGATGGTTACACACCTGCTTTAGCTTGTTTAACGTTGCAAACACATGCATAGCAGCGAGATCACCTTGATCATTGTAGTGTTGACCAGCATTTCCTGTGACTACTTTATTATAAAGATCTTCTTGCTCTTTAGACAAATTACAATAAGCTATCTCTTCAGTTTTCTCAGGTAAATCATCAAGCACTTCACTCTTTTTTCTTCGTAAAATAAACGGATGTACTAAACGGGAAAGCTGTTCCTTTTTACTTTTATCCGCATACCTTTCAATAGGATTAACAAACTGTTCACGGTATTGCGTAGTGCTAGGTAAATATTTGGGTAAAACAATATCAAAAAGAGCTTTGAGTTCAATCAAGCTATTTTCAATCGGCGTTCCTGTTAGTCCAATTTTAGAACTTGCCTTGATCAATAATAAAGCCTTATGCACCTGAGATGAAATATTTTTTGCTGTCTGTATCTCATCAAAAAGAGCCAGGTCAAAATCTATCGTTACCAATTTTTTGATATCACCACGCAGTATCCCATAAGAGGTTAAAATAATCTGTGTCTGCTGACTTATTTTAGCCACATCTCTATTAGATCCGTAATATAGACCTACACTTAGTCCAGGCAAAAACTTGAGCAGTAAATCTTCCCAATGGTACAACACAGAAGTGGGGCAAACGACCAAGAATTTTACATTCTTTCCCATCTTACTGTTACTTACTGCGCTAATAAGAGCCATCGCCTGATGCGTTTTACCCAGCCCCATATCATCACATAAAAGACCTGATAAACCATAACAATATAAACCCCATAGCCACTGAGCACCTATACTTTGATAATTGCGTAAAACACTTTTCAAGCCGTCGAGATTTAAAACATCTTGAGCATTAAGTGTTTCAATATTGGTAATCAATTCTTCGACTGCTGTTTTACTAACTCCACTCTTGGGCTTAATAGTAATGTTTTGGTACGTTCTTATCCGTATCCATTCAAGCACTCTGATTTGTACTACACCCTTTTTAATCGCTTCACTACCTAAAAGTTTAAGCCAATAAAATCTTGGTTGATCAAAAAACACGAGCCCAATATCCAGTGGGGCATAAGGCAAACTACTCGATAAAAAATCTTTTACTCGTGCAAGACTTGTTTTCCCATAAACGCTCTCGTAATGCATTTCTACTTCGATCAAACCGTGACTGCCTTCTACCATTTTCATGTTGGTAATACATAAATCTAAATCATCTACAGCTTTTAAGCGTGGATCGAGTTCTAAAGTAAGCGGTGCAAGGTTTTTGATTTCAAATTGGATAAAAAAGGGTTCATTTTCTTTAGAAATGATTTTTTTACTCATATACTCTGCAGGAAGCATCAAATGGCTCGGTAAATGGAAAAAACCCTCTCCTTTTACGTAAGAAAATTCCCCAAAAAGAGTGACATCTTTAGCTTTATACTCTTGAGCATAATTAATAGCTGGAGTGCTGATAATATCGCCTTCATCATCGATATATATTTTAAGCCCTCTTTTTTCCACAGGACATCGACTAGAAAAAAAGCCGTTGATCTGTTCCAAATCATCTTTCATATCTTTCATAAACAGAGAAGCTTCATGAAAAGAAACCTTAGTGCCTGCTTTGATACACTTCATCTCTTTAGGCTCAGCTTTTAAGTAAAACCCTTTATCTTTCACGTAGACATAAGGATCAAATTCGCACATATTCTCATCGCGCTCAAACGCATTGTCATCACGGAAAAACTCAATTGATTGATCTTCTAAGACTCTAAAAGAAAGGTTCACCTGCATGGTAGGAATTTGAAGAGCAAAGCCCGTTTGCCCCTCTAACCAATCTTTATGACTATCTATAAAACTTGCAACGCTCTCTTTTTTAACTATGTGGGTAATCTCTTCAAATTGCAAAGGTCCCATTTTATAAAACCCTTTACCTGGCAGAAAAAGCCAACTACCAAAAATGACAGAATCAGGGCTTTCTAAATCTCCAGAATCAAAAGCAAATGCACGTAAAATCAACTCCTGATTTTTCCCTATTAAAAGCTGATATTTAAAAGCTAACGGATTGTTCTCTATAGAATACTTGGTAAGATGCGTCTCTAAAATTTTCAAATAGTTGTCAAAAAAATAGGCAATATCCTCACCTGCTAACTGCTCCTTTTCAAGACACTTTTCTTCTTTGTAAGGAAAAAAGCCCTTTCCTTCTACAAAGTAAACATCACCCAAATCCACCTTTTTCTCTTGTTTTACAGCTTTCGCCTCCAACGTATGCACTTTCAAAATTTTCTCTTTAGAGCTGTAGCAAATTTTTTCTATCTCTATATCTTGAAACGCGTGAAAAGGATAAGGGAATTTTACTGTATCTAAATAGTTCACCACTTCGCACCAATTGTTTTTTGCCATAAACAAGGTGGCAATAAACCTAGGTGATTCAATAGTAATATGTGTAGGCACTCCCCTCTTTTTCTCGACTGAAAATTGGCAACCACTATTAAAAAACTCTTCTAAAAAAAGCTCTTTAAAAAGATCAGCCCAATAAGAGAGTTCAAAACCCAGCTGGAGCGAAGGTGTTCCCTTCTGCCAAAGAGCCAGCTCATCCTTACTCAGCCCTGAAAATTTTATCGACGTCTCTTCCGTCTCTTCTCGCTTATTTAAAATTTTATCTACAAGCCATTGCGCCGCTTTGTCCCCTGTTACGCTCAGCTTAAAAAGTAATTTTTTCTCACCAGAAAAAAAACTGATACTTTTTTTATCTGGAGAAACTTCAAACTGGGATTCACTCCCCTGTCTTTTAAAACAGATAAGCCCTAACTGCTTAAATAAGCTCTTATCAAAAATTTCGTGTTTAAAAAGTCCCCTTTCAGAGATCCAAGTAAATGCTGCTGCTATATGCGCGCATGTTTGTCCACTTGCTGCTACCGGGCAAGAACAAAAACCATCTTGCAACTCCCTGTCAATCACCTGTAAATAGGGCCAATATACATTCTGTGCATCCGCTACTTCTACAAGATAGGCTCCTCTAGAAAATTCTGCACTATGTACAGCGCCAGCTTGGAGCAAGCTTTGTGCTTTTTCTCTTTCTTTATCCAGTACTTCTAACAACTCTTAAAAACCCCCATTACAAACTAATTGTCCCATGAAACACAGCTTGTGCCTCCCCTAGCATAAACCATGCAAGCACTTGATTTCGACTATCTTTTTCTAAATTAAATTCTAATTTTTCTTTAGAGAAAAATTCTACAAAATAGTTCTTATTACTATTTTTATACGCGCGTTGCATAGCAAACACCGCTGCCGCTGCCCCTGAACCACATGCCAAAGTTTCATCTTCTACGCCTTTTTCATACGTCCTCATGTAAATCGTGTTTGGCGATGTAAAGGCCGCTAAATTTACATTCACTCCGCCCGGTGCAAAAGCTTTATCATGTCTTACTTTTTTCCCAAACGCCTTAAACTCTTCCATACCCACTTCGTGCGGCTCCACATGTAAAACCAAATGATCCACTCCTGTATCCACCCAAATGTAGGGAACCTCTCTTTTCCCCAAAGTATACACCCCTTCACCCTTTAACTTTGGTAAAGGCAACACCACTTTGATTTTTTCTTTTTCTTGAAAGCAGTCATAAGACACTCCTCCTAAAGAAATAGTGATTTTTGAGCTAAGAACCTCCAAGCTTTTAAAGCCATGAAAAGCCACGCAACGTAACGCATTACCACACATCAGAGCTCTCTTTCCATCGGCATTAAAAAACTCCATTTCCAAAACAGAAGATTTAAAACCTTTCACACAGGCAAGACCATCCGCACCTACACCATATTGCCTTGAACAGAGCTGCACTATTCTTTCTCTAGAAAGAGATTGGCCATAGACACTCCCATCGATTAAGATAAAGTCGTTGCCATTGCCTTGATATTTTATAAAACTAAACTCACTACAAGTGATCATCTACTAAATTAAAACCCCAAGGATTTATAGTCACTTACGATCTCATCGATCAAACCAAATTTTTTCGCTTCTTCGGCATCAAACCATGTATCCCTATCAATCACTTTAGCAATTTCTTCTTTACTCTTACCTGTGGCCTCAGCATAAATGTCAATGATCTGATCTCTCATCTTTAAAATTTCTTTAGCGCGAATTTCTAAATCAGTAGCTTGGCCCTGTATAACACCAGAAATAAGTGGTTGGTGAATCATGATTTTAGCAAAAGGTGTTGCAAATCTTCTTCCAGGTTTCGCTACTAAACTCAGCAACGATCCCATCGACGCCGCAAGACCCGTTACAAGCGTTGTTACCGGAGCAGTCAACATCTTTACTTGATCCCAAAGAGAAAATCCTGCTGATGTCGATCCTCCTGGAGAATTGATAATCAATAAAATAGGCTTATTGGCATCTTTACTTTCTAAATACCACAGCTTACGAATCACTTCGGATACAGATTCATCGGTAATTTGCGCGCACAAGAAAATTCTTCTCTTCTCTAAAAGTAACGCTTCTATCTGGTTGGTGACAGAGTCTTCTTTTTTTTGCTCTTTAACTTGCTCTGCCCCTTGGGCAATATTTGTATCTTTCAAAACTGTCAATCCTTGGTTACATTTCATATTCTATTTTATTTTTTTTAAACTTCTAGCTCAGGGTAAAGTGGGTGGCGCCCTAGTAACGCAGCTACACGGCTTTTTACTTCTTCTAAAACACGCGCCTCTATTCTAACTTTCGCTCGACTTGGCATGCCCGTTTTTACCACTGTTGCTCTACTCGTATTGGTTAACACAAGATGGATTAAATTTGCAATTTCAACCATCTCTTCTTTGCCAAAACCACGCGTTGTAATCGCTGGAGTACCAATTCTAATCCCTGATGTATACCAAGGCCCTTCTGTATCAAAAGGTATCATGTTTCTATTCACTGTCAGTCCCCCTTGATTTAGCGCTGTTTCCGCTTGCCTTCCTGTCAGCCCATAAGAAGTTTTAACATCAATAACAAGTAAATGGTTGTCCGTTCCACCTGTAAAAAGTTTTACATCTTTTTGTAAAAAATTCTTTGCTAACTCTTGTGCATTTTCAACAATACGTGCTGCATAACTACAAAAATCAGGAGTATTTGCTTCTTTAAACGCTACCAACTTGGCCGCCATCACATGAGGAAGAGGTCCTCCTATCACCATAGGGCATCCTTTATCCACTGCTTCGGCATATGCCTGTTTACACAAAATCATACCCCCTCTTGGGCCCCGTATCGATTTGTGTGTTGTAGAAGTGACGATATCTGCATAAGCAATAGGATTATACTCCCCTTTCATCACCTTCCCTGCAACAAGACCTGAAAAGTGAGCCATATCCACTAAAAGCGTAGCTCCGCAACCAGCGGCAATCTCTTTCATTTTGGCAAAGTTGATATTTCTCGGGTAAGCTGAATAGCCCGCGACCAAAACCGTAGGTCTCACTTCCTTGGCCTGCTTGTCCAGCGCTGCATAATCAATCATTTCTGTTGTAGGATCGACATCGTAGGTAAACGCTTGCATCATTTTCGAAGAAACATTGTGACGGTATCCATGAGTTAAATGACCTCCAGAAGCAAGAGACATACCCAGTAATTTCCCTTTAGAAAGCTGATTTCTGACTGTTTCATACTCTTCATCAGTGAGCTGGTCCACACTTTTTTTATTCAACTTTTCAATCAAAGGATTTTGAATTTTTTCTGTAAGAATAGCCCAGTAAGCAATCAGATTCGCATCCGCACCCGAATGGGGCTGCACATAAGCATGGTCGCAACCAAAAATTTTAATCAATTCATCACAAGCTTTACGCTCTATGTTGTCCACATTTTCGCAACCAGCATAAAATCTGTGGCCCACTTTACCCTCAGAATATTTGTCTGTAAGGAGGTTTCCCATCGCTAGCTGCGTTGCCAAAGAGCTATAGTTCTCCGAAGCGATCAATTTGATATGGTTTCTCTGATCTTTTAACTCTTTAACAACAGAATCTACCATTTCAGGATGGTCTTGGGCTAAAAAATCTAAAGTAGCTAGATAAGCCACAGCTCCCTTGTCAGGACTGTTTTTTTTCTCTTTCGAAAGATATGCATCTAAAAACGCGCCCATCTGAACCTCCTTCAAACCACGTAAAAGCGCAGTATGTCATATCTGTTATTATATCTTCTATACATATTTCTCCATGTAAACCCCCCTTTTTCATAGAGTAAAAAAAAGACTTTACCCTAAAGAAAAATTTGAAAACCACTCTACCTCCTCTAGCCCCTTCTTAGGGCAGGCCACAAGGCGAATTTTCCCTTGAGAAATTATCCAAAGTTCTATATGATTAAAACCAGTTTTACCCACTAAAGAGAGCATGTTTTATGATACGAGAGAAGTTAACACCTCTTTTGGACATCCAAGAGCTTGATATGAAGATGATTCGCCTTATGCGTATCAAAAAGCAACGTTATACAGAGCTGAAACAAATCGACTCTCTAAGGCAAGATCTAAAACAACAACTGGAAACCAAATCTCAAGAAATTTCTCTAGTTAATGAGGACATCAAAGAGTTGAACACAAGAGTTGAAACGCTTTTAGAAAAATACAAAACGCTAGAAGATAGCCAAAGTAGCATCAAGAAGATTGAAGAGTTTAACGCTCTAACGCAAGAGATGACTGCTTTAGAAAGAGAAAAGGCTTCTTTAGAATCTCAAAATTCAATCTTATTGGATAAAAAAGCTGAAGAAGAAGATATTCTTGAAAAGATCAAGCAAGCACTTGAAGATTCTGAAAAAAACAGCCAAGATATCGAAGCAGATATTGCTGTAGCTTTGAAAAAAATCAATGCAGAAGGAGCTAAGCTTTTAGCTGAATCTGAAAGGTTACAAGAAAACGCAGACGAAGAAGCCTTAGCGGTTTATAAGCGTCTTCTTAGATCGAAAAAAGATCGTGTTATTGTGCCTTTAACCCAACGCACTTGCATGGGATGTTACATCAGCAACACTATTCAACATGAAAACATGGTACGCAAACAGCTAGGCCTTGTTTTTTGTGAACACTGTTCCCGTATTCACTACATCGAAGACGAAACAATCGATCAAGTACAAGAAAAACCAAGAAGAAGACGTAAAACAGCGAAAGCTTCTTCTTAAACGAATCAACCTGAAAGGGAAAGAGGGTAATCGCTTGTAGATCCTTTTCTAACGAAAAGTGAGTAAGCAAGAGGAAAGTCTGGACTTCACACAAGAAAGGTGCCAGTGAAAGACTGGGGGCCGCAAGGCTACGGAAAGTGCAACAGAGAGCATGTCGCTAGTTTGTTTTTTTTAACAAGCTAGACAGAGTGAAAAGCAAGGTTTAAGATCTTGCCCCTTTTTTAGTAATAAAGAGGGAGTGTAAACCCCACCTGAAGCAAGAAGAGATAAAAGTGTCCTTTTTAAGGGGCTGTCTTTGCAAGCTAGCTTTTATCGAAAATCGCATGAGGGATTTAGTGATAAATCCCCTAGATGAATGATTACCGGTAGACACTTGTTGTCTACTCACAAAATCCGGCTTACATCTTTCCCCTTCTTTTTTTTAAAAAATAAAAAAAACTAAATTTATTTTGCTCGAGGGTGCACCTTATCATACACCTCTTCTTTCACTTTTCTAGAAACTTTTGTGTAGATAGTGGTAGCACTTAAAGATTTGTGTCCAAGCAACTTTTGAATCGTTTTTAAATCCATACCTTGCTCAAGCCAGAGGGTCGCTATAGAGTGTCTAAATGTGTGAGGAGTAATCGACTCATAAAGGCCACTTTTCATCAAATATTTATTAAACATACGATCCACAGACCTAGTAGAAATTCTTCCTAAATATTTATTTAAAAAAAGAGCAGAAGTTTCCCCTGGTTTCAATCCTGTTTTAACACGTGTATGCGAAGAACCTTTAAGATAGGATAAGAGCCACGTTTTAGCCTCTTTAGTAATAGGTACTATTCTCTCTTTTTTACCTTTACCCAGCACATAAATAAGCCCCTGCTCAAAATCCAAACGATCCACATTCATAGATACAAGCTCGCTAAGTCTAATAGCGGAGCTAAAAAACAGCTCCAAAATAGCTCTATCCCGCACGCCGCTATCTGTAGAAGTATCGACATAGGAAAAAAACATTTCAATAGTTTTTAAAGAGAGCGCTCTAGGAAGAGGTTTGGCTATTTTTGGCCTGTCGATAAGCTCCATAGGATTATGTGTCACTATTTTTTTTGAGAGGAGGAATTTATAGTAGGAGCCAAGAGAGGACAGGCGGCGGCGAATGGTTGTTTTAGAAAATTTTTGAAAGTGGCTATAGGAAATGTAGGCTCTAATCACTCCCCTATCAATCGAATTTAAAGAAAGATTACATGTTTTTGAAAGAGGAGATGCAGGGTCAATTTCTTTATATGGAAAGGGAGCAGAGAAGTGCTGAGGGGTTAAATTCAGCGTATGTTCTTCTAAATAGCGCTTAAAATAGGACAAATCTTGAGCGTAACTTCTAAGTGTATGGGGAGATACCCCCCTAAAGTTTTTCAGATGACTTAAAAATTCTAAACAAGACTTGTACATGGGCTCAATATTCAAGATAAAGGTTTTATATTCAAGCTATTCTTCCCTTGAATCTATACCGTTTTCATGGTAAAATAGGTGTTAAAAAACACCCTTAAAAGAAAGCTAATTATGATCGTTTTAGATAAAATTTCAAAAAAAATAGGAACACGGACCTTATTTGATTCTGTTTCAATTGCCTTTAACCCAGGACTGCGTTACGGACTCACAGGCCCTAATGGTGCGGGGAAATCTACGCTTTTAAAAATCATGATGAAAGAGCAACCTGCGACTAGCGGTTCTGTAACTCTTCCTAAAACGGTAGGTTTCTTAAAGCAAGATATTGAAGAGTTTAAAGACTTTACAGTAACTGATGCTGTTATTGCAGGTAGTGGCGCGCTATGGGATGCTATGAGTGAAAGAGACAAGCTTTACGAAGGAGACATCACCGATGCTATTGGCATGAGACTAGCTGATCTTGAAGAAATTATTGCCGATCAAGATGGTTATAGTGCTGAGGCTAATGCTGAAATTTTACTCTCAGGTATGGGTCTTGATGCGAATTTGTTTGAATCAAAGATGGGCAAAATTCCTACAGATTTACAATTTAGAGTATTGCTTTGCCAAGCGCTATTTGGTAATCCCGAAGCGCTACTTCTTGATGAGCCCACTAACCACTTAGATTTACATTCGATCAAATGGCTTGAAGGGTTTTTAAAGAATTACACAGGCACCATGATTGTGGTGAGTCACGATAAGCACTTTTTAAATGCTGTTACTAACCGTATTGCTGACATTGACTATGATACCATCATCGTCTACCCGGGTAATTACGATCAAATGCTTGTAGCAAAAACAGCAGCCGCTGATCAAGAGGTCCATTCACAAAAGGGTAAAGATAAAAAAATTGCGCAACTTAAAGAGTTTGTTGCAAAATTTGGAGCCGGAACAAGAGCTTCGCAGGTACAATCAAGAATTAGAGAAATTAAACGCTTAGAGCCTGGCGCTTTGAAAAAATCCAATATTCAACGCCCTTACATCCGTTTTGAGAATCAGAGCAAAGCTTCAGGAAAAGTTGTTTTCAAGCTGAAAAAAGCGGGTAAAACTTTTGATGCTTTAGAAGTGATCAAGCCTCTATCTTTAGAGATTATGAAAGGGGATAAGGTAGCTGTTATTGGTAACAATGGTGCGGGTAAAACTACATTTTTAAGAATGTTAGTTGGCGCTTTAGAGCCAACAACTGGCAGTGTGGAAAAAGGACATTTAGTAACGACTGCGTATTTTCCTCAAAACCACTCTGAGTTTGTAGACAAAACAAAAAAGATAACTGTTTTTGATTTTTTAAAAAACATTCACCGTTCAGCATATGACCAAGAAATCCGTAGCGCGCTAGGAAAAATGCTTTTTGGCGGCGATGATGCGTTTAAAGAGATTAGCAAATTATCTGGTGGAGAAACAGCCAGGCTAATTTTAGCAACTCTAATGCTTAGTGAGTTTAACACTTTAATTGTCGATGAACCTAACAACCACTTAGACCTAGAGTCTGTGTCAGCACTCGCTTGGGGCTTGGCAGAATTTCCAGGCACGGTAATTTTAGCTTCTCACGACAGAGATTTGATGAGTGAAGTAGCGACAAAAGTATTGAGCATTAAAGAGCATGAAATAACTCTTTTTGACGGTGGTTTAGAAGAGTTTATGCAAACAGATGCCAGTGAATTTTAAGGTTTTTGCTCATGGTATTAGTAGAGTTTAGTGAAAGAAAATTTCTCTCTCTTAGCGCCAAACAGCAACATAAAATCGCGGCAAGTGTTCTTAGCTTTTATCATACCAGTGGAAAAATCCTATATTTACAGCGGTACAACGCTATAGCAAAACTACTAAATCTATATCCCATGGATCAAGATTTTGAAAGCCGTAGTAACCGCTACCACCACCATTTAAATAGAGCAAATATTTCTCCACCAGAGAATATGTTTTTAACAAAAAACATCTCAGACAAGCTCTCTAATCACCCTTTTATAGGCATAGACACCTATCTTTGTAATTTACGCTCTGCACATAATGTGGGCTCTATTATAAGGACTGTAGAAGCTTTTCGCCTAGGATCGATCTTTTTCTCCCCCACCACACCGACAATAGAAAATAGCAAAGTACAAAAAACATCCATGGGCACCTATCCACTAGTTTCTACGCAAGTAGTAGATCCGGATACTTTGATAAACACCTATAAAAAACCTCTTATTGCTCTAGAAATCAGAAGTGACGCAAAACCTCTTTACTCCTTTACTTTTCCTAAAGAGTGTATTTTGATAGTAGGAAATGAAGAGTATGGCATAAGTGAAAATCTTTTAGAAAAAGCCCAGTCGGTAATAAAGATTCCTTTAGCAGGAGGAAAGCACTCCCTGAATGTAGCCAATGCTTTTGCCTGTGTAGCGTATGAAATTGCTAGGCAAAGAGCTGCTGCGATGAGTCCCGCTGAGTAGTTAATGCATTTTACGCTTGGGCATAACAAAACGCTTAAAATCATCTGCCACATCCACATTAGCAAACTCTTTCTTCGCTTCTGTAACAAAGGGTTCTAAATCCAAATATCTAGCAGAAAAGTGGGTCAAAACAAGATTTTTTGCACCCGCTGTTTTTGCTATAAGAGCCGCTTGTTTTGCGGTCATATGGTAATGATCATGAGCAAGATCTTCTTGGGCTGTTAAATATGTGCTTTCACAAAGAACGAGGTCTGCATCTTGTGCTAGCTTTATCGCCGCAGCGCATGGCCTTGTATCTACAACATAGGAAAAAATAGATCCCTCTTGAGTGTAGCTAACATCTTTGGCATAGGTAATTTTGCCATCTATCTCTATTTGCCCCTTTTGAATAAGCTCTTTAACGTTTGGACCACGAATACCTTTTTCAGCCAGTTTCTCCTTAAAAAAACGTTGTCTATTTTTCTCTGTAATTCTCCACCCTATATTATCCACACCATGGTCTAAAAAAGCGGCTTCGATGGTAAAGTTATCATCCTCTTCTACCACTCCATTTTCTGAAATGGGATGTTTTACAATAGTTGTTCTATTGTTAAAAATAGTGCCTGTGCAAAGACGATCAAAATAAGCCATACCACTTTTTGGGAAATAGCAATGAATTGGTCTTGTCACACCATCAAGATTTAAACGCATGATCATAGAGCCTAGCCCTAAACAATGGTCGCCATGAAAGTGGCTAATAAAAATCCGTGTCACCGCTGTGGGCGAAACTTCGGCAAAAATAAACTGTCTCTGTGTTCCCTCGCCTGGATCGAAAAGAAAACCCTCAGTATTCCACCTTAGTAAGTAACCACCTTGATTTCTAAGCCTTGTTGGCTGCTGCGAAGCACACCCTAAAATAATCAAATCTCTAACACTCATACCACTTCCTTAGAAAAAAACGAAAACCTACCTAAAATTAGCCCTAAACACGCCCCAGAAATGTGGGCTGTATTGGCTATATTAATCGAAAAAGCAGTCACTTGAAATTTTGTAAGGAAAAAAGAGATTAAGGACATCACCATCATTAATACGATATAAGCACCTAGAAAAATAAAGGTTGATCTAGATATAGGATACCCTTCCCAAGGAGCCACCATTTGCCTACTTAAAATAAATCCAGCAAGTCCACAAATAATGCCTGAATAGCCTAAAAAGAAAGGGCCACTAACAAGATATTGCGCTGTATTAGAAATAATACCTAAAATAAGTGACAAGAGCAAATATTTCCAAATCTTGATCCTTTTTTCAATCTGTGATCCCAACATAGCGAGCCATAACATGTTAAAAAGGATATGTAAAAGCCCCCCATGCATAAAACAGGGCGAGATTAAGCGGTAAACTTGGCCCTGGCGGATTTTATAAAACATGGGCCCAGATAAACTTTTTTCTGCATCTTTGCCCCCTATAAAATAGGTATATATCCCTTTCCAATGATCCGCTGCTACAACTTTTTTAAACTCTTTTTCCTGTACTGGAGTAAGTTTCTCTAATTTTGCATAAGAATCAATATGGTTTTTATTATAAAACTCTATCAGCTGGTCAATACTTGGAGGCACATCATAAGATAGAGCTAAAAATATGGGCGTAAAACCAAAAGCAACAGCAGGGTCTGTTTTTTTCTCTTTCCAAACATTCATCGCATTAAATAGATAAACAAAAACACAAAGAGCAATAATTACGTTTGTCACGCTCCTGCGCTTATGTCTTTCGTTTTCAACTGTCTCTTGCTTTGTTTTTCCCTCTACTTCTTTATTTTCCCTGTGATCTGGAAAGTTGATAATTTTGTGTTCAATTTGTACTTCATCAGGGCTGGGACAAAAGCGTGGATCTTCAGAGTTTTTTTCGAATTCTTTATACCAGTGCACAGCCATTTCTAAATCATCTTCGGACTCAATCCATATCTCAACATGTACTTTTCCCGATAAATCAAGCAATGCATTTTGCTTTACTTGGATCCCTTCTCTCTCTAAAAAACTGGCGAAAGCGTGCGCCTTTGTTTGGTCATCTATTTTAGCTATTAGTCGCACTGGTAGCCTCGCTTTGCTTGATTTTTTCCACGATAGATGTGGAAGAAAAACCTTCAATAAAAGGAATTAAAGCTATCTTTCCCCCATGTTTTTTTACCACAGGTGCCTCTATACAGTTTTCACCATATTCCACACTATTCACATGCACATCGGGACGAATAATTTCCAGTACAGCATTAGGAGTACTCTCTTCAAAAACTGTAACAAAATCCACAAATTCTAGTGCTGCTATCATTTGCATCCTCTCTTCCAAAAGATGAATGGGCCTGGACTGCCCTTTATATTTTTTAACAGAAGCGTCTGAGTTGAGCATAACAATTAAAATGTCTGCTTGCTTAGATGCTAAATAAAGCATGTGAAGATGTCCTACGTGAAGCAAATCAAAGCAACCGTTGATGGTCGCTATAGTGTTTCCCTCTTCTCGAAAAAGATCTACTCTGCTCTTAATATTCGCATGCGCAATACACTTGCGTAAATAAACTTGCTGCCAAGACCTTTGCCCCACGCTCTATTTCCCCCGCGCTTTCTTCACGCCGCTTTTAGGAAAAGCGATAGGGAAAATCTCTGAATACTGCTCAATAAAATACACCTTTATTCCCTTCTTCAAATAGTCGGGCAATTCATCATAATCTCTTAAATTCTCTTTAGGGAAAATAAGTGATTTTAACTTAGAGCGTTTAGCTGCAATGAGTTTTTCTTTTAATCCACCAATGGGCAATACGCGTCCTGTTAAAGTAAGCTCTCCTGTCATTCCCAAATCTTTTGCCACAGGTTTTCCCATAGCAAGAGAAAGGATCGAAGTCACCATAGTAACTCCCGCAGAAGGACCATCTTTAGGCGTTGCTCCTTCAGGAATATGGATATGCACTTCTTTTTTATCAAAAAACACTTCTTTCTTTCCAAGATGTTTTGAAAATAAATTCGCATAGCTCCAAGCAATTTGTGCAGATTCTTTCATCACATCACCCGCTTGCCCCGTAAGCTTCATCCCTGTCTTGCTACTTTCTGTTGCAATACTTTCAATATAAAGAGTAGCACCTCCAAGCGCTGTCCAGGCTAAACCTGTACAAACTCCTATTGGCGTTGTGTCATAAAATCTATCCCCTGTAAAAATAGGCTTGCTGAGATATTTTTCTAATTTTTTATCACTAATCACTTCTTTCACTGCGGGCTTTGCTGCGGGCTTCACTGCAGACTTCGCTGCTTTTGAAGTTTTTTTACCCTCTGCCTGCTCTTCTCGAGCAAGCGCTACTTGGTAAGCTACTTTGCGCAAAATCTTTTTGATATTTTTTTCAAGAGTTCTCACCCCTGCTTCTCTAGCATAACCATCAATCAATCCCTTAATACCACTCTCAGAAAAACTAACGTTGCTAGCTTTTAAACCAAACTCTTTCCTATAGCGAGGAATAAGATACTTTTGAGCAATCTTTACTTTTTCTTCTTTGATATAACCCGAAAGACGCATCACATCCATACGGTCTCTTAAAGGCCCGGGGATAGTATCAAGAACGTTGGCTGTTACAATAAACAGTACATTCGACAAATCACATCTAACATCTAAATAATGGTCTAAAAAACCTTTGTTTTGCTCAGGGTCTAAAACTTCCAACAAAGCTGATGCTGGATCACCTTGATGACTCATGCCAATTTTATCCACTTCGTCGAGCATAATAACAGGGTTATTGGTTTGCGTATATTTAAACGCTTGAATCATCTTGCCAGGCATAGCACCCACATAGGTTCTTCGATGTCCTTTAATTTCTGCCTCATCACGCATACCGCCTACAGAAAAACGGTAAAATTTTCTATTGAGCGCTCTTGCTACACTTTTACCAATACTTGTTTTACCCACACCAGGAGGCCCTACCAAACAAATAATTGCCCCTTGAACACCGTCTCGAAGCTTGCCTACAGCAATGAATTCTAAAATACGCTCTTTAATATCTTTTAAGCCGTAGTGATCCTCTTCTAAAATCTCTGAAGCCGCTCTTAAATCGAGATTGTCTTCTGAACTAACCCCCCAAGGAATAACCGTCAGCCAGTCAAGGTAACTGCGTACCACACCATATTCTGCAGACTGCAAATCTAACATGCCCAGCTTTTCCAGCTCTTCATCAATCACTGTTTGCACATCTTCAGGAATTACTTTTTCCTCTAGCCTCTTTTGAAACTTTTCCACATCGAGTGCTTTATCATCTTTTTCTAAGCCCAACTCTTTCTTAATCGTCTTCATCTGCTCTCTTAAGAAAAATTCGCGCTGAGACTGGGAAATAGTCGCTTCAATCTTTTGGTTGATGCTGCTTTGTAATTTGCTCAAATCAAGTTCTTTACGTAAGAGAACCAAGGTTTTATCAATCCTGTCTTGAATATCATAAGCTTCCAAAATAGATTGTAGTTCTGCTCTGCCTGCGGTCGTTAAAGCTACCGCAAAATCTGCCAGTTTTCCAGGCTTTGCAAAATCAGAATGACCCAAAAAGATTTGTAACTCTTCTTTAAACAAGGGATTGAGTTTAAGCAATTCTTTAATCGTTGTAATAATGCTAATGGAATACGCTTTGATAATCTTTGCCTGCTTTTGAGGAATTTTATCCTCTATATGCTTCACTTTCACACGCAAATGTTTTGACTTAGCAATAGGCTCTATAATTTCAATACGCCGTTCCATGTTGAGAACAACTTGTGCGCCCCCTTGGTCCAAAGGAACAATGCGTAAAATAGTCGCAGCAACCCCTACTTTTTTTACCCCGTCGACTCCCAATTTATAAATGTCGATACCTTCATCTTCCGTGAGGAATAAGCCAAGCATTTTATGTGACGATTTGGCCACAATTTTCAACACTTCATAATAAGGGCCTGGCTCAATAACTAGCGGCGCTGCCATACCTGGGAAAAAGGGTCTTTTAGAAAGGGGGATCACAAAAAGTTCTTCTGGATACTCTTTAGGACCTTCACCGCCCTGCTTTTCTCCAATAAGACCTTCTAAATCTGAATCAAGAAGGGCCTCTTCTAAACTCTCTTCATCCCACTGCTCATGTGATTCGTTATCATCTGCTGAATCTTCTGGCCGATCATCGTCTGTCATATTTATCTATATCCAATTCTTAAATGATAAGAAGTTTAAATTTTACTGATACACCCCTACACTAAACCGATCATAGCAACTCAGCCCATAATCCGCAAACGCCATTTATAAAAAATATATTATGCCTCTTCCCCCCTTTCTTTTTAGACAAAAAACAGGTAGACTAGCATGAAAAACATGGTCTCCTTTAAGCTGTGAACTACCTCATTATTGAAACATCTATTTCTCAAAGTTTTCTACTTCTCTATTGCGAGGGGAAACAATCTATTGCTCTACTTGGATCGAGAAGTCAAGCGAGCCAAATAACAGAGAAAATCCAAGAACTTATAGAGCAAACAGATATCGCTTTAAGCTCTCTCAATTTTATTGCTATTGGAACAGGCCCTGGCAGTTTTACAGGATCACGTGTGGGTGTTTTAGTGGCTAAAACTCTTAATTACGCACTAAACATTCCCCTTGTTAGTTACTGCAGCCTCATCAATTTATTTCCCGCGATAGATATAAAAAGTAGCAAAACCCCTTCAAGTCTACTACTCATTGGCGATGCTAAATCACGAGGATTTTCTACATTAGAAGCAAACCTAAACCAGCCCCATCTTTTTAAAGATAAAAGAGTGCTGGTGCAACTAGAGGAGATCGATGTGTTAAAACAGACCCATTTACTCTGTTTTGACTCCGGCATAGATTTAGAAAAAAAAGGACTTGATTCAAGTCAGATTCCTTTCTTTTTATCAGTAGAGCCCAACTACACTTTCATTAGGCAATATTGCCAGTCCCAGTTTTCAAAAGGCGCAACCAAAACCCATACAGACGTGCAGGTGGAATACGCCTTCTCTCCTTAAAAGTGCATCAAGCGTCGTATCCGATTCCTATTCACAATACTATAGATGATAAGGCAAATGCATGCTGCAATAGATAAAGCTATAACAATATATTTCCAAAAACCCGTACTACTCTCGAGGACATTGTTCTTAATTACCAGCTTCTCCACTACCTTCGTTTGAGGGCTTAATTGCCTGTGAATCTCTAATTCTCCTCCCTTTTGTATTACACAAATAGAGGCCAAATTATTCTGTTTCACCAATACATGCATCACCTCTTGTGGAAGGCGGGAACAACTTCTTATACTATCCATGCTCTCGTTAGCATTTTCAATATCTTGCCCATGCATTACATCGTAGCGCAAACCTGCATCTTGCTCTGCCTGCATTTTGTAATCTTGAGCGCTAGCAAAAACCGCTCCATTTAAATTAATCGAGGAGGGGAGAGTTAAGCGCATTTCAGAAACAAATTGATTAAGCGCTTTATCATGACTAAATGCACCTTTCCCAATAGCTGATTTATAACAAAAATCTATTAAAAAGAGGTTCACCGACCCTGAATATTGTTTTTGTTTCAAACTCTCAAAAAGCTTAAATAAAAACGTTTCTTCTGCATGTAACTGCCCCGAAGCAAATAAAACCAAATTCAAAGAAAAGCTTCCTGCTGTTTCCCTTTGTTTCTCTATAATTCTAAGAGATTTTGCAAGCATTAAACTCTCATAAGAAGCTCTTCTATCGGGATGTCTTACTCGATCTAATGGCTCGCACGCACACTCACCTAGACCTCCTCTACGGTTTGCACAATCTCCCATAACAGAGCTTAGAGAGCACCGAGAATCTCTGTCCAAAACTTCATGTGCCAAACCAGCAATAGCCTTGTTGTAAATATATGCCATTTTGTTATCCACTCCAGTATCACGGCGCACTGCAAAACGCAAACTTGTTGCACGTGCCTGTCCTGCCCATCTTACATGAGCACTCACCGTTTGAAGAAGTGGATATCTTGCAGTCGCTGCCATAACAAACTCCCTGTTTGTAACTTTTTTTTTGAAAGCGAAGCGAAGTTATCATGGAGTCAAATTTATTGTATATGTTTTTTTATGATTGATCACCAAACATATGCGCTGATCGCATAACAACCGCAACAGCTGCTGCAAGTAAAGCAACAGTTACGATACAAACGCAAATCGGAACAACTTTTCTAAAACCCTTACAAGAACCCGGCTCTCGCACAACGGCTAAATTTTGTTCCATCCTCTCTCTTCGTGAACCATCTGGAGCTTGGCTCTCCCCCTTTTCTGGATCAATAGGTTCTGGATCAATAGGTAATGGTGACGACAGACCCTCGTTAGCTCTATTCGGATGTAGAAGTTCATAAATCACTTTAAATAGTGGCAAAGCAAAGTGCATTTCAGCCACTTGCTTTACTCGACCTGTCTCTTGAGGACAGCTCCCCTCAGGAAGCATCGCAGATGCTGGTGTAACCACAACACCCCTTCCTGAGTCACCTGAAAACCCAACTCCTAAAACCATGATCAAACCTCATTTTAAATTTGCTATTTTTATCAAATTTAAAATTTAATGCCCAGTAGAAAAGAGAGAAAGAAAGAGCACACCCTATCCCTTAAAGACTTCCGCACTGGAACTTTTTCTCTTAAGGCAGGACTAAACGTCGTAGCACACGTCTTAGCATCAATGAAAACAGTGCTATCTTGCATAGTGTATGGCAAAACCTCCTGAACACGCTCTAAGGCATCACTAATTATTTCAACACATAGTACTGATTTTTCTTTCTTGTTACGCGCCTCAATTATTTTATCTACTAAAACGGAATGCTCTATTGCTGAATACTCTTCCGTATACACCAAAAACAAACGAATTGCACCAAAACGTCCCCTATCTTCTAAAGCATCGAAAATACTTAAAACCAACAAATCTTCATGCTGCGCTCTTCCATAACAAGAAACAACTAAATCTAGATTAAACTCTCTCGTAAGAGGATGAAAGGCGATTTCATGGCTAGCTGCATACAAAACATCCCTTATTACACTCGCTTTACTCCCACACGCTTCCTGCTGAATTATAGACCTCGTCTTCAACCCTTCTAGCTGGTTCTCTTCATCTGCTTTAAGATTGTTAAAATTTAGTTTTACGCCCTGATCTGAGTTGTGTATATCAACCAAAGTCGGTTGTACAGATCGAGTTAATTCACTAATCATTATAAAACCATCCTGACCTTTCTAATATTGAGAAAGACACTATAACTATCCATATTAAATTTAAATATTTTTTTTACTTTTTATAAAAACTGTTTTCAATACTGAGCAATGTCTTCAGAGCGTTTTTTTTCTCTCTTGATAAAAAACGGCCAGGGGCATAAAATGAAACTGATTCACGCTAGGCGTGATGAAAAACAGAAAACAATCTTTAACCTTTTTAGGATGTGATTACAGCGTGTCTAGCATTAAGCTACGACGAGGAGAGCCGGTTGACAAGGCCTTAAGAATGCTGAAGAAGAAGCTCGATAAAGAAGGTATCATGAAAGCTGCCAAAGCGCACCGCTATTATGATAAGCCCTCTATCAAAAAACGAGCTAAATCTAAAGCTGC
This sequence comes from Candidatus Aerophobota bacterium, assembly GCA_002401865.1. Classification (GTDB taxonomy): domain Bacteria; phylum Chlamydiota; class Chlamydiia; order Chlamydiales; family Simkaniaceae. Next base: position 55,255 of record NVUK01000006.1, on the reverse strand, counting down.
TCTTAAGCATAAAGTCAAACGTACTCGTTAGAAAAACTAGCACTTATTTGTTCAAATTGCTAAAACCGATTGGACAAATAAGTGCTTTTTTTGTTATTATGACTCTCAGAAAACCCAACCCATCCAGGTTTAAATGACAGATTACTATCAGCGATTAGGCGTCGATAAAAACGCTGACCAAACCTCTATTAAAAAAGCTTATCGCAAATTAGCGGTCAAATACCACCCTGATAAAAACCAAGATGATCCCGAAGCTGAAGGCAAGTTCAAAGAAATTTCAGAAGCTTATGAAGTTTTAAGTGATGAGAACAAAAGACAGATTTATGACCAATATGGAGCAGACGCTGTTCAAAATGGTGGTATGGGAGCAGGTCCTGGCGGCGGTATGGGAGGCTTCTCTTCCATGGAAGATGCCTTAAAAACCTTCATGGGTGCATTTGGCGGTAACTCTGACAACATTTTTGATTCTTTCTTTGGCGGCGGCGGCGGCGGATCCGATAGTGGTCGACCAAGACAAGGCTCTAGTAAAAAAGTACGCCTAACAATTTCTTTTGAAGAAGCTGCTAAAGGGTGCAACAAATCCCTCATGGTCACAAACTATATTTCATGCGGTGGATGCAAAGGTTCTGGAGCTAAATCACAAAGTGACATCCAAACATGCCCTACCTGCCAAGGAAGTGGACAAGTGCACCAATCACGAGGTTTTTTCACCATGGCAAGCACATGCCATCAGTGTCATGGCGCAGGTCAAGTGATCACAAACCCTTGTGGTGAGTGTCACGGCTATGGCAGAAAAAAAGAAAAACAAAAAGTAACCGTTCCTATCCCTGCAGGTGTAGACAGCGACATGCGCTTAAAAATGCAAGGTTACGGCGACTCAGGAGAAAATGGTGGACCCCAAGGAGACTTATATGTCTTTATTCAGGTTGAGCCACACGATATTTTTTCAAGAGAAGGTGACAACATCATATTAACACTCCCCATCTCTCTAACAGAAGCAGCCCTGGGATGTAAAAAAGATATCCCTACACTACTGAGTAAATCTCCTATCCGCTTAAGTGTACCTATAGGGGTGCAGTATGGAAAAGTTTTACGCATGCGTCACGAAGGTATGCCTAACGTGCACGGACACGGTAGAGGAGACCTTTTGATCTCTATAGCGATCGAAACACCTGTTAACTTAACACAAAAACAGAAAAAGCTTTTAAAAGACTTTCAAAACACAGAGACAGAACAAAACTCTCCTAAGAAAAAAAGTTTCTTAGATAAAATCAAAGCCTTTTTCTAAAAAATCAAAAAGTAAAATTCCCTTTTCTTTACTTAACAAGCGCTGTTGAAAAATAGCGTTTGATTTTTTTCTGCCTTTAAAAAGTGTGTCTGTGAGGCTAGATTTTTTGTAAAATATTTGAACAATAAAAAAGGCCGCTAAACTTGCGCCTAGCGGCCGGGGACCAGGCCATAAATGACCTGGAAAAAGAAGGGGGCTCTTTGTCGGAATTTGAGAGAAATCTCTCATCCTTCCTCGGTTACTACACGTGTAACATAGTCACTGTTTTTTTCGCAAAGTTTTTTTCTTTCAAAATTTTCACCACTTGTTTTAACGTAAGATTACTGTATCATATTTAGGAAAGAAAAGTGCCTGTTTTTAGCTGTAAAAATCGCTCTATAGATTTATACTATATCCTTGAAGGTAAAGGACCTGTTCTTTTTTTGATCTCTGGATATTTAGCATCACATGAGGGTCTTATTCCTTTATCAAAAACCCTTAGCGATCGTTTCACAACTATTTTAATCGACAACCGTGGCACAGGAAAGTCTTCTCTCCCAGAAAAAGCCTATTATATTGAGGACATGGCACGCGATGTCTTAGCTCTAATGGACCATTTAAATATTAAAAAGGCAGATTTTGTAGGCGTATCCATGGGTAGTGGAATTGTACTAACATTGAGCATGCTTGCGCCCGGCCGTATTAACCGCGCCATACTGTTAACACCTTTTTATCGATTACCCAAACCTGCACTCATTGCTGCAGACATGGCTTTATTATCGATGCAAGAAAAAGCGCCTTTTCACAAAACTTATTTAAACTCTATAGCATGGCTTTACAGCGATAAATTCTTATCTAACACAGTTCTAATGGAGAAGAAAATACACCAATTAGAAACGCTAGAAAACCCCACCCACGAGCAAGGAGCCGCGGGGCAACACCATGCGCTTAAAAACTATGACATTGAAAACAAACTCTCCCAAATTAAAACACCTTGTCTACTACTTGCTGGAGAACAAGATATTTTATCCCCTCTCTATATTGCAAAAAAAATGCACAACCTACTCCCCTCTTCTAAACTAGTTGTTTTTCAAGACAGCGCGCACATGATTCACCACGAAGAAGAGGCCTTAGTCACACACGAAATAAAAAAATTTTTATAATTTATCTTGCAAAAAAAATAGTGAAAAGTAGACAAGGGTGAAAAGTAAACATATTAAATCTGAGGTTTAAAATATGAAAACAATAGATATGTTAGCCGGTTTGTTAATTATCATCGGTGCTATCAACTGGGGCCTTGTAGGTCTTTTTAACTTTAATATTGTTGAGTACTTATTTAGAAGTATGTCAATTGACCGCGTAGTTTATGTGCTTATTGGATTTTCTGGTCTATATCGCTTATTTTGCTGCAAGTCTATTACAGCACGCTGCAAAAAATAATCTCCTTTTTTGTAATGTTAGACAAAAAAACCTGCAAAAGAAAGTTTCTTTTGCAGGTTTTTTTTGTGAACAAATAGAGGTTACTATTCTATGAACATTCCTATTATTGATATGCATTGTGATTTTTTAGCTTTTGTCGCTAGCGCTACAGATAAAGAAAAAGCAATAACTGATCCACTCTCTCTTTGCTCTTTACCTCAGCAAAAACAAGGCGGCGTCACTCTGCAAATCTTAGCGCTCTTTGCAATCACGCGTAAAGGCTCCTTTAAGCAGTTAGAAAAACAATTTAGTATTTACTGCTCTTTAATAGAAAAAGCACGAGTAGATAACATGCACACGTGGAAAGCTAAAAGTGCAAACCACCATGTAGGATACGCTATTGAAAACGCCTCTCTTCTCTTAGAAGAGAACGAGCCCATTAACCTACTAGAGCAGCGCCTAAACCATTTAATCGATAAGGCAGGCCCCCCAGCTTATATTAGTTTGACATGGAATGATGAAAACCGCTTTGGTGGAGGAAACCTGTCAACAGCAGGTTTAAAAGAAGATGGAAAACGGTGTTTAGAAACGATGGCAAAGCTCTCTCTAGAGAAAAAAATTGCCATTGATTTAAGCCATACGAGCGACGCTCTTGCACTGGGTATTTTAAACTATATTGAAACCAAATCACTAAAACAACTAACACCAATCGCCTCCCACTCCAACTATAGAGCTATTACGGATGAAAAACGTAATTTACCCTCAGAGATTGCTTTAGAAATTGGTAAGCGCGGCGGTATTATTGGATTAAACTTTGTATCCCGTTTTTTAGGAAAAGACCCCAAAGCTTTTTTAGACCATATTGGTAGAGCCCTAGAGTTGCGCCTTGAAAACAATATTGTCTTCGGCGCTGATTTTTTCGGCCCTGTAGGTATCGCAAGCCTCGATGATGGCGGCCCCTACTTTTTTGAAAAGTTTGGAAACTCTTCTACCTATCCTACAATGCTTGAGGAAATAACCTCCCATTTTGATAAGAACTTAGCCGAAAAAATGGCGTGGAAAAATGGCGCGCACTTTTTCTCAAAAGCTGGTTTGATAACATGAATATTAAAAAGTATTTCATTATTCTAACCACGCTTTGCGCTCTTGGCCTCGCTGTATTCATAGACCCTAGCGCTATAGCTTGGATATTTAATAAACCGTCAAAAATTTCACGCCAAGAATATCCCCACTCTCATCCTATTTTAGAAAAAGAAAATTTCACCCTCTGCTACGACGGGAAAAACAAAGTTCCCCTTTGGACTCTTGAAAAATTAGATGGCACAGAACAAAACATCCACATCAATCGAAAATCCACACGCTTTAATGAAGATAAGCAAATCTATCCATTTCATCGCAGCTCGCTTGAAGACTATAAACACTCAGGATACGATCGAGGCCACCTTTGCCCTGCAAAAAACCATAAGCAAAGCTTTCAAGAGTATAGCGATACTTTCCTGCTATCCAATATTTGTCCCATGCCCCCAGAGTTTAATCAAGGCATATGGAAACAGCTGGAAAATTACGCCTATAACCTGAGTAAAACAAACGCTTCTGTTACGCTCATTTCAGGCCCTCTTTTTATTAAGAAAAAACACCATATCACCTACGCTGTAATAGGTGAAAACAACGTCGCTGTTCCCACACACTTTTTTAAAGTGATACACATTGAAGATCAAAAACATAAAATACGCACAGAAGTCTTTGTCATCGATGTTAATAAACATCCCCAAAGCCTTTTTGTAGACAAAAACAAACAAGAAATCGATCCTAGTTTAATCACTACTCTAGCCTATTTAGAAAACGTTTCTGGTATCACTTTTCCCCGTTATTATAACGAGTAATAAAAATTTGAATTAAAGCCTGTTTTTATGTTATTCGATAATAATTATGAAAAAATTATTTTTACACTTTTTTACTTATTTACTTTTTCCTCTTTCGACTCTTTTTGCAGGCGAAGTTAAGGAAGAAACTTTGGTAGAAGTTACGACTTCTACACCAAATATTAAGCCCATTACGCCTTTACGCAAACAGGTGTTTACAGACTTTTTAAAATTACGCATTACCCACTTAAAAACAGACAAAGGACACGTTGTTGCCAAACTCAGCCTAGAGCATTTAGACAAAGTTAAAGAGTTTTGCTTTGAGCATGAAAAACAGCTTGATTCTGTGCATTTTTATTTAGTCGATAAACAGGGTGAAAAGGTTTGGAAAAGTGGAGCGCTTATTCGGCTAGATAGACAAGAGGATCTCTCTTTTTACAAAAGCTTTGATCTAGTCATTAACCCTAAAAAAAATGGAAGGCTCATCCCTAGTGGCAAATATGAGTGTTCCTTTCAACTTAAATTAAACGAGGAACCGTAACCTTATGTTAAAAAAATATATAATACCCCTACTTTTGCTTTGTCTTTCAACGCCCTCTTTTTCTTGGACAGTCTCCAAGATTTCTCGCGAGATTACTGACAATAAAAATCGAGAGTATATCATCTCTGTACACTCACAAGATGAAAGCTCTGTTCCTATAGAAGTTATTGTTGGAACAAAATCAATCGATAAAAATGGGCGTGAATCATACGAACAAGTAGATGATCATGAGTTTTTTATCTATCCCCCTATTTTTGTTCTTCAGCCTGGTCGCACCCAAAAAGTGCGCATAAGGTGGACAGGCGATATGCAAACACTTGAAAAGGAAAAAGCTTTTAATATAGCGATTGCCGAAATGCCTACTAAGCCCAAAGCTGCTAAAACAACCTTCCAAGATGTACGCATTGGCTTGAATTTTGCTAAGAAATTTTTAGGATCTATTTATCTCATTCCTAAAAATGCCAAAGCAAACATCCAAACAACTAATACTTCTTTAAAAAACGCAGGGGATGACGATGCCTTTCATTTAACTCTTACGAATATAGGCAACAAATATAAATCTTTTAAAAAACCTCTTTGTAAAATGACACACGGTGAAAAAACATTTTCTTTTGTTCCAGATTTTGATACGGGGTTGATTATTTTAAGTGGCAATACACGCGAGCTAAAGATTGATTTGCCCGCAGATTGGAAAGAAAAACTTGGTAGTGACAAAGACTTTGATTTTACTCTCTTAGATGAAAATGATTAAAATAGGCTAAGGAATGCTATGTGGCAGCCTCGCTACTTTATTTTCCTAATAGCTTTGTTTATAGCGTTACTCGCGCAGCCTCCTTGCTGCGCAGAAAATGCGCGCATAACCGTTCAAGTGCCCCTATACCTTAATAAAACTTTTGTCTCTGACATAAATCTTCTTGTAAGCAACGATTACCAAGAAAAATTTGTGTTTAAATCTATTGCAAACGCTCTAAGGCACAAGCTCACACAGAATGGATTAGACATTTTAGATCAAATCAGTGACTCCCGCTCCGAGCTGCCCCCACAGTTTAGCTACAGCGACTTCTCTTTCAACTACAATACAGAAGAACAAATACTCTATGTCACCATTCCCTTTCGCTATATTAGCCGCCTAGAAAGCTCTTTAAAACCAAAGCAAATCTTTGTAAACATCGACCCCTCCTCTATTTACTACCCAAGTCCCCTATCTGGTATTATCGATTTTGCCATTGACTCAAGGCTCTATCACTTCTACTACGATCAAGCCCCCAGTTTTTCCGATCTCAATATAGGCTCTAATTTTTCTATCAATTTAAAAGACACACTACTCGACGGCTACGTCTACCTATTAAACTACACAGGAGGGGATGTAAAAAGTATTGCACAACGCATTAACCGCGGGAACCTTACCCTGACAAGAGATTTTACAAAGTCCAATGTTAGGTTTAAACTGGGCGATATTTCTCCCTCATCATTCAGCTTTCAAAATACACTTCCTATGCTGGGCCTTAACTTTCTCAATAGCCCCAACCTTTTTAAAAACAGTAGTTATTCCACGGCCAATCAACATGAATTTATGCTCAACTCCCCCTCAAGAGTGGACATCTATATTAATAACACCTTTATAAGGACATTAAACCTGCCAGCAGGGCCCCACCTGGTGAAAGATTTCCCCTTTGCCAATGGCGTAAACAACGTGAACTTAAAAATTACCGATGCTATGGGAAATGTTAACGAGCTAAATTTAGAATCTCTATTTGTCCCTCTTAAAGTAGCCCCTGGTCAATTTGCCTTTGATGCAAGCTTTGGCTTTCCCAAATTTCAAGAAGCTACTCAGCGCTTTAAATACCTTTTTAATCGCCCCACTTTTTCTGCTATTTTTGGTGTCGGTGTTTCTAACCACATCTCTGCTCAGTGTTACGCACAGGCGATTCGAGAGGGCTCTTATCTCGGATCGTCAGTTCTTGTTTATAACAAATTTGTTGAAACATCCTTTGATCTAGGGTCTAGTTTCACCAAACATATCCCTCCAGGTATCCGCTCTAGACTCTCTATTTCTAGCCCTAAATTTGGAAAAACTACCCCTTTTTCTTGGGCCTGCAACCTAGACTTTACCAGCCCCTATTTTTCCTACCTTGGCACGAAATCTATGATCAACCGAGAAAAATGGATGTTTTCCACCTCCCTAGGAGGAAGGTTGCCTGGCAATATAGGTTCCTCATTAACAGGATACTACGGCCTGCGTAGAAAAGCTTTTGCTGATGTTTGGTCTTTGCAATACACTCTAAACAAAAGCTTTAAACATGGCGGGGCTAGTATTGTCACCAGCTATAAACAGCTCGATAATAGAAAAAAAGTATTTGAAATGGTCTTTAACTTCAACCTCACGCCTCACCCCAAAACACGGTTAAGCTCTAACTATAATACCCGCTCTAAAACATCCTCTACTCAAACCAGTTACTCCCATAAGTTTTCTCCTCAAGACAACCTATATCTATCAGCGGGACTTGCAACAGCTAAAAATAGAAAAAACTTTACCGGTAAAGCCCTATACCAAGGCCCTCGAGGCTCTGTTTCCGCCAATCACTACCTTGTCGAATCCGCAATCCTGCCTCTATCTGACCAGCCCAAAGTTTCAGGAACAACCCATATCAATGGACGCACAGCTCTGTTTTTTGCAGACAACTCTTGGTGTATTGGTAAACCCATTCACTCTAGCTTTGCCATTATAAAGCCCCAAGACAAGGCAAAAAATTATCCTCTATATATAGATGCCACGTCAAAAAGCCAATACCTAGTCAAATCTTCTTTAAAGATGGGCTCTGTTATTCCTCTGGCAAGCTACCAACAAACCTCTATTCAAGTCGATAGCTTCGATGCTCCCCCTGGATTCCGCTTTGACCATTCACTCTATACAGCTCAAACAACCAACCGTTCAGGAGTCGTTATTCCTGTCTGCCTCACAAGCTTTATGTACGCTCAAGGTTATTTTATAGATCAGCAAGAAAATCCCATTACTTATAGCTCTGGGTACATAATAAAAGAAAATTCCCCTACAGCTGAAAAAATCTTCTTCTTTACTAATAAATTTGGAAAATTTGCTCTAGAAAACTTGGAAGTTGGATCCTATACTATTTACTTTGACCAGTTTAAACATGAAAAATCTCTTATAACAATAAAAGATAACGAAAATGTTATTAACCTAGGGAAAATAGTTATTAATTTGACAAATTAATAACTATTTAACTATTAAGTTAATTAAATAGTTTTAACTAAAAATTTAAGGTTTTTTTTATGAACAAACAATTACTTAGAGCATCTCTATGCTTACTTGCTATCGGAAGTATCCAGTTACAAGCAGCTAATGAGACAGGCTCATCTACAGCTTCCATGACTGTTAGTGCCTCAAGTGCTCTAACAACACAACCTTTGGATTTTCCTGATCCTGGTACGACACCTGGTGCTATGCCAACTGCAGGCGAAGAGTATTGGACCAATGCTGCTTCTACTTGGGCTTATGACTCCAATAATGTTGGTGGATATAAGGTTTCTGTAGATGAAGCAGAAGAAACAACAGGCGTATGGCAGCTAGACAGTGGTGGTAATAAGCTCAATTTTACGCTTTATATTAATGCAACTTTAGATGGAACAGCTAACGCTTTCACTCCGCCTACTCCAACAGGAGGAAAACACACTACAGGGACCCTTGGCGGTACAGAAATATTGCCTGGAGCTGCACCTAATGCTGATTCTAGCCGTCTTTATGAGAACACTACATCTTCTTCTGAAACACCGCTGGTGTATGCAGTTATTAAAGATGGTGAATTAGACACTTCGACACCAGTAGGTACTTATACCAAAACTTTGAATCTCACGCTAGCTGAACTCTAAAAAAGTTTTGACGTAAAGAAAAAAAAATAGGGAGGGTGTAACATGAAAAGATTAATGTATTTAATACTATGCTTTTTTGCTACATCCTCCTTAATCTTTCGCCCCTACCTCATGGCACTGGAAACCCCTTTTGAGATTACAGCTTTAATAGAGTTTGTCTCAGTAATTAGGTGGGAACCAGGTATTTGCACCCTATATATCAATCCTAGCGAAGTAGATGAGACGGCTAACTACAGCTTCCCTCAACCTATCGTACTTCAAGGATTTTCCTCTTCACCGCTAGGGTGGAAAATAGCGCTTAATAGTGATTATGCCAATATTAACAATGAGTTTTTACTCGTCTCTGAAGATCGGCAACATTTTCTGCGTTACGTTTTTACAAGTAACCAAAATGCTAAAGGTAATTACACCGCTACGGTTTATAAACACCAAGACACGGTGATGGAAAGAAGTGAATTTGCCTCAGATCATGAAATACGTACGCTCTATGCCACCCTTCTTGGAGGACAAGCGAAAAAGGTGCCTGGAGGTTATTATACAGCAACAGTAACGGCATCATTCTATGATCAATAGTTTTAAAAAATCGACGCTTATATTAGCTCTATTTAGTTTAGTAAGCTCTATACATAGTGAGAGTTTAGAAGAGTTTATTGCTGATTCAGCAGGCAGCACCCAGGCAACTTTAATAATTGGTGGTATTCCTCCTGTTCTCGATGTTACCCCCATTGATGAGGCTATTGTTATCACCTCAGCGGCTCAAGTACCCGAGGGTTACACTTCGTATAGGGTGAGTATGAATGTAAGTTCAGCAAGTCTTACAGGATATCATGTTCAGGTGCACGCTCCCAACCCTAGGCACACAGGCCCTGGTGGATGTTTTCGTATGTTACTGCATGGTAGTTCTGAATATGTGCTAGACTTTGAAGTACTTGCTGATGAAGCTCCCGATGGATCCCCAACACCTGTACATCACCACGGCTTTGGTCCTCCGCAAGGAGGAACAGCACACCTAAACCACTCAAAAATTGTAAATGCCCCCACCTATGATCCCGGCTTAAGAGATTTCGGTCTTCATTTTTTTATTTTCAATGGACAGTTTAAAACTGTCCCTTCAGGGCAATACACTAGCACTCTGATACTTAATTTAACTGAGTATTAAATGGCATGCTCTTCTACAGGGAAACTCTTACGTGACAAAGCAAGCGTGACAGCGGCAAAAAAGCAACACATTGAGCCGAGAAGCATGACAAAAAACACTTCCCCTGTAAAAGCAAGTAGTGCCGTTCCAAGAAAAGGAAAGATTAAACCTCGAACCCCGACAGCCAGCACGCTAAAAGAGCTAAAGGGAGCGCTATCACTTTTTCCTGCAAAGATAGATCCCGCCATCTTCCAACAAAGCTCAGAACCTCCTTGCATTACGCCGTATGCAGCGTAGGCAATATAAACCCAAAAGTGGGAACTAGTCCCTCCTTGCAGGAGTACTGGGAAGAATGCAGCAATTAAAATTACTAAGGAGCAGAGTGTAAAAATACGTCTTGGAGCAAACCATTTTACCCATAAAGGAGTAGAGAGTACAAACCCAATCCCTTTAAATAGACTAATAGCCATCAACAGCTCTTTATAAGAGAGTTTCAATGTAGCAGTAAATACAGGAATCACGGAATGCATAAGCATAAGTCCTGCGCCTCCAAGAAAAAAACCTAACTGAAAACGTAAAAAGTCAGGCCGTTTTTTTAAAAGAGCATATCCCCCCTTCCAAGGCTTTAATATTAGCGATTCATCTTTATCTTGATTTAGCGCTTGCTCTTGCACCTGTGCGCGCTCTGTTTTAGGAAGTTTTGCTATAAAGAAACACGATAGCATGCCTAAAGCTCCTGAAATAGGAAACAAATAGCGCCAAGCTTGATCAAAATGGTCTAAGGCCCAGCCAAATAAAAATGGGAGAGCTAAGGCTCCTATATAATCAATCATAGAGCCAGCAGCACAAAGCTTTTTTTGCTCTTTTTTATCCATGTGTAGATTTAAAAGCTCCATCCACGCCGGCATCGTGCCCCGCAAAAGCACCATGTAAACACCGAGAGAGGCGATACAAAACCAAGGCGTAGCAAACAATGGAAAGAAGATAAAAGGTAAATATTTGAGTAAATTGCCCCAAAAAAGATTTCTTACAAGACGCTCACCTCTTGCATGCACCCATTGACTCCAGTAAGGAGATAAAAGCGCAGCAGAAGGCTTTAAAGCAATTGCTACCGCAACGTAAAAAGCGGGAGCTAATAACTCTTTTTGGATAATAAAAGGCATCAGAGCTAAAAGTCCCCAAAAAGGAACTCCAAAAACTCGGGTGATAATATAGCAAAAACTAACGCTTCTTTTAGCGGTAATTTCCATACGAATTGCCTTTAACCTCGCTTACCTAAACTAGTCACCATTATACCCAAAAGAGTAATATTACGCTCTATATCAAAAAAATTGATTTTATAGAATAATCAAAATTGTAACCTTCTATACAACTAAGTTAAACCTTTTACTAAAAAACTTTTTTTCTATAAAATGGCTCTTTTACCTTGGAGTAAACTTATGATAAAAAAAATATTTGCCTTATTAGCTGTTTGTATCTCTATAACAAGCTTTGCGGCTCCTTTACAAGAGCGCAAAATTGATCCATCAGCACTGCTAAAACTCACCTCTGCACTAAGCATCGACAAAGACAAGGACCTTATAGCCCAGACCCAAGAGCAGTGGCTCCGCTCGAAAGGACAGGAGCGGTGGCAAGTAAGGGAAATCGCTAGTGACAAGAGAAAAATTGTTTTAGACTGGTCGAAAGAAAATGGTTTATTTGACGATTGGAAACCTTGCCAAAACCATTATGATAAAGCATTAATTCTTGGCTGTTCCACTAAGCTAATGCAGGCGCGATTTGATCATTTAGTAAAGCTATGGAATGAGGGTATACGCTTTAATGAAATAGTTTGGCTCACAGGAGATCGGCCTCTGAACAAGTATGTAGACCATATGCTAAATCGTTGCAATAATGAATCACAAGCGGCGCGCATTATGTGGGAAGAAACCTTGATTCCTAAAGAGATGCAGGAGCTAAAAGTAACATTTATAGCGGTACCGATGCACAGCGCAAAGGGGAAGAACAAACGTCCTAATACACGCGACACAATCATAGCCTGGGCCGAGAGTGAATCAACACCATGCCAAGCACTATTTATATCAGACCAACCCTTTTGCGGTTATCAATATGCTGTAATTGAAGAGAGTTTACCAAAAAGTTTTGGCTTTGATGTAGCAGGTAAAGGATTAGAAGAGGCGCGCGCTATGAAGCATCCTTTAGCTGGAGCTATTATTTTAGATTCTATGGCTCGTTGGATCTATCAAGAAAATCTTAATCAGCAAGAACACACTGGGAATTAGCGCTAAAAACTTGCTTTAAGTTCTCGAAATAATTGGCTTGAATTCCCAATTTTTTTTGAATTAAAGCGGGTAGCTGTAAAGACTTTGTTTTGGTTATCTCCTGTAGAGCAAGCACAAGACTATCCGCGTTGCTTGCGCTATGGCAAAGATGATTTCTTACCAAAATATCTGGATAAATTTCATGTCCTACTGAAATAGCAGGAATACCGGCAAGAGCAAATAGCGGGCTCATACTAGTTTGATAATAAAGCACTCCATCTGCAAAAGTCAAAACTTCATCGGTGCTAAGTTTAGAAATAACAAGCTTAACTGAGCTCTCTTGTTGAAACTTTTGAATTTGGGCTAAATCTAGATTCAATTTTTTAGCGCCTGGATGTTGTTGAAAAACTAAGAGCGTATCAGACGTATCATGGTGTACGCTCCATGTATGCAAATAGTCCAGAAACGCTGGAAGAGCTTTTTCAAAATAGACGTCGTTATTGCCTCCAACGTATACGCACAAATTTTCCCCGCAATCTACTCTACCGTGTAGAGCATAGAATTGTTTACGTGCCTCATTTTTTTTTAAGGTACGGTTTTCTCTAATCTGCTGAGCTTTTTTTAAAGGGTAATAACCAATACCCACTCTCGAATCTAAAGGGAGATCTATTACTACGTCTTGCTCTTTGTAAATAGGATTTGTAGCCAAGCCACTATTGGCAAAAAGTACTTTGTCAGACAAAGCAGACACCTGGGAAGCAATAAAGCTATAACCTCCAGGCACCCATGGCTCAGGATTATCATAGTAGGCTAAACACAAGCAGTCAGGATTTTTCTGTTTTAAAGTTTTATGCAAAGCTATATCAAAGCTGTGGCCCATATCAGTAATAACAACAGGAAATTCTTTACATTTTTCTGCCACTTGATCAGCTGCTTTTTCCTCTGCTATATTTTCTAAAGAAAAAGTATAAATATCGCTATACGCGCAACTGTAAAATTTGTTTATCGCTGGACCTGTAGCACAAATTTGCACCGTGTGCCCCTCATTTTCCAACTGTTTAGCAAATACCGAAAAGTGATCAGCAGAACCTCCATGACAGGCAACAAAGCAAATGGCAGTAGCTAATATAGACATAAAATACTCGGCTGAAAAATCAAAGCTATAGTGTAGTAGAAAGCTTATAAACAAGCAAACCCCTTGCCCTTTAACAATAGCACCAGGCATAGTAGATGGTGAAAAACGGCACTGAATATGAAAATTCCCGCGCTCCAGCAATAGCTTGAGAGCTCTTCACCAAAGCAACTGTACTGCAAATTAATGTTACTCAGGAGTTAATAATGGTAGCCAATTCTATTGATTTACGCCTAGCTGCCCAAGTAGCGCTGCTGTGGAATGTGACCCCAGCTATTAGATCGGTCAATATTTGGTCGAAAAACAACACTGTCTATGTAAACATATTTTATGACGGCGAAAAATCAACCGTAGATGATAAAGCAATGGACTCTATTTTTGAGCGCATCATGGACGAGTGTCTTGAAAGAGAGACCCAGGATGATGAGCTCCACTTTGATCTGAATAAAATCCGCCTAGATGCCCCCGGAAGACTCCCCTATCGCGGCGACATCATCTATCACCGGCTCGAAGAATAATAGCCTGCTAAGCTACACTTCCACTTTTTTACGCAAACACTACATACTTGGTTATAGGAAAGGAGGGTTTGTTTAATTTTAATCGGGCATATCGAGCATTCTGCATTTTTACTGCTGCTCTTATTAGCGCTATGTAGAATATGAGAAAAGTAACGCCTGCAACAGCTACCATTGCATTTTCTCTTTGTTGGCGCGCTAGCCCTAGCCGTACCGGTTCGTCCCGATCCCATGTGCGTGCTGCTCTCTCTTGTGCTTCTTGTGCGTCACGTGCTCCTCGTGTGGCTGCAGCTTCGCGTGCTTGTGTAGCGGCTGTAGCAGCTGCTTTTACTCGCTCTACTGCTTCTTGTGCCAATACTATTAATGCTGGTACGTTTGGTGCTTGTGCTGCTTGTGCTTGTTTTAGTTCATCTCGTGCTTGTGCTTGTGCTTCTTCCGCTTGTTGTATTAATGTCTCTGCTTCTGGTGTTCGTTCTTGTACTTTTGCTAGCTCATCTCGTGCTTGTGCCAGTGCTTCTTTCGCGTGTTGTTCTGCTAACGTTAACACTTTTACTTGGTTTAGTGCTTCTTGTGCTTGGTCTAGTGCTTTTTGTGCTTGGTCCATTAATCTCCGTACTTCTGGTATTGAGATCACTTGATCTAATTCTCGTTGCGCTTGATTTAGTTCTTGTTGTTGAGCTTGTTCGAGCTCGAGCTTTTTTAAAACTACAACATCTAGTTCACCTACCCGCTTAAGCTCTCCTTCACCATTGAAACTGAACTGTGTGACATGCTTAATTTCTGCACGGCAAATAGGACAAGGAGGCTGAGCATTTATATTTATCCAATTGAGTGCGCACTCACCACATAGTATATGAGTACATGCCAGTCGAGCAATCCTCTCTTTAAGTGGTTGACCCCCTTTAAGGCGTGTTGGATCCATTTGCTCCGTACATACAAAGCAGGTAGATTGAGGGGATTTGACGTCTCTCATCTGAAATAATATTTCCTGAGCCGGCGAGCGCTGCGCTGGATTGGTTATTGTCATATAATCTCCCATATAATTCGAAGAGTTTGTAACACAACAAACTTTTAAAAATCAAATGATTTTAAACACGCACACTACCGAATAAATGGAGAATGGATAACTAAAGGAGGCTTAATAATTACAGGAATAAGCGTTTTTGGCGTGATGGGTAGCACCTCTTTTTTAGGAGTTTTCTTGCGCAATAACCGCCTTAGAGCCACAGCTGTTACTCCTACGCAGCAAATAACAAGTAGAGCCTTTCTCAGCTCTTCCTCTCTTTGTTTCTGCTTCCTATGAGTTGTTACGTCACTTATGCATCGTGCTTCTTCAGCTGCTGCTTTTTTTAGCATCTCTGGAGAGAATTGATCAGGTGTGAATACGAACACCCTACAATTGTCTAATGAACTAGGTTCTCTGCAGCTACCGCACTCTTGCTTTGTTAAAAACCATTGATTATTACATGTTTCATGAAACATATGGTTACAAGCAAGCCTTATGAGACTCTCCCTAGCATTCATTTTACATAAGCATATAGCACACTCACGGTGGAGCAAACATTGTGCTAATGGTGTTAGTTGAACCGTGGTTGCCATACATAATCTCTCAGATAATTGGAAAAAAAAGATAACATATACTAAGAGTAAAAAACAATTGTTTTATTTATTTGTAAAGAGCGGAAATTGAAATTTTGCTTAACTCGAGACGGGGCTACAAAGCTCTACAATAAAGCCATTATTATCGCGTACATGAGATACTGTTTGTCCCCAAGGCTTTTTAGATGGTTTTAAAACTACTATAGCGCCGCTATCGACAGCCTTAGTAAAACTTTTCTCTACATCTTTCACGACAAAAGCAACTTCTGCACCAGCTGCTTGCTTTGCAAGGCGATTGGTTTGAAAAGGATAGGCGCTTTGGATAAATTTTTCTCCAGCAAAAGCTAAAACGGTTTGGCCCGTGTGCATTTCTGCATATTGATTACTCTCATGCAAAAATTTTTGCTTAAGACCAAATGCTGCCGCGTAAAATTTTACTGTTGCAACCACATTCTCAACATAGATGATCACATACCCCAGATGAATCTCTGAATCCATAATCCCGCCAATGCCTACTCTTGTTCACTCTCATCCGCATCTAAAATAGATTGCGCGACTTCCGGAATGATCTGTTGAAGGTTGCCTTGCACCCAAAAATCTTCTTGGCCTAAATATGTAGGTTTAAACAAGTCTACCGCTATAATTTTTCCCTCAGGATTTTGCTCTTTATACCACCCTAAAAAACCGCGATCATCAAAGCTTAAACCCATACAAACAACATAATCAAACTCTTGTAAAATTGCGGCATTAAGATTTTCCCTTACCTCGTCTGCATCTGCAATCCTATAAGGATCCATGCCACTAGCTTCGTGTAAAAAATCTAAATTTTCTGTAATTACGCGCACGTTTTTAAAAGAAGAAAGCACATTTAATGCCACGTGTGCAGATGTAGGCTGATTATAAAGACAAGCGTTATGAAAATTTTTGATCACTCGTGCAGCCTTATAAGGGTGTTTTATCACCCGCTCCAAAGATCTTACAAAATCTACACCTGTTTTAAACCCCATTAACCGTTCCAGCTCGCCCATGGCCGGTACATTTGCTGCTATAGAAAGGCCTGCTCCTGTATAAAAAAGCACTTTTTTATCTCGAATGATTTCTGTCAGAGCATCTTGATCGAGAGTTTGTGGACTCACCTCTTTTAAAACTCTTCGCGTAGCGACTGCATACTTTTCACTATCAGGAGTGCGTAGGCCGCTTACAATATGATCACGTGCATTAATCTCTATCTCTTCTTGCTCATTTACCAGGCAAGAAAAAGTCCATACACCAGGCTCTTCTCTAATAAGACAATCTTGTACACTCTTTATAAATGTATCAAACTCTTTGGGAAGTTTATTTAGTCTTATTTCCATATACACACCAGCATTGGTGCTCTCAAAACGGTAGTGACTATTTTCGCCAAAGCTCCAACACATGTCCAGCTTGCGCCCTTCTCGCCTCTCTTCTAAAAGCTCTCGTGAACAAGTTTTAGCCTCCATAACAATAGGATCAGCAAAAACAGTTAGTCCTGTAATAACCATAGACAGGCAAATACAACGCCCAAAAAAACGGGATAGGTCGACCATAAAAAAACTCCTTGGGGAATGCTTTGAGATATAAATTGCTCGGAACAGGACTTGAACCTGCACGGGCCTAAGCCCAAGGGATTTTAAGTCCCTTGTGTCTACCAATTCCACCATCCGAGCAGAGAATAGTGACTCAAAAATTAAGTCACTATTCTTACATCAAAATGCATATCATGCAAGTTTATTCTTCTTGATCGATAATAAGAGGAGGAGGGGTTGTGCAATTCAACGTCACTCGAGGTATAGATGATTTCACATTCTCTACAGGATCTTCAAGCGATTGATTAAACATATCGTCTTGCGCCTGAGTGATAAAATCATCAGCCTCTTTCATAACGCTTAAAGGAACATCCACCTTTTTAAGCTCTTTTTTACTCTCACTTGAAGAGGAGAGTAATATTTTCTCTACATCTTCTGAAAGAGTCTCCACCTTTGTCTCTTCTTCAAGAGGTGTAGGTGCTGATTCTTCTTTCTGTAAATAGTCCTTATAACGCAAGATTTGCTCAGAAATCAACGTTGTAGGAGGAGGCAGTAATGAAGGAGCTACAACTGGCTTGCCTGTTGTTACAGACTCCACAGATGACTCTTCTTTACGACTCTCTTTAGAATCTACTCTCCTAGAAGCCACTCTCTTACGCTTTACAGCTTTAGATTTATCACCACTCTTGGTGTCATCTCGCTGCGCTTTCTCCATCTCAAAATCGCTTTCTAGATCTTCGTGAGGAATTTTCCTGTCTTTTGTCTCAATCTTTATAGATTTTTGAATTTGAGGTTTCTTTAAAGCTACTCTTGTAACTTTCTTCTCAACAATTTCATACTCTCCAAAAGGAAGTAAAAAAGCCGCTGGCTTCTCTAAAGATCTTAAAAAATATGTCGTTCCAAAAGAAATGACCTCTACAGCATCTACAACGTGCTCAGAGCCTCCAGCTTTACTGTTTTTTATAAGTAGCTGGTACCCATCTTTCGGTGTAATAATTGTCTCAATAATTGGTTCTCGTGTAAAATCCACGCACTTAATTCCATGTTAATATTAATAAAAAAATATCTATCCACTCTGCTTCAACCTTTTGAATCCATGTAAGTAATTAAATCCAATAAACGACTCGCGTATCCCATTTCATTATCATACCAAGCAACTAACTTAAAAAAATGTTCATTTAAAGCGATACCTGCATGGCGATCAAAAATAGCAGAATGTGTGTTGCCAATGAAATCTGAAGAAACTACAGGCTCTTCGGTGTAATCCAAAATATTTTTCATACCTGAACCAGCTTCTGATTTCATTACATCACAGATTATATCATAACTTGTTGATTTAGTCAGCTTAACTGTTAAATCTACTACAGAAACATCCATAGTGGGCACCCTAAATGCCATTCCAGTAAGCTTTCCTTTAATTTGGGGCAAACATAAAGCCACAGCTTTTGCCGCTCCCGTCGATGAAGGAATTATATTGACAGATGCTGCCCTTCCTCCCCTTAAATCTTTTTTTGAAGGGGAATCCTGAACCATTTGTGTCGCTGTCATCGCATGAACAGTCGTCATCAGACCTTCGTCAATACCAAAATGATCTAGCAAAACCTTGACAACTGGAGCTAAACAGTTTGTCGTGCAAGACGCATTAGAAACAACACTATCTGTCTTAGGGTTATAGTTTTGGTGATTCACTCCCATAACAAACGTAGGCATCTCTCCTTTACCAGGAGCTGATACAATTACACGTTTTGCTCCGCCTTCTAAGTGCCCGGCTGCTAAGCTACTATGTGTAAAGAATCCCGTAGATTCAATCACATAGTCCACTCCAAGGCCCTTCCAATCAATTTTACAAGGCTCTTTCTCATGAGTCACAACAACAGACTCACCATTAAACGTAAACCCTTGACCGGACGGCACTATTTCTTCTTTCAATAGACCATGAACTGTATCATACTTAAGTAAATAAACAAGGTTATCTACCGAAAGTAAGTCATTAATAGCTAAAATCTTAATATCTGGAAACTGTTTTTGAATTAATCTAAAAACACATCTTCCAATGCGTCCAAAACCATTAATACCTATTTTAATTTCCATACAATTCCTAGCTCAACAAGAAGTTCATAATCTCCCCTTCCTATAGCCTCAATATACGGCAGAAAAAGGCGAAAGTAAAGGGTGTTTTAAAAAAGGTCACCCGGGCAAAAAAAAATCCCCTCTATGGTGGGAGGGGATTTTTAATTAACTAACCTGCTTACTCTGTTCAGGCTCAGCAGCTACCGCACTTGACGGCGCAACTAGGCTTACAATACAGCGTTCAGAAGAGTCTCCTCGTCGAAAGCTTGTCCTCACTAAAGAGGTATAGCCTCCAGGTCTATCCATAAACCTTTGAGGCACTTCGCTAAACAGTTTCCTGAAAACTTTTCTATCCCCATTTAAAGGTGCTGTGCTACCTTCTTTAACACTTCTTCTCTCTTTAGAAGAAAGTTTATTAAAACGAATCATCAGCTTAGCTTTAATTCTTCTTAATGAAGCTAAATCACCCTTTTTTGCAAGTGTGATAATAGAATCTGCTTGTCTTTTGAGTTCTTTACCTTTTCTGACTGATGTCTCGATCTTGCCATGCTCAATAAGCGACTTGATCATATTAGCCATCATGCATCTTCTGTGAGATGAATTACGACCTAACTTAAATGTGCGTTTTCTGTGTCTCATGCTTCCTGACCCGATTTCTCTTTCAAATACTCTTGTACAATTTCTGTAACATTAGTTGCGTTAATACCATAACTCGATAGATCCATTCCTAAATGGAGTCCCATGTCTTCTAATTTAGCCTTGATTTCATTAAGAGACTTCTTACCGAAGTTTCTAAATCTCAACATTTCAGACTCAGGCATCACTACAAGTTGTGCGATCGTATCTACGTTTGCTTGATTCAAGCAGTTAGTAGAACGTACTGAAAGTTCTATTTCATTAATTTTTAGCGATAATTTAGCTAACAGTTCATCTTTATCTGAGTCCATTTCATTTTCATCTTCATCAAAAGAAATTTGCTCAAAGAAACTTAGTGATTCAAAACTACTGAAATGATGAACGTTGATCTGAGCAGAGAAAACAAGTGCTTCTTCAGGTGTAACTCTTCCATCTGTAGTTACTTCCATAATCAACTTGTCATAATCTGTATCTTGACCAACACGTGTATTTTCAACAAAATAGTTCACTTGTGTCACAGGAGAAAATGCTGAATCGATCACGATTTCATCCACTACTCTATCCACTAACTCATGTCTTTCTGCAGCCACATAACCACGTCCTCTTCCTACTTTAAAGCTAACACGCTTAGTCAAAGGTATTGTTACAGTAAATAGGTAGTGATCTGGGTTAACCAACTCAAAATCAGGCGAATCTATCATATGCTTTGCACAAACGGCAAACTTGCCTCCAGACTCTTCTAAATCAGCTGCAGAAATATCTAACGTTTTAACCAGCTGCTTAACACGCGTAGCGTGTTCCACGTCATCGCTCTTTCTAATCAATATTCCCTTAATGTTAAGAATGATATGCGTCATATCCTCTATAACACCTTCTACTGCAGTAAACTCTTGAGACACGCCTTCAAAAAGAAATGACATGATCGCATATGCCTCAATAGAGGTCATCATGATCCTTCTCAGTGAGTTACCCACTGTATGACCATAACCTCTTTCAAAAGGTTCTGCTACAAATCGTCTAAAACAACTAGAGTGCTGCTGATCCTGAACATCCGATTTTTCTTCTACTGCCACCTTCGTTGGTAGACGGAATTGCCCATATTTAACTGCCATGTAATATCTCTCCTCAAGGGTGATAAATTTTTATTATACTCTTCTTCTTTTCTTTGGTCGGCAACCATTATGAGGTACAGGTGTTCGATCAGATATAGAAGTAATGATTACTCCTGAAGCTTGAACCCCTCTCACAGCTGACTCACGGCCAGCACCAGGACCTTTTAAAATTATTTCAACCTCTTTCAGTCCATAAGGTTGAGCTTTTTTTACTGCATCTTGTGCCGCAATAGAGGCTACAAACGCAGAAGATTTTCTTGAACCTGTAAAATTTACCTGACCCGCAGAAGACGAAGCAATAACTTTGCCTGAAGGATCACAAATAGATATCAATGTGTTATTAAATGTTGCCTTAACATAGACTATGCCGCTAGGTACAGTCCTTACCACTTTCTTCTTAGAAGATTTCGTGAAGACTTTCTTCACCATTTGTTTCTTTTCTTTCTTTGCCAAGTCTAGCTCCTATCGCTTGTTAGCCGCTTATCGATTTAAGCTGCTTTCTTTTTGCCTGCTACTGTTTTTCTCTTACCTTTTCTCTGACGTGCGTTACACTTCGTTCTCTGTCCTCTAGTAGGCAGACCATTTTTGTGTCTCGATCCTCGGTAAGATCCTATGGAAATTAAGCGCTTAATATTACCTTGCACTTCACGTCTTAAATCCCCTTCAACTGTATACTCTGTTTGCAGCAAACCGTTGATTCTTGAAATCTCGTCTTCACTTAAATTATGCGCCCTCATATTTGGGTCTAGACCTAACTTGCCAACAAGTTCTTCCGCAATTTTTGATCCTACTCCAAAGATATAGGTTAGCGAAATAATAAGTCTTTTTTTTCCTGGTATGTCAGTTCCAATAATCCTGGGCATAGGTTCCTTTCCTCAAATTCTAGATTAGCGTCTATATTATAGCAATTTTCGACTTAAAATCAAACGATTTCAGTCACTTAGTTATATTCTTCTTTTCTTCATAAAACCGTCATACCTTTTCATAATAAGATGTGACTCTATTTGCTGGGATGTGTCCAAAGCTACACCTACTAAAATCAGCAAAGATGTCCCTCCAAAAAATTGACTGATAGAGGCATCTATATATAAAAATTTAGCTATTAAGGTTGGTAGAATAGCTATAAATGCCAATGAAACAGCCCCTATGAGGGTAATACGGTTCATAGTACCTTCTAAAAAATCTTGTGTATGTTTTCCCTGCTTAATTCCAGGGATAAAAGCTCCATTTTTTTTCATATCTGAAGCAATTTGTGCAGGCTGAAATTGAGTAGCAGTCCAAACATAGGTAAACAATAAAATTAAAACTACATAGGCTATTGTATAAGCCCACTGTCCAGGGGATAAATAAGAAGCGATTCTCGTTAGCCACTCCACCTTGCTTAGTTGAGCAAGAGTAGCGGGAAACACTAATATAGATGCGGCAAAAATAACTGGAATCACACCTGCATAGTTAACTTTAAGAGGAATATGAGAAGATCCTCCTTGAGACTCTTTACGTCCCACAATCCTTCTAGCGTACTGCAGAGGTATCTTTCTAACACCCTGAACAATAAGGATAGTCCCTGTAATAATAACAACAAAAATGACACATAGCATCAGTACAGAGATAAGTGTCAGCTGACCCGATTCTTGTGAATCCAAATTAAGTTGTTGAATAATTCTTCCAACAATTGAAGGTAAAGAAGAAAGAATTCCTACAGAAATAATAAGGCTTATTCCATTACCGATACCTTTTTCTGAAATTTGCTCTCCAATCCACATTAAAAGCAAACAACCCGCAGTCATAGCAGCTACGGTAATAAGGTAAAATAAGATAGGGATACCAAATAATGTAATACTTGCTACTGAGTCAAGAACGATGCCTGGATACTGTATATTGAATGAAAAAGCAAACCTTGCATACATAATAGATTGTACTAAAGCAAAAACAACAGTTAACAACCTAGTCCACTTAGCAAGTTTTTTTCTTCCCACATCACTGTTTTCACGCATTTCTCTTTGTAGAGAGGGCATGACAGCAGTAAGTACTTGCATCACGATCGAGGCCGAAATATAGGGGCCAACGCCAAGTGCAAATATAGTAAGTCTTGAAAACGCTCCTCCAGAGAAGATGTCTACTAACTGAAAGAGATTTTGCACTCCCCCTGTTAGATGTTTAAATACTGTTTCAACCAGTTCACTGTTTACTGTAGGAATAGAAATATAAGCTCCAACCCTGCAAACAGCAAGCATTAGAAGCGTAAAGAAAATTCTTTTCCTAAGTTCAGGAAGGGAAAATATTTGTCTAATACCCTGAAGCATAAGTCTACCTTAGTTTAGATGGTTTTAAATTCAATCCCAGCCTTCTCAAGCTTTGCTACTGCGCCTTTTGTAAAGCCAGCCGCTTCAATAACAACCTTTTTAGAAAGTTCCCCATTGCCTAAAATTTTAATCCCGTCTTTCATACGTCTTACAGGAAAACCTTTTTGTGCCAATGTTTGAATAGTAACTTTTTCTCCATCAGTAAAGCATTGCTCTATACGCTCTAAATTAATTGAGAAAATTTTCTTTTCAAACTGAAAATTAGAAAAACCTCTAATCGGCAATTTTTTAAAAAGTGGAAGTTGACCACCCTCTTTTGCGCCACGTCTTTTATATCCAGAACGAGATTTATCACCTTTATGTCCCCTACAACAAGTTTTACCCATGCCTGAACTGGGGCCACGACCTTTGCGTTTTCTTGAAGTTTTTTTCTTTGGATGATTCCTTAATGCTGATAATTCCATTATGATGCATTCCTATAGTTTAGTGTCTCTTTGCGGTTTCTCATCATGAATAGTGCCTTGATCGTTGCTCTAACCATATTGAAAGGGTTATTAGAACCAAGATTTTTAGCAACTACATCTTTAACTCCTGCAACCTCTAAAACAGAACGTACTAGAGAACCGGCTATAATACCCGTTCCTAATTTAGCTGGTTTTAAAAGCACCTGAGCTCCATCAAACTTTACATTGATTTCGTGAGGAATGCTTGTTTCTTGCATAACGAACTGTTCTAAATTTTTTCTTGCATCACCAGAAGCTTTTCTAATAGCATCAGAGACTTCATTAGCTTTTCCAAAACCAACACCTACTTTGCCAGCGCCATCGCCAACAACAATCAGAGCTGAAAAACTAAACGTTCTTCCTCCCTTTACAACTTTCGAACATCGGTTGATATAGAGAACTTTTTCTTCTAAATCGTCTTCTTTTTTATCTTTTACTGCTTCCTTAGCCATGCTATTCCTTTATATGTTCTAAAACTTAAGTCCATTTTCTCGTGCAGCATCTGCTAAAGCTGCAACAAGGCCGTGGTATTTATTAGCTCCTCGATCAAAAACGACTTCTTCTACGCCCTTTTCTTTGGCAAGTACTGCGATCTCTTTACCTACAAATGCAGCACCTTCCTTACTTCTCGAAAGATCCCCTGCCTTCTTACTCATGGTGCTTATCGCAGCCACAGTCTCTCCTGTCTTGTCATTAATCACTTGAGCAGAAATATGCTTTAGCGATCTTGTAACACACAACCTATGCTTGAAACTTGCACAAGCCTTGAGATGCTTTCTCACTCGAAAAGTTCTTTTGATTCTAATTTTATTAATTTTTACTTTAGACTTTGACTTCATCTTACTTACCCTTAGCTGTTTTACCAGCTTTCTTCCTTACATACTCACCCACATACCTAGCACCTTTTCCTTTGTAAGGCTCAGGAGGTCTTTTAGCGCGTATAGCAGCAGCGAACTCTCCTACTTGGCGCTTATCACATCCCGAAATGGTAATGAGTGTGCTCTTTTCAATTGCTATTTTTAAATCACTAGGCACTATAAGTTGACAAGGATGGGAAAAATTCATCTTTAAATCAAGCTTATTCCCCGCCACAACGGCTCTAAAACCAACACCTATAAGCTGTATTTTTTTCTCAAACCCTTCAGAGACTCCAATAATAGCGTTCTTAATCAAAGAAAAATATAGTCCTAAAAAGGGTAGAGCAAGAGCGCTACCTTCTATCAGGGATATTTTCACTTCGCCTTCTTGAACGGCTACGTGAAGGCCCTCTTTTACTAAAACTTCTAGCTGACCCTTAGGTCCTTTCACTAAAACTTTCGTCGCTTCCTGTTTGACTTCTACAGACTTTGGTAGTGCTAGCCCTTTTTTTGCTAATCTAGACATCGTTTATTCCAATCCTTTTTTCTATTTCCTACCAGACAACAAAGAGCAGTTCTCCACCAACTCTCTCTTCTCTCGCTGTTTTACAATCTAAAACACCTTTAGGTGTAGATAAGATAGCAGAACCCAGTCCACTAAACACCATAGGTATTTCTCTTACTCCAACATACTTTCTAAGACCAGGCTTTGATACACGCTTAATCCCATGTATAATTGATTGCCTTTTACGAAAATCATACTTTAGAAAGATTCTTACTTGTCTTTTAGCGCCGTTTACCAAGTAATTTTGAACATAGCCTTTTTTCTTCAGCGCTTCAATAATTTCTCTATTCAACTTGCTATTAGACACATCCACATACTTATGTTTAGCATCTTTCGCATTTCTAATGCGTGTAATAAGATCGGCTACAGTATCTGTTACCATTGACTTTTTCTCCTACTTTACTTTTTTAAAAGGAAATCCTAGACCCGAAAGAAGCTCAAAGCACTCCTCTCCAGAATCCGCAGATGTAATAAAGGTAATATTCATACCTTGTTCCCTTTTTACTTCGTCTAAATTAAGTTCTGTAAAAACCTGATGGTCTTTCAGACCTGTTGAGTAACATCCTCGATTTGTCTTCGTATTAAAACCTCGAAAGTCTAAAATCCTCGGACTTGTAATGCTACAAAAACGGTCCATGAACTCATACATTCTCTTACTTCTTAGCGTTACTTTGAGACCTATAACTTGACCATCGCGCAACTTAAAGTTTGAAATAGATTTCTTCGCCTTCGTTTCAATAGGCTTTTGGCCAGAAATCAACGCAAGGTGCTTAGCACTATCTTCTACAATGTTTTTATCTTTAAGAGCTTCTGCCAAACCCATGCTTAAAACAATACTTTTAAGCTTAGGAATCTGGTTAACATTTTTGTAACCAAATTTCTTTTGTAACTTTTCTTTAACTACATCTTGGTATAACTGTTTTAATCTAGACATATCTTTCTCTTTTAAACTCACCTTATCTTAGCTTTCTAAAGCTTTCATTTTTACCACTACCGACTATAACAAGCTCTTTCTCTTTTGAACCCTTTTTGAAAGAAACACCCAATTTGATCTTTTCTCCATTAGAGTTGCAAATAGCAACATTTGATATGTGAATAGGTAGCTCAATTTCAACAATGTCAGACTTTTGCCCCTGCTTCTTTGCCTTCATGTGCTTTTTTCTCATATTAACGCCGCGAATGAGAATTCTCTCTTGTTTTCTAGCTAGAACTTCTCCTGACTTACCTTTGTCATTACCAGCTATTACTAGAACTGTATCGCCTTGTTTTATCCATTTATTCTTCATATGTACCTTCTAAATTACCTCAGGTGCGAGTGAACAAATTTTCAAGAAACCTTTCTCTCTAACTTCTCTTGCCACAGGACCAAAAATCCTACTACCTCTAGGGTTCATCTTATCATCAATCAGCACACAACTGTTATCATAAAAGACAAGATACGAACCATCGGCTCTTCTAACTTTACTCTTTGTCCTAACCACTACAGCTTTGACTACAGAGCCTTTTTTTACAGGTGATTTGGGATCTATTTCTCTTACCGAGACTACGATGACGTCACCTGTACGAGCATAGCGTTTTCTGGTTCCTCCAAGTACACGAAAGCATTTTACTTTCTTTGCGCCTGAATTATCAGCAACGTCTAATATTGTTTCTTCCTGAATCATATTTCTTTACTACTTGCTTGAGTTTTTTTCTTTACTTACAACTATATATCTTTTCAGTTTTGACAAAGGTCTTACTTCCTTTATCTCCACTTCTAGACCGACTTCTAAAGGCGTTTCACAGTGAGCATAATATTTTTTATATTTTTTAACATTTTTACCGTAAATAGGATGCGGAACCATTCTCTCTCCACGCAAAACAACCGTCTTATCCATTTTATTGGAAACAACTGTAGCTTTAACCAATTTTCTTTCAGTACTCTTACTACTCATACTTATTTCCCACCCTCTGAGGTTGTTTTCTTCTCATTTAAAAATGTTTTTATCTTCGCAATCGAACGTCTTGTTTGCCTAATAAGGTGAGGTTTTTCAAGCGATCTGTTGATTCTTTTTTCATTCAAAAGTTCAAAAAGATCACGGCGTAGCTCTTCTTCTAAAGAAATTAGCTCTGCTTCTTGTTTTTCTCTTATATCCTTCATCTTCATAGTCACCTACACACGCTCCATTCTCTTTACAAATTTTGTTTTGACAGGAAGTCTAGTGTCCGCTTTTGCTAAAGCTTTTTTTGCTTCTTCCTCAGAAACATTAGCCACTTCAAAAAGAACTCTTCCAGGCTTTATAGTAGCGACCCAATGGTCTGTGCTACCTTTTCCTTTTCCCATTCTTGTCTCTGCTGGCTTTTTAGTAACAGGCTTACTAGGAAATATCTTCTTCCAAAACTTACCTCGTCGACTAAACGTTCTAACTACAGCAACCCTACAAGCTTCGATTTGTTGACTAGTGATAACACCACGTTCCATTGCCTGTATGCCATAGTCGCCAAACTCGACAAACTGACCCGCTTTGGTAAGTCCTTTCTTACTTCCCTTTTGGGATTTTCTGTACTTCGTTCTAGATGGTATGAGCGCCATGAATTAATTCCTTTATTTGACTACTACTTTTTTAGCTACTTTTTACTAACTTACTTTTCTTTTTTTATACGGCTTTTCTTGGCTGTACTGCTTTTCTTGGCTGTACTGCTTTCCTAGGTTAATCCACACTTTCACACCGAGTGTCCCATAAGTGGTTTCACTACGTGCTGCGGCATAACGTATGTCTGCTCTAAGTTCATGTAAAGGAACTTGTCCTTCTATGTACCACTCTGTTCTCGCAATTTCTGCTCCACCAACACGGCCAGAAATTTGAATACGGATACCGTCTGCTCCAGCATCTAAAGAAGCCTGCATTGACTTTTTCAGAACCTTTCTAAACGAAACTCTTCTTTCCAATTGCTTAGCAATAGAGTCTGCTACTAATTGTGCATCTAAATCCGGTCTTTTTATCTCTGCAACTTCTAACCAAACATTCTTTCCAGTTAATTTAGATAGTCCTGCTTTAAGCGCTTCTATCTCGCTACCTTTTTTACCAATAACAAGTCCAGGTCTAGCTGTGTGCAGCGTCACCTCTACTTTTTCATTCATTCTTTTGATCTCTACAAAAGAAAGACCTAAAGAACATGGCTTTTTAGTTATATACTGTCTGATCAAGAAATCTTCCATAAGAAGCTTTCCGAAGTCTGCTTTATTCGCAATCCAACTTGATCTCCACTTCTTAGTAATTTGTAACCTGAAGCCTTCTGGCGATATTTTCTGTCCCATATTCTACTCCTGAGCCTCTTTTTTAACGGTTCCGACGGTCACTTTAAAATGACTACTTCTCTTTAAAACAGGCACTCTACCACCTCTACACTTCGATTTCGCTCGCTTCATAGTTGGCCCATCGTCTACTCTAACTTCTGTGACAACTAAATCTTCAACGCGCAAACTAAGGTTGTTTTCTGCATTAGCTATAGCACTTTTCAATGTTTTTTTCAGCAACCTTCCACCTTTTAGATTACAAAAATTAAGTTGCAGAATAGCTTCTTTAACTCTCTTTTTTCTAATCAATCCAGCCGCCAATCGAGCCTTTCTAGGGCTGATCCTTACGTACTTAGTTATTGCAAATGCTTCATTTTTATTCATAATTGCTTCGCTTCCTTATTTCTTAACAGGATGTCCTTTAAAGAGTCTTGTAGGCGAAAATTCACCCAGTCTATGACCCACCATGTTTTCTGTAATAAATACAGGATAAAATTTCTTCCCGTTATGTACTTCAAATGTCAACCCAATCATTTCAGGAAGTACCATCGACCTTCTAGACCAAGTTTTGATCGGCTTTGATGTGTCTCCAGTTTTTGTCTTCTTGACCTTCTCCATAAGGTGATGGTCAACAAAAGGTCCTTTTCTAAGTGATCTACCCATAGTTACCTTTTACTTTCTCCTATCCTTAACGATTAATTTCGTTGATTTCTTTTTCGAACGGGTTTTATAACCTTTCGTTTGTATTCCCCAAGGTGTTCTTGGGATATAACCGTTATGCTTACCTTCTCCACCACCGTGAGGGTGATCTACCGGATTCATCGCTGTACCTCGAACCGTTGGTCTGAAACCTTTCCAACGTCTTCTTCCAGCTTTGCCATCCACAGTAAGTGCATTTTCAGCATTAGAAACTACACCAAAGGTAGCTCTACACTTCTCGTTCACCAATCTAACTTCACCCGAAGCAAGCTTCAGCGTAGCATAACCACCGCTTCTAGCCATAAGTTGTGCAGAAAGACCTGCAGAGCGAACTAGTTGTCCTCCCTTACCAGGGTACATTTCTACGTTGTGCACAGTAGAACCTAGTGGCATACATCTCAAAGGCATTGTATTACCAACAGTGAACTTCACGTTCTCTCCTGAAAGCAAAACATCCCCTTGTTTAATTCCTTCTGGAGCAAGAATATATCTCTTCTCTCCATCAGCATAATTTAAAAGAGCAATGTGTGCTGACCTGTTAGGATCATACTCGACACTAGCCACTCTCGCTTCAATATTATCTTTATCTCTCTTGAAATCGATAATTCTATAAAAACGCTTGTGACCCCCACCTCGGTGACGACAAGTAATTCTCCCTTGATGGTTTCTACCACTCGTTCTCTTTTTAGGTAACAATAAAGCTTTATGAGGCTTTATTCTTTTACCATTGTCATCTTTTACCGTGAGCTGAGCATTGCTCGGCAAAACAAGTTTTCTTTGCCCCGGTGTTCTTGGTCGAAATTTCTTTACCATTGATTTTTGCTCCTAATCCTTAAACCGCTTCGTCTATTCTGTCACCAGCGGCCAGTGTCACTATAGCCTTCTTTTTTCTAGGCCCAAAACCAACACAGCGTCTGACTCTACGTTTTTTAGCTTTTACATTAATCGTGTTCACTTTCGTAACACTGATTTTTTTATCCGCATAAATACTTTCAACAGCTAAAGCTATCTCTTTTTTAGTAGCGTTAATATCCACTAAAAAAACGATCTTTGATTGATCAAATTTTCTCAAACAAGGATTACTATCTAAATCTTTTAATGAGTCCATCAACGCTGTCTTTTCTGTTAGATAACGAGACTTGATCGTCTTAAAAGCACTTTTCCCTTTAGATGCAGTCATTTTCTATTTACACTCCATTACTCTTGTCAGCTCTTCTACAGCTGAGTCTAAAACTATCATTTTCTTGCAGCGGATTACATCCTCTCCAGAAAGAGATTCTACAGGACGGAATCTCATTCTTTTAATATTTCTCATACTAAGGTAGAAAAACATCTTATCTGCAGAAACCGGATGACACTCTTTATCCACAAATAAAATTGAATCTCTCTCTAGCCCTACTTTTTTCAAAAACTTTGAAAAAGTTTTAGTAGACGCTTTTTCCATAGTAGGCATTTTCAAACAAATAACATTGTCTCCTGCCATCTTGTCAGACAGAAGGTAAGAAATTGCCTTTCTTCTCTCTTGCCTATTAATTTTTACAAACTGATCAAACTTAGGTTTAGGACCAAAAACTACACCACCACCACGGTATTGAGGAGCTTTGATCGTACCTTGTCTAGCTTTACCCGTACCCTTCTGTGCGTGAGGTTTAGCATTAGAATGGTTGATATCTGAACGACCTTTGGTGCTTGCACTCCACTGTCTCTTGTTTCTTCGAATAGCCACGAGATAGTCTTTAACTTGCTGATGACTCACCTCTTTAACCAAGATAGCATCATTTACATCAATCTCACCCAACTCTTTACCGTCAATATCGTAATGCTTTAACTTCGCCACGTCTCTTCCCTAATTAATTATTTTTCTTTAGCGCCTTTCGAACGCAAACTATATTTCCAGTAGGACCAGGAACAGCACCCTTTACTAAAAGGTATTCCTTTTCCACATTCACACCCACAACAAGCAGACATTCAGTGGTCTGTCTTTCTGCTCCCATGTGACCTGCTTTCTTCCCGTTTTTAAAATTCCTACTCGGAGTCAAACTTCCTGTGGAACCTGCTGACCTGTGAAATTTCGATCCGTGTGTAGCGGGACCTCCAGAAAAGTTATGTCGCTTCATCACGCCCTGATAACCTTTACCTTTAGTTTTTCCTATCACATCAACAAAGCTTCCCACTTCAAACATATCTACGCCAATCTCTTGACCTAAAGAATACTCTTCTACAGAGGCAAGCGGCGTTTCAACCATTTTTTTACAAGGTTCACATTTAGCTTTAGCATAATGTCCTTGTAAAGGCTTGGTTACGTTTTTCTTTTTTGAGTCTCTTATCTCAACTCCAGCCATCTGAATTCCTGAGTAGCCATCTTTTTCAACTGTTTTAACTTGAGTAACCTTGTTCTTCTTAAGCTGTATCATAGTACAAACAAGAAGGCGGCCCTCTTTGTCAAATTGACGCGTCATGCCTTTTTTAAGGCCCACTAGCTGAAGTGTCTTCTTTTTCATAATTTCTAAATCTCTACTCTACTCACAGTTTCCGTCTACAAAATGTAACACGGCAATAAAATAATTGCACGCGAATTCGTAAAACTCATCCAATAATTTCAGGCTAGTCTCGACTAACAGTAGCAGTCTATCAAAGCACCCTTTTTTTTTACAATCCAAAAAAGATTAAAAACAGCTTAAATTAGAAAGAGAGCCTGATGGGGCTCTCTTTTCAAAAACATTTTTTAACATAATCAGGTAAATCACTACCCTTTAGAAAAAACATTTACAACAAATTTATTGAGGCAAACACGCAGAGTCGCCATGGAAGCACTATTTTCAAAACAGGCTACGCAATAAACAACCGTCACAATCCCTAAAAGAATCACAACCACCATCCACTCTTGCCAAACAAGCGACTTCTCCTCGCCCGTTTTCAATCCTACGATTCGTCGCCTCTGCCGTTACCACTAACGACGCCACCACTAGCTTCGCTACTACTAGAATCCTCACCAGTAGTGCCATCATCATCAGACCACTGCTGCTGCTGCCACTCTTGTTGAACAACAACAGGTCTACTACCACCATCATCTGACCTTCCTCCACCAGCCACGAACAAACCTCCACCTGTGCGGAAGCTACCGCCATTCGGACCTAAGTTATCCATATCCACAATTCCACCACCAGAATCACCTCGATGATTGGATAGAGCTCTTCGAAGACGTGGCTGCATTACTGGACCTGCAACAGATCCTCCGCCACCACCGCCGATACCGCCACCTACTACACCCTCTCTTTGTACTGGTGCTGCAACCAGTCTTCTTCTTCTTTGTCCTGGTCTTGGTGCTGGTGCATTAAAATCAGCATAAGCGCCAGTTAGGTACATAGTAACACCCTTCATCTTCATGAAGCTGCCACCAATACTGCCCATACGAGCAGGAGTAACAACGGCTAATATTTTAACGTGCTTTGCAACCAAAGCGTAGGCAAACACAGACGAGCCTATAAGACCTGAAAACTTTGCCATTTTTACATACGTTGCAGCCGAGCCTTCACCTCGAACGTCGTCCTCATTGTCCCAAAACTCAACGAGCCTACCGCTCAGAACAAGCTTTACCAACGAAGTTTCATCATTGATCTGCCCATAAACATCTACAGCAAGCGACACAGCCACTTTAATCACCTTGAATGTTCCTGAGGCAGGACAGTAAAGAAGAAGCGCTAACTTAGCAAATTCCTTAGTCGTTTTTAAAACGAGTTCTTGGTTGTCAGCATTTTTCAACCAAACAACAACTATATCCATTGCGCCTTGTGGATAATGATAAGCGCGTTCACCCTCACGGAAAAGTTTTCCTACAAGCTCATTGCACTTCTCCCACGTGTTCACCACCTGACCAGCTCCAACAAACGCTGCAAAAACTGGCTTTGCTCCAGGAACAAGAGGCGCTACAACAGCTTGAAAAAATTTCCCTGAACCATAAAGATTGATTTTGGCCTGACTGAAAACCACCCTTGAGGTTTTTACAGCAAAATATTTAGCCTCTCGATATGATGGCACAGGCGGCATAGATGGGAAAGACATAACATCTCCTTATAGTTTAATTTTTAACCAGACAAGACCTTTGAAAAAGAATACCTTGCCGAAATTTTTTCTTTATATGACAAGAAGATGTTAGCACGCAGATGAATAAAAGAATAGCTATTTATCTACTACAACTTAATTTATTAACTCTTTTATGTAGCGCAAGAAAATATAAAGTATTCCACTTCAGAGTCATACACATGCCCCCAAAGCACCTATCTTTTTAGAATCAAGAACAGTAAATAACTGTGTACATGGTACCACCAAACAAGAAGTAAAAGCTGCATAAGCTACACAACTTCCCATCACACGCCCTACATACAAAACCGTTAATAAAAACACGCTTTTGGTGGTGCCTGCACCTGACGCCTCTCTTCCTGCTCTTGCATAGCCAAATGCTCCCGCGTCTGATTCGACTCAAAATCCCCCTCCGGATCCTGTATAATATTCGAGTTCCGCTCCTGCATAAACTGTTCAGCCTGCCGCATAATCCGATTCTGTTTCTGTCTTAAGAACATCTCCTGTTCGGACCACTCCACCCCCTGCATACGCTGTGCCTCCTCCTCCATCTCCACCTTCTGCAGAAACTCGTACGCGTTCAAAACATCTCCAAAACCGTCACCTACATAACCATCACCCTTCACACCACCTCGATTGGATAAATCTCTTTGAGGCTGTGGATCTCTTATTGGCACAGCAAAACCGCCTGTTCCATCTGGACTGTGGGTTGAACAAGCTTCGCCGCCACCTGCTCCTTTAAATTCGTTCTTATTATCCCAAGAAGACTCAACTACTCTATCGTTCCAAACAAGATTTAACAACGAAACCTCATCATTGATCTTCTCATAAACAGCTATATCCATCTTAATAACCTTGAATGCTCCTGAAGCAGGACAGTAACGAAGAAGAAGAGCTAACTTAGCCACTTCTTTAGTTGTTTTTAAAATAAGATCTTGGCTGTCAGTTTTTTGAATCCAAACAACAACCCTATCCGTTTCTCCTTGTGAATAGGAATAAGCGTGTTCATCCTGACAAACAAGTCCCCTCACAAGCTCATGGCACTTCTTCCAAGTGTTCACCTTCTGCCCAGCACCAACAAGCGCTTCAAAAACTGGCTTTGATCCAGGAATCATAGGCTCTACGACAACTTTATAAATTGGTCCTGAACCATAAATATTGCGTGTGGCCTGACTTAAAACCATCCTTGAGGTGTTTAGAACAAAACGTTTAGCTTCGTGATATGACGACACAGGTGGCATAGACGACATAGACATATGTATCTCCTTATAGTTTAATTTTTTCTTTATAGGACAAAAATACATTAGCACTCGGATCTTTATATGACAAAAACATATTGGAACGAGGATGAATAAATACTGGATGTTTAGCTACTACAACTTAATTTATTAACTCTTTTATGTAGCGCAAGAAAATATAAAGTATTCCATTTCAGAGCCATACACATGCCCCCAAAAGCACCTATCTTTTTAGAATCAAGAACAGTAAATAACTGTGTATGTGTTACCACTAAACAAGACGTGAAAGCTGCATAAGCTACACAACCTACAAAATAGGCTCCTTTTTCAAGCATTTTAACACAGCCCCTTTCGCCCTGCCACACCTCCATCACACGCCCTTCATAAACCGTTCTTAAGAACGCGCTTTCTTTTCTCTGAAAAAAGGCATCTACAGCAAATGATACCACCGTTTTTAAAGCTTTAAGCCCCCTAGACCCGGGACAATAAAAAACCAAAGCGAGCTCTACTACTCCTTTGGCTGTCTTTAAAAGAACTTCTTGATTTTCTTCATTTTTTAACCAAATTACTACAGCGTCTAAAGAGTAATTCGAATGCTCATACATAGATTCAAAACCGGCAAAAACCTTTGTTGCTAGCTTATTGCAAGTTTCCCATGTCATCAACGCCTGACCTGCATCTACCAAAACTTTAGCCATGGGAGCTATGTTAGAATTGAATGGAACAAAAGTAGATGTGAAAAACATTCCTGAGCCGAAAGGGTTTGCTTTTGCTTCAGCTAAAACAGCCTCCGCTCCTCTTGAAACAAAATCTTTTATACCAATCATAACACCCCCCAATGCTTTAAACTTTAACCCACAAATATAGCTAATATATTGTAACACAGCAGTGAATAAAATTTTAGCCTTGATCAGGGCCTTGGCACAAAAAAAAAGAAGAGCTTATACAAACTCTTCTTTTTTAAATTTTATTTACTAAAAAACTAAATTATAACTATTCGATTCCTAGCTTCACACAGCCAAGTACGCCCGCTGCAACAAAGCTAATCGCTGTAATCGCGTCGCCCGTCATAGGTACTGGTAGTACAAAATTATCTGCAATGAACATCGTAGCATAGCAAACTCTCTGTCCCACACGGGAGTAGTAACTAT
Organism: Candidatus Aerophobota bacterium; assembly: GCA_002401865.1. Lineage (GTDB taxonomy): Bacteria > Chlamydiota > Chlamydiia > Chlamydiales > Simkaniaceae. Next base: position 19,595 of record NVUK01000006.1, on the reverse strand, counting down.
CTACCTTTTCCTGTACTTCTTTTGCCGTCAAACTGGTATCATAGTTTCCTTTCCATTCCGAGTAAGACATCTTAACCCAAGCAATTATTTTACCTGCAGTAATTATCCTGCCAGCTATTTTACCACATAAAAAAACAGTCACTCTCTTAGGAAGAATAGTTAGGCCCACTTTGAGGTTTTTTACAAAAACTCTTGAAAAAACAAGAGCTGCAAGAGCCACTTTAGCCACTTTTGGAGTGTCTTCCCGAAGATCTATCGACCTAGTTCCATTAAGCACATCACCGATTGCAGTCCAGCTCCACTCTTTACCCAAATTTTTAATATCACCATGATCAAAAACATGCCAAAGCATCTTGGCAAAACCATCAAGCTCTTTCCCAGCTTTTTTTGAACACGCTTTCACCAGTGTAAAAGCAGCTCCCCCTACCACAGGATCACTAACCGGATTAAAAGAAACTCCATTATACGCTACACCGTAAGCCATACAAACACTCCAAAAATTGTAATTAACTGAGAATATTTTAGCCTGCTACAAGGTATAAAGTACACCTTTTTTCATAACTAAAGCGTAATAATTTCTCTTTGACACCCGAGTAAAAAAACTTTTATATCCAAAGCTTTTTTTCCTTGAACTTGTAACTTAAGCACGCCAATAGACCCTTCCCCCGTGCCAATGACCCAGGCATGTTTTGAAAAAACAACATTTTTTCCGGGCAACCCTTCCGCTTCTAAAACCTCGCAAGCGAGAATTTTTACTCTTTTAACTTCCCCTGAAAAATCCACTTCCATCCAAGCGCCAGGCTTCGGCGCATAAGCGCGTACTTTATTAAAAATAGTTTGAGCGTTTTCCTTCCAACAAATTTTTAAATCTTCAGGCACAATTTTTTTGACATAAGTAGCACTTGTTTCATCCTGCTCTTTAGGAAAAATAGTTTTCGCTTCAATCTGGCCTAGCACTTCTACCAAAGCAGTAGAGCCTGCCTCTTTTAAACAAGTCACCAATGCCTCTTTATCCATCCGAGGCTTAATCTCAACTCTCTTCATAGCAAACACAGGCCCAGCATCCATCGCTTTAACCATACGCATAATACTCACCCCTGTCTCCCCATCTCCATGAATAAGTGCCGCCTCAATAGGAGAAGCTCCCCTATATTGTGGAAGAAGAGAGGCGTGTACATTAATACAATCAAGTAAAGGGATATCTAAAACCGATTGGGGTAAAATTTTGCCATAAGCTACTACTACAAAAACGTCCGCACCAAGAGACTTCACTTTTTCTTTAAAATCGCCCACACCCAACTTTTCAGGCTGAAAAATAGGTACATCCAATCCCTGATCCAGCACCCATTGCTTCACACATGAGGGTTGAAGTTTTGAAGAGCGGTGACGCGCTTTATCTGGATTGGCAACAACGCCTACCAAATCAAAACCTTGAGAAACTAAAGAAATTAAAATGTGTTTAGAAAATTCTGTATTTCCAAAAAAAACAATCTTCATTTTTTTTTACTCTGAATCTATTCTGGACTAATATCAATTAGACCACGTTTTGAAGATTTGCAAAAATCGATCCAATGTTGCACATCTTCTGAGGGCGATATGATGGCTGAAAGCCCATGAATTCTATCGGCAAATGAACCTTCTGTCCTATATACTATTTTGAAAGCCTCCGTCAGAGCAACTCTTCTTTCTAAAGAAAAAGCCCTTCTTTTAAGACCTATAATATTCAAACCTCTAATTTTATAAGGAACACCTGAACCAAGTGTAAACGGAGGCACATCATAAGAAACCCTACTCATACCACCCACCATAGAGTGTTTACCAATTCTTACAAATTGATGCACAGGAGTCATTCCCCCTATGATAGCATAATCATCCACCGTCACATGACCAGCAAGCTGTACATTGTTAGCTATGATTACGTTTGATCCTATCTCGCAGTTATGGGCCACATGGCAATAAGCCATAATCAATGTATTGTCTCCAATAGACACCGTTGTCCCTTCGCCACACGAAGAATTAACCGTTACAAACTCGCGGATTTCTGTGTTTTTACCAATTTTGACATACGTTTTTTCCCCTTTGAATTTTAAATCTTGAGGTTTTGCTCCAACACTAGCGCCAGGCCAAACAACACTGTCCTCGCCTATTTCCGTATACCCTTCCACATAAGCATGCGATTTAATACATACCCTGTCTCTTAAAATAACATTTTTCTTAACCACAGCAAAAGGCTCTATGACAACACCCTCACCTATTTTCGCTCCCTTCTCAACATAGGCTAGGTTACTTATCTCACTCATCTTGTCCTCTAATTACACCGACTCCATGTCAGCTAGGGCATAAGAGATTTGTGCCTCAGCTGCCAGTTTATTATTTACCATAGCCTTAGCCGCAACTTTGCCCCCTCTTGCACTCAAATGGATCGATGTGACATGTAAAAACAACAAATCTCCGGGCAGTACAGGATTGCGAAATTTTGCGCCTTCTACCTTTAATAGTAGCGCCGTTTTCTTTTGAAAACCTTTCCGATGGATTAAAATACCCCCAGCTTGCGCAAGAGCTTCAATAATTAAAACGCCCGGCATAATAGGCGCTCCCGGAAAATGGCCTTGAAAAAACAGCTCATTCATCGTCAACCCTTTGACTCCTACTATCTCTCCTTTCTCAAGGTCAAGGTGCACTACCTTGTCCACAAGAAGAAAAGGATACCTGTGCGGTAAAATTTTCATCACTTGTTTGACATCTAAAACGGGACGACTTAAATCATACTCATCCATGTCTAGCCATCTCCATATCAAAATGATTTATTAACTCTTTGGCAAAAGATGTGTTAGAAAAATGGCCTGAACGGATCGCTATAACATGTGCTAAAAAACAGTGCTGCATCAAACACAAATCTCCAACAAGATCCAAAATCTTATGCCTTACCATCTCATCTTCATATCTAACGCCCTCAGGATTTAAAATCTTATTACCCTTAATAATAACAGCATTATCCAATCTTCCACCTTTAATCTTGCCAGCCTCTATTAAAGGGACTACCTCATCATAAGGAGAAAATGTGCGCGCTTTAGCGATCTCTTCTTTATAACTGGCTTCGTTAAGATGGATAGTATAAAACTGCGCCTTTAAAATATCTGAGTCTGAATTAGGATAGCTAAGCGTGTAACTAATACGGAACTCTTCGGAAGGTAAAGCCACGAGTTGTACGTTTCCTTTCGTCCAAAACACGGGACTATCTAAGTGAAAAACTTTCTTAAGCCCCCTTTGGGAAACAACCCCCGCATTCTCAATCAGCTCTACAAAGGGAAAGGCTGAACCATCACAGCTAGGTACTTCTGAACCATTCACTTCAATTTCTATGTTATCAATGTTATACGCTTTAATCGCGGAAAGTACATGTTCAACGGTTTGAATTTGAAATTCTTTACAGCCTAAAATGGTACACCTGGGTGTATCAATCACATTATCGATAGATGCCTGCAATCTAGGATTTCCCGGCAAATCTGTCCGTGTGAAAAAGATTCCCGCACCCTCTTCCGCTGGTTTTAACTTTAAACAGACTTTTTCCCCAGTAAAGAGACCAAGACCTTCGAGACCTACTTCTCTTTTTATTGTCCTTGCGTGACGTGAGGACGAGGCGTGTTCATCTACAGCTGACATACAGACATTCCTTTTTTTTCGGTGAAAAACTGAGATTTATATTAATCTTACAGATTAGAAAGATCGTTTATTTAAGATCAAGTCTTTTTCCTTTTAAACAAACCATTAAGCAAGAAAAAAACAAGTATGGACAAACATATAGCCACAATCCATGCATCACCAAAACGCGCATAAAGTGTATTCACATGCTTGCTCGGAATATGCACCACCAAAGCATCTCGAAGATTATCACAAGAGCCACCAACCCCTTTAAGTTCTCCTACCACACGTCCAAAAGGATCCAGGGCAGCAGTTACTCCTGTATTACACGCTCGAACTTGATACACACCATTTTCTATCGAACGCACTCTACCATGATCAAAATGCGTATAATTAAGCCTAGAATGAGGATACCAGGCATCGTTGCTTAAATTAACCAAAAGATTACCTCCCTCTTTTTTCCCTTGCCTCACCTTATCTCCAAAACACTCCTCATAACAAATAGTAGGAAAATAGCGCCCTTTCCCCTCAAACACTCCCGCCTCGTTTCCATGCGTAAAAAAACCCGTCATTCCATAGCGCAGCGCAAGTGAACGTAAAATTTCTCCTGGCAAATATTCTGCTACAGGCAAAAGAACTCTCTTATCATAACGCATAGGTACGGCCTTGTCCTTCTGAATAAAAAATGCCGAAGCATAGCTATCGCCCCCGCCGCCCCAAACAGATTCTTCTAAACCAATAATCACCTCAGAATCAAAACAAAGTGCAAGCATTTTAGCAAAAAACAAATTATTTACTCTCCAAAAAATTTGGCCCTCCTGCATCTCTTTTTGTGCATAAGGGTAGGTTAAAAGCTCTCGTGAATCTAAAGGGTTCGAGGCCCAGCCAGCTACAATTTTTTTAGCCTCATCATATGTATAAACACACGCCTTGGCAGAAAAAGAGACTGCAGCTTCGGGTAAAACAATTAAATCAAAACTCTTTTGCTGCTTATTTTGCAACGTTTGCCCTATCCTTTGCCACTGCACATAAGGATTAACAAATTGATCTTTACGCTCCATAAACAAGTTTTTTTCCGCCGGATAAATTGCAGTCTGAACCAAAGCTATTTTTAATGATGAGCCCTTTTGTTTGGCTAAAACTTGTTTTTGTACGCTGATATAGCAAAAACTTACAAAAATAGGTATGCAGCAGAATAGCAGCCACACCCCTATATTTTTCAACTTCTTCTGCATTAAACTTTTGTAAAACACAAGGTTGAAAAACATAACGCACCATGAAAGTCCATACACGCCAAAAAAAGCCGCTAATTGCGCTGTATATACACTTGCAGTCAAAGTAAGTCCTACAGGATTCCAAATAAACCCACATAAAAAAAATAAACGACTCCACTCAAAAAGTGTCCATAAAGAACTTAAGAAAAAAACTTGTTTCCAACTCACCGATTGACGCGGCAAAAATAGGATCAATAAGCCAAACTGCACAGCTAGCAGTAAGCATAAAATGCTATGTAGGCCATACACATAGAAGCCTTGATAATCGGGTGTTGCAAGCCAATTCAACAGCGCCGCTTGTACACAAAAAAACCAGGCTACACCGATTAAAAACCTATATTTTTTCAGCTCTACGTGACGTATGCTATAGAAAAATAGCCCCATACCAAAAAAGCTGGCACAATGACAAAAAAAAGTGCTTAAATAAGGCCTGGCAAAAACAAAAATAGCGAGACTCAAGAAAAAAAGCAGTAAGTTCAATACTTCTACTTTTGCTCTTACAAGAAGATTATTTTTTGTATTGACCAAGTACATAAGGTCTACATGCTACCAAAATATACAAAGCAATTAAAGAGAGATTTTTCAAAAAAGTAATTAACTCCGAGTAGTAAGCCTCCCCTATTTGAAACCAAAAAGGGTGATAAACGAACGTGGTAGGAATTAAAACAAGCAATAAACAAGTAGCGCCAAATCTAGGAGCCACCATAAAGAGGACTGATAAAGCGCCTATAATCTGCAAAAAGAGGCCTATAGCGAGCAGAGCGGGTACCTGGTTGATAAAATATTCTACAATCTTACTCAGAGATGCCCATTCTTGAAGATAGGCGAACCAGTGACAAAGTAGCGACGTTACACCCGTTGTCAGTTCATCCCAGGCAAAAAACGTATGCGCTGCCGAAACAAAGAAAAATAGGAGCAGGCACAAGCGTATAATAAAATAAAAAGTATTTTTTGAACGGTTCATAATCACCTAATACATGATTGAAATTTTATTTTATACGAAAAGAAGCATAAAGAATTTCAAAATTGATTTCTTAACCAAAAAAGGGTAAAATAGAAACCTCTTATCACGTATTAAACAATGGATACCCATGAAAAGATTTATCAAACACCACATCCTCACTATTTTAAAAAGTCATGAGGATTCTCCTTCTCCAATGGACAGTTTTTTACGTCGATATTTCCGCGAGCACCATGCAATTGGTAGCCACGACAGAAAAAATATTTGTGAAACACTCTATACTATGATTAAGCAAAAAGGATTAATCGACTTTTTTTGCCCCAAACCTTTTTCTTGGGAAAACAGACTCGCTACAACATTAAAACTAAACTCTATACCCTCAGATCTAATTAGACAAACACCTCCGCATGTACAAGTAAGTTTTCCGAAATTCCTGTATGACAAACTAACGCAAGCCCTAGATGTAAACGTGGGGCATGAGTTTTGCTACATATCGAATGGGATAGCCCCTGTTACTGTAAGAATTAACCCAGACAAAACATCCAGGCAACAATTTTTAGAAACCTATAAAGAAGATGGAGTGATGCCGACAAAAATGTCAAAACTAGGTGTTATTTTTCCAAAAAAAATGAATTTTTTCTCTTGGGACACATTTAAGGAAGGCCATTTTGAAATCCAAGATGAGGGGAGTCAGCTGATTGCAGAGCTAATGGATGTCAAAAAAGGAGATCACGTGCTCGATTATTGCGCAGGAGCGGGAGGAAAGACTTTGGCTTTTGCACATAAGATGGAAGGGAAAGGGCAAATTTATTTACACGACATAAGAGAGTACGCTCTAGACAGTGCTAAACTAAGGCTAAAACGAGCGGGGGTACAAAATATACAACTCACCTCTACCAAGACATTAAAAAAGAAACGCTTTGAAAAGAAAATGGACTGGATTCTTCTAGATGTCCCTTGCTCAGGAAGTGGTACGCTGAGAAGGAATCCTGAAATAAAATGGAAGCTTTGTCAAAATGATATAGATAACCTTATACAAAGCCAGCGCCTTATTTTTGGAAACGCATTGCATTTTTTGCACCCAAATGGGAAGATAGTGTACGCGACATGCAGTGTTTTTAAAGAGGAAAATGATGAGCAAATCGCTTTTTTTGAAAAAACACATGGCTTGAAACTATTACAAGAACCCTTTAGAAGCTTACCGACCCATGGCGGAATGGATGGTTTCTTTTGCGCGGTACTTGGAAGATAACTAATTAAAAGGACTAAAACTATGCAACGAAATTTCAGCTTTTTACTAACCCTCCCCTTGTTTTTTTCCACCCTTGCTTTCGGACAAATAGGAGATGCCTACGGATTAGACCAATCTCCCTCCGCTTTAAACGAACGGAAAGTACGCTTAGTTATTAATAACCGCCCCTTAGCGAAAGTAAACGGAAAAGTAATTTCCTTATTTGATGTTGTAAAAAAACTCGACCTACAATTTTACGATTATGACCCTGAATACACTCCTTTAACAGAAGAAAAATATCAATTCTATCAAGCACGCTGGAAACCTGCACTCGATGACATGATTATTGAAGAATTGATCTTGTTAGATGCTGAGAAGAGAGAGATTGAAATTGGTGACGGAGAAGTACGCCAAGAGATGCTCAACCGTTTTGGCCCTAATATCATGGTTAATTTAGACAAAGTATCGCTAAACTATGAAGAGGCAAAAAACATGCTTAAAAAAGAGCTTATATGCCAAAAACTACTTGGGTTTAACGTGGGATTTCCCGCGTCTCAATATGTAACACCTGAAAAAGTACAAACAGCTTACACCGCTTATCTAGAAAAAACTCCTCCTAAAGAGCACTATTTATACCAAGTTCTCTCTATCCGTTCTACCGATAAAGAGAAGGCTGTCTCCATTGGAGACGAGGCGCGTACACTTTTAGGGCATGAAAAACTCAGCCTTGAGCAAGTTCAAGATAAATTGACAAACGCCCATCCAGGAGTAGCTATTACTATCTCTGAGCAATTCAACAAAGAGCCAAAAGAGTTATCTTCCCAATATAAATCGATCCTCTCCTCTTTAAATGAAAATTCTTTTTCATCACCATGCACACAATTTAGCAAATATACAAAATCTGAAGTGTGTAGAATTTTTCATCTGATTAAAGTAGACGAAGAACTACCAAACAGCTTTAACTCCATGCATGAAACGCTTAGACAAGATCTTATGAACACAGCCTTTGAGAAAGCAAAAGCAGGCTATGATGCAAGGCTTGAGAAAAAATTTGGTTTCTCTAAAGAGGCTTCTAAAATCAAGCTCCCTAAACAATACCACCCCTTCTTTTTACTCTAACCTATGTCTCTATTTCAACTATCTGAAGTAAAAGCACTTCTTAAACAATTAGACCACTACCCCAGAAAAGTTTTATCCCAAAACTTTCTCGTTGATGGCAATGTGCTTCAAAAAATTATGCGCACGGCAAGCATTGAACCCGGCGATAAAGTCTTAGAAATAGGACCTGGTCTTGGCGCGCTAACTGAAGCTTTATTAAACGGTGAATGCTTGGTTACAGCTGTTGAGAAAGACCACAACCTCTCTAAACATATTAAAGCACACTTTGATAACAACCGTCTCACTCTCTTAGAAGACGACTTCTTGAACCTTGACCTAGAAAAGGTATTCAAGTCAGATGATCTTTCTAAAAAAGTTAAAGTTGTAGCGAATATCCCTTACAAAATTACCGGAATTATTATAAAAACTCTCATCCAGCTCCCCCACTTATTTTCTTGTATTGTACTGATGGTACAAAAAGAATTTGCAGAAAGAATGGTAGCAAAATGTGGCGATAAAAATTACAGCTCTTTTACCCTCTTAACCCAAGTGTTTTCAGAGGCTAAAATTGCATTCACCGTCGCCCCTTCCTGCTTCCACCCACAGCCCAGCGTTGATTCTGTCGTTATCAAGCTCATACCTAAACAGATGAACCCTGATATAGACACCGCCCATTTACTACAAATAATCCACTTAAGCTTTGCTCAAAGAAGAAAGAAATTCACTACATCACTGAAAAATCATTTTTTGAAAGAAGATTTAATTAAGGCATTAGAAGATGAGAACATTAACTTAAATGCCAGACCTCAAGAACTTACTTTAGACCAGTTCACTGCCTTATCTAAAAGGCTTAGGCCTTCTTCTACGCAATAAGTAAACGGCTACTGCCGCACTAATTATACTTAGCCAAAGCAGTCTAGAAAAAGAGCTTTCAAAAGGGTGGGCTAGCGCTCTTTTAATTTTGAAAGAAAGGGTAGAGACCACTCTATCCATAGCATAAAAAGGTTCTCTATGTATCACCGCGCCCGACTCTATCTCATAAAGTTCCACATACCCCACATCTTGGTCTTTCTCAATGGGTAGAGCTGCATTGTTCCAATGCACTTTCACTTCAAAATTTTGTCTCTCTGAAGGAAAATAATTGAGAAAAACATTACTCACTAGCTGTGCATCCACTCTTTTCTTTGCTCCGCGCGGCTTTGTAGAAAAAAGAGCGTCACTTTTATTAAACACCAGTCTATTGACTCTCTCCTCAGCAAATGCCATATCAAAAAGTTTGATCACATCTCTATACCTTGCCTGAGTGGAGCTACATCCTAAAACCACAGCAATGAGTGTTCGACTATCATCTTGAGCAATGGCTGCAAGTGTATATTGTGCGTTCTCTATATAACCTGATTTCATACCAAGCGCTTTTTCATAAAAAAAAGGGCCCTTAAGCATTAAACGGTTTGAACTGTAAACAACTTGTTTCCCTTGCATCTTTGTTTTCGGTCTATAATATTTCTTTATAGAAGCTAAACTCATCATATCAGGATTGCTCATCGCCTTTTTTACTATTTGAGCCATATCATAAGCTGTGGTGCTATGTGTCGGATAATGCAAACCGTGGGGATTAACAAAATGCGTGTCTTTACACCCCAGCGTTTTTAAATAGTGATTCATCCCCCCCATGAAAGCTTCAATAGAGCCGCCTCCCGCATGAAATGCTACTACATTAGCAGCATCATTCGCAGATTTCACCATCACGCCGCACAGTAGATCATATAAAGAAAGTTTCTCTCCCCGCCTAAGCCAAAAATGAGATCCGTCTGGCTCTAATAAATAGGGCTTGATACGGTAATCTTTTTCTATCTTTTTACTCTTACTCATCACCTTTAAACACGAAGCATGTGCTGTAACCTCTTCTTCTAAAGAAAGGTTTTGCTCTAATGCATATAAAGCCGTTGCTATCTTCGTTAAAGAAGCTGGATAAGCTTTTTCAAAAGCCCTTTTTTCAAATAATACCCGGCCCGTTTCCGCATTGATTAAAATCGCCCTTTCAGCATCAATTTGCGTTGAAAATGGCTCCGCCTGCAGCTGCATAAAACAGCAAAAAAAAAGTAAATACAAAAACTTCATATATAGAATTCCACCTTAAACTGAGTGTAACTCCATAAAATAAAAAATACAAACATTCTCTTAAAGAACTAATTTTTAACTAGTTTAAAAATAAACCCCTTTTTTTTTAAAATAGACCCTTTAAAAAAAAGGGTAATAAATTTATTAAAAAAATAAGCAATCAAAGTGTGGTGTAATGACTCCCATTCATCTAGACAAAGCCTTTAAAGAGTTTACTTCGAATCTAGGAAGCTGGATGCCTGAGGGCATTATTAATGTTTCTCTTCCTCTGTTAGAAGAAATAGGCCTTTTAAAACATGAACATTTTATCGAAAAGCAAGAAATAGAGCAACTGCCCCACTATTTCCATGTGATCGAGACCAATGACAAAGTAACTCTTTTTAATCACCAATTTGCTATTTGGATTGTTCCTAAAGTTTTAGATGAACAGCCCACTACGCTTGTTTTAATCGCTTTAATTAATAAAGAAAAGCCCCATCTAGAAATCGTTTTTTCTACTAAAGGCGTGTACAACACACCTAAATTTGTGCTTAAATTGATCAAGCATTATCTCTCTGAAGTCATCGACACAGAACAAGCCATATCGTCACTAAAAAAAGATTAACCAAAAAATTTAGAATTTATTTTATATATTTGATAAGAGTCAAACGGTTGCAATTATCCACTCTTTCATAACTCAGCTGATCCATGATTTCATTCACCAGAAAAATCCCCAAACCGCCTAAAGATCTATTCTCTGCACTTTGTGTCACATCCACTTGGGGAATATTTTTTAAAGGATTAAATTCTTTGCCTGAATCTTCTAAAATACAACACACCAGTTGATCTGAGATATATAAGTCTTCTTTTAACAAAGAAGTTTTAGAAAGGCCGCTGTAGCTGATAATATTAACAAAAACTTCTTCTAAAGCTACTTCTATCTCAAAAAGATCCATTTCACTCAAGGGAGCATTAGAAACTTTCTCTTTGTTCCATAACAAGAAATGGGGCAATGTTTCTAACTCGATTGTAAAATCACCTAAAAAATATTCTTTAGTCACAATTTTTATTTTTATTTTTATTTTTACTTATAATAAAAAAACCTTTCTTTGCAAACTTTACAATTAGAATAATATTAAGGATTTTTTAGTTGGTAGTATAAATGATCAAGGCCTTGAACAAAATTTTGTGCCGCCGATTCAAAAAGCGCATTTCTAGAAGCATCTTCAGCACCATCCAAAGCGTCTAATTGCCCAAGAGAAAATTCTAAAACAGACTCTAAATCTCCCTCATCATTGACAAAAGCCGCATCAAAAAGAGCGTGAGAATTGATATAATCATACGCACAACTCCCCTCTATTCTAAAAGGCTCGACAGCAGGTTTTTTCTCACCTCTGCGATATAAAACCCCTTGTAAAACAAGTGTACGTCTTACCTCATCTTGAATCAAACGGTCTATTTTTGTCTTAGTAAAATCTTCACGGTCATACCTATAGCCAATAGGATCTTTCTCTTGAGATATAACGGTCAAATGCACCGTGTATTCAGCTCCGCTGGAGCTAGGTTGGTACTCCCAACAAATGGAGTTATTACACAGGCCTCGGATAATGGCTGCCGTAATTTCCCCTTGGCTATCACCTTTAACTAAAGGCACTGCTATACTCGCTGTGGTTTTGCCTGAACTAACGCCCGTTGTCTCGGCAGCTTGACGCGGCACGCACCCTGCCAGTAGCAGTAGCATTGCCGCCAATAAACTAGTTTTCAATAACAGGCATTTCTTCATACTGCTCTACAAGTAAAGAATCATCTCTCTGCTCTAAAGTTTTTTTCTCCAAAGCTTGTTTCTCTTCTTCTTGCTCGTACTTCACTTCTTCAAGAGCTGATTGAAACTCTTTTTTTGCTAAAAAGCGTTTTGCTTTTGTTGCAAAGGAAGTTTCAGGATACTTTTTCAAAATTTTAGAAAAATAGATAGCCGCTGCTTTTGTTTTTTTTGTACGCCTATAAAAATCCCCTATCTCGTACAAATCTGCAGCTAGATATTCTTTCATAGAAAGGATAAAGCTTTCACACTCTTGAACCCTTGACTCACCAGGGAAATCAAATTTAAATTTTCTTAAATTAATTTCTGCTAAATCTAAATAGTCAGGATCAGCAAAAACATTTTCATAATGCGTTGCATAAACCTGGCAAACTCCCACATACGCTTGAGGGGTTAATGCATGCCTAGGAAAACGGCGAATAAGCGTTTGAAGAGTGTCTATACTTTTCGTATACTCTTCTTGCTTTAGTAGTAACATCCCCTTTTGGTATAAAGACCTCGCTGCTAAAGGATCTCTGGGAAGTGTGGTGATTACCTCATCATAAAGAGCTATCGCATCCTCATAACCTTTCAAAAGCTTAGGAAGCTTTTGTACTCCAAAAAGATGCTTTTTATGTCCTTTATCAAACGCTTCAGCAATAGAGAACTTGTAGGCAAGGGTTTTTTGAAAGTATTTGGGACTAGGGTCATTCTTGAGGTAGGAGGTAAAAAACTCATTGGCTTTTTCATACGATGCTAAGTTAAAAGAAGCTTCACCCAGTGTAAAATAAGTTTCAAAAGAAAGAGGACTGTCTGGAAAACGTGCTACTAACTCTTCCCCGTAAAAACAAGCTTCTCTCCAATGCTTCTCTTGCATAGATGTCACCATTCTACGGTAGTAATCGGAAGCATTTTCATACTCCACATTAGCTTCAACACTCACCGCATACACTCCCGTAGAAGCAAAGCAAGCTAGCATTAACATTAGAGGTAAAAAAATTCTTCTCTTGACCATATATTAGACCCACGAAAGTTCTTGTAACAACTCTACATTGTACTATGTTCTTGCTCAAATGAAAAGCTTTGAATAAAAGAAAATTCTTTTAACGCTTTTTTCAGCTCATCACACTCTTCTACTCCTCTAGACGCTTCCATTTGGAGTTTAGCAACAGTACTCTGCCCTTCAGTAAAAATAATTTCTACTAAGTTGCTCCCTCCATTATTCTCAAGTATTGTTTTTAACTTGAGTATTTGAGTAAATCTCAAATTATTAATCGGTACTTTTACACTTAACATTGTCTTAAGTTTTTCCTTTTTTTCCTGCTTTGGCGCGCTTCTTGGTAAAGACGCTTCCCTTTGTATATTCCTTTTTAACGTATCAAAACGTGTATCCATCTCATGGATCTGATCTTCACTAATTGTTTCCAGGTCAAATAAATCTCGGCACCTTAAGCGGAGCATCCCTTCAGATTTATCCATTTGAAAAAAACCAACCAGCAAACGATTTTCCTCACAAAGATCCATTTTTTCATGATACATATTTGCCCAAACAGGCAATTCCATATGCTCAACACCATCAGAAATAGCTAAAATAGCAAACTTTTTTTGTGTCTTTGCAGAAATACGCACTTTAACACTCTCTACAATACAAGCCGACCGAATCACACTCTTATCGTCTAAACGATTAAAAACATCAAAAGATTGGCATCCCAATTTTTTAATAAGCTTCTTGTAAGCATTCATAGGATGATCTGTTAGAAAAAAACCAAGAAGCTCTTTCTCCTTCATCAAAACATCTCTTTTTGCAGGTGCATCGCCCTGATTTTTCATATGCTCAAAAGGGTCATGATCCTCTTTTACTTTTTGTTCAAAAAAATCCATCACCCCACCAGATTCTTCTTTTTGCATCAACGATGTCCTTTCAAAAATAGGCTCAATCGCTTTTAAAAGAGAATTTCTATGCCAATCAGTAAAATCAAAACTACCCGCTTGCACTAGGTTTTCAACTACTTTTTTTCCTACTTTGGTAGCCTCTGTCCGCTTTAAAAAATGGTAAAGAGAAAGAAACTTCCCCCCTTTATCTCTCTCGTTAACAATAGCTTCTACCGCTCCTACACCCACACCTTTGATCCCTGGAAGAGCAAAGCGTATACCATCTTCTACCGCCTTAAAATCTATTCCCGCTTCATTAACACTCGGGGGCAAAATAGCAATAGACATCGACTCCGCTTCTCGAATATGTTTGGCAAGCTTGGAAACATCATCTTTATCACAAGTCATCAGCGCTGAAAGCCACTGCTTAGGGTAATTCGCTTTTAAAAAGGCCGTCACATAACTCAAATAGCCATAAGCTGCCGCATGCGATTTGTTAAATCCATACGAGGCAAATTTTTCAATCTTATCAAAAATAAGGATCGATTTCTCTTCCGCGATTCCTTTCTCCAACGCTCCTTTTTGAAACTTTTCCCTTTGGCGAGCCATCTCCTCTCGATCTTTTTTACCCATAGCCCGTCTTAAAAGATCACCCTCACCCAAGCTATAACCAGCCAACAGCGAAGCGATTTGCATAACTTGCTCTTGGTAAACCATAATGCCATAAGTCTCTTCTAAAACTTTCTCCATTAAAGGGTGGTCTATCTCTACTTTTTCCCTACCATGCTTACGCTCAATATAGCTAGGGATCATAGACATAGGCCCCGGTCTATATAGGGCGCCTACAGCAACGATTTCCTCAAAACTATCAATATGCAACTGCTTGGCCAATTGCTGCATTCCCGAAGATTCTAACTGAAAAATGCCGTTAGTTTTTCCTTGATTCAATAAGTCGAAAGTTTTTTTATCATCCAGGGGCAACCTTACCCAATCTATGTCGACACCTTGACTCTCTTTTATAGCCTTCACCGCCTGCGATATCGATGTCAACGTTTTCAATCCCAAAAAGTCCACTTTCAACATTCCGACCGCCTCTACCGGTTTCATAGCAAACTGCGTAACCATCATATCTGATTCTTTGGATGTACAAATGGGAATCACTTCTGCAAGAGGTTTGGCGGAAATAATAATACCTGCAGCATGAATCCCTGTGTTACGCACACACCCCTCCAACTTCAGCGCATAATCTATAACAAGTTTGGCTTCTTTATCGTTGGAGAGCATTTGAGAAAATTCTGGATTGATTTCCAATGCTTTTTCAATCGTTATACCCAGATCATCCGGTATCATTTTAGCGATACTATTCACCTTAGAAAGGGGCACTGCCAAAACACGTCCCACATCCTTAATAGCCATCTTCGCTTTCATTTTACCAAACGTAATAATCTGAGCCACTTGATCTTTTCCATATTTCTTAATGGTATAAGCAATCACCTCATGACGCCTATGCATACAAATATCCACGTCAATATCGGGATAAGACATTCTTTCTGGATTAATGAATCTTTCAAAGAAAAGATTGAAACGGAGCGGATCTATATCTGTAATACCAATAAGGTAGAGCACAATAGATCCAGCTCCTGAACCTCTTCCTGGCCCTACAGGAATATCCTCTCCTTTTGCCCACGCTATAAAGTCGTAAACAATAAGTAGATAATCCGCCATTTCTTTGCTAATAATAATCTCTAATTCATACTCAAGGCGTTTATGAATTACCTCTAACGGTTTCTCTCCTGGGTATTGCTCTTGAATCTTATCAAGCGCCTCTTGATTATATCTATTAGGGATAGCTACTTCACAAAGCTGACGTAAAAAATTCGATACCTCTACTCGCCTCTCTTTTTCATTCAGCTCTTTTCCCTCTAAATGGGGAGGCACAAATACGGGGTAATACCGTTTGTTAAAATCAATTTCTACCTCGCACTGATCTGCTATCTCTTGACTACACTTTATAGCCTCTGGCTGATCACTAAAAAGCTGTTCCATCATAGCAGGTGATTTGAAGTAGTGCTCATGTGATGGTAGCACTTTTCTCTTAGGATTGAGATAGCGCCTGGTTGTATTGCCATAACCATCTCTGTCAATAATCTCTAACGTTTCTCCTGACTGGATATTCATCAAAATTTCTTGCGCCTTCCAATCTTGGTCCAGTAAATAGTGTGCATCATTAGTTGCAACGATCTTCGATCCCCACTTCTTAGAAATTTGCACCAGCGCGTTATTGAGCTCTGTTTGCTTAGCTATATGATCTAAATGGTGACGGTAAAGCCACGCTTCTGAATCAAACCCATGACTTTTAATCGTCTCCTCGCTCATGTTATGGCGCTGCATCTCTAAATAAAAGTCTTTACCAAAAGTTTGGATAAAAAAAGCCATCATTTCATCCAGCTTTTCGCTACTACCGGATAAAACAGCCGAGCCAAAAAGACCCGTAGTAGGACCAGACAGAGCAATCAAACCGTTAGAATATTTTTGCAGAGTATCTCTATCAATTCTAGGGTAGTAGTAAAATCCCTGCGTAAACCCAAGCGATGTGAGAGTGCATAAATTTTTATACCCTACATTGTTTTTAGCTAATAAAATTATAGAGTAGCCCGGCTGTTGCCCATACACCTTCTTTTTTTCATGCATAGATCCTGGAGCTACCATAATTTCAAGACCAATAATAGGCTTAATAGAGGCCGACGTAGCTTTTTTATAAAAATCCACTACACCATGCAAATTCCCAAAATCGGTTAGCGCAAGCGCTTTTAAACCAAAATTTGTTGCTTGCTTAATCAAAGCATCAATGGAGATGTTTGATTCAGTATAGAATACTCAGAGTGCGTATGAAGAGGGACATAGCTCATAATAGGGCCAGATAAGACAAGTGTTTCTGAAGTGCTGTTTATAACCTGAAAAACTAATTAGTTGCAACGACTTCTCCATGCGGTTTTTTAGACCAAAGGGGAAATAAAAGTGTCGTAGCTATAGCAGAACAACACGCTAACAACATAAAGAATCCAGGCCATCCATAAGTTTGAGTAATTTTACCCACAGGATAACCTGCTACGGCCGCTCCCATATAAGCAAAAAAACCAACAAATCCTGTAGCACTACCCGCAGCCTTTTTGCCTGCAAGCTCCGCCGCTGCCATTCCAATGAGCATCTGAGGACCAAAAATGAAAAATCCTACCGTAAACATCAGTGTCGACATCATAGCTATACTGCTTCCTGGCATGAAGAACCACGAAAGTAAAACGACTCCCACTCCTGCTGAAAACATCACATTGACAGGGCCTCGTTTACCTCTAAATATAGTGTCAGATAACCACCCTGCAGTAAGACTTCCAAACATACCCCCAATTTCAAACCAAGAAACACAAGAGCTGGCAAGAAATACCGAGTAACCTTTGACTTCTATCAAATAGAGACAAATCCAATCATTTACCGCCGTGCGTACGATGTAAACAAAGAAGAACGAAATAGCTAAAATCCACATAAACTTATTTTTAAGCACATACTTGATCAACACATCTTTTGCACTTTCTTTATCTTGTTTATCATCCTCATGGCACCCTATATCATGACGAAATACTTCTACATCAGGAAGACCTACTTCACTAGGTCTGTCTCTGATACGGTTCATTAAAAAAAACCCTGTGACAATCGCCGCAACGCCAGGAGCATACATAGCATAACGCCACCCAAACGTCTGAATAGCAAAAGCACACAGCAGAGGGATTAACGCTCCGCCAATATTATGAGAAGTATTCCATAGTCCCCACCAACGCCCCCGCTCTGTTTGGGAATACCAATAAGAGAGAAGTTTTGCACAAGGAGGAGCTCCCCACCCTTGAAAAAAACCATTCATCGCTAAAAACAGCGCAAAAAGCATAATAGAGGACGATAAGCCAAAGAAAATATTCGCCACACCAGTTAACACCAGTCCTATAGACATGAAGTAACGTAGGCTTGATTTATCTGACAATATACCACTGAGGAACTTACTAATCCCATAAGTGATCGCTAGCATGCTCCCTAAAAACCCCAGCTCTGATTTATCAAACCCAAGATCATTGATCATTCCAGGCATAGCAAAAGTAAAACTTTTCCTCGTAAAATAAAACAATGCATATCCTATATACATGCTATAAAAAACACGGAATCTCCAATAGCGATACTTCTCTTTGATCTCTCGCTCTTCGTGAGTAGCCCCTACGTCAACTGGTTGCTTAAATTGTGAAACAAAATCAAATAAACCCAAAATTTGTCCTTTTCTTGGTCCAAAATAACTCGAAAGCCCTTTCGGCATGAATTTGCCCCATTATAACAAAAATCGATTTTCATTCCAAGCTTTGTTAATGGTCAGTTTTTTAATGTTGTAAACATTTCGTTTTAGTTTTAATATTAAATAAAATTAAACTATTACAAATATTTAAGAAACCGCTCACTTTAAAAAGATAAACCTTAACATATAAAAATTTATGACTTTTTTTCCTGAATTTAATAGAAATCTGACTCCTGACAAGATTGATTACCCTCAAGTACGTGTCAATGAAGCCGAGCGTGAAAGGCGTGAAAAAGAGCCTTATAGCCAATGGGAAGAGAATGAAACTTCTGAGGAAGAAATTTCGCTTGTATCTGCTTTAAATTTATTGTTAAATAAGCTTTCAAAAATTGTCAGACAACATAAAAAAATAGCACAATCCCCTTTTCCAACACCTTTAATTTATTCTTTACTGGATTTAAAATATTTTTTTAACAAAATCCCCTCTCTACCTCAAGAAGCATTTAATGAGCTTTATGAACATTTGTCCTCTGTTTGGCTCGATATTGATAAACAGATGCGTCTATCGCAAAAAGCTAAATGGAAGTTAGTAGCCGATTACAAAATACTTACTGACTTGCTTTACTCCATTACAGTTTTTTCAAAAAATAAATCCCCACCTTTGGGTCACTTCTTATCCCAGGAAAAAATTAGCCCTCCCTTACCTATACCTGCCGAACTTACTATGCTATTTTTAACTCTCAAGAATGACAAGAGTTCTTCATCTACACTTTCTACGTGGATCAAAAAAATTGACCTAATCACTTAAAAGCTTCTTCCTTGACACCTGGCTTATAAATTCTTTATACTCATTCTCATCGCCGAAGGTAAGTAGGCTCGGTAACAACTACATTTGATTGCTTATGCATTATACACGCCCTAAGGGGACATTTGATATATTTCCTTCTCCTACCCAAACAAAGGATGCATGGAAATCTTCCCATTTATGGTCTGTTGTTATGTCTGCATGCCGTGAAATTAGCCGTTTATACGGTTTTTCTGAAATAGCCACTCCTATTTTTGAATCTACTGCACTTTTTACTAGAGCTGCAGGAGAGCATTCAGAGATTGTATCTAAAGAGATGTATCAATTTTTAGATAAAGGGAATCGGGACATGAGCTTAAGACCTGAGGGTACGGCAGGTGTAGCAAGAGCTTTTATTGAAAATAGCTCTATTGGTAAACCATCTGTTACTATCAACTTTAGAGAAACAAGTGCTGACTCTGTAAATGTATTATTAGATGCTTGT
>NVUK01000005.1 GCA_002401865.1 Candidatus Aerophobota bacterium | reverse complement strand
GTTAAAGACGTTTCAAATTCTTTACACATGCCCTCTTCAGGTTTTTCAAGTGCATTAATCTTCTTAGTTAAAGCCTCTAAATCTTCTTCAACAAAACCCATCGCCTTATCGCAAAGCTCTTTTTTCTTACCAAACACCCCATCACCCAAGGGTGCAAGAATTTTAAAAACTTCTTTTTTTGCAGAAAAAGCCATTTCTAGCTGTATTAATTCTTTACGCAAAGCAGGGATGCTATGCACCAAGGGCGCTAATTGCTCCATGTCTATGTATAAGTTCTTGTAATTGTGTAAATGTCCCTCTTTACCTAAAAGGTAGGGAGAAAGGCCCTTAACGTTATTTTGCCGTTTTAATGTCTCAAAGTTTTGCCATTTTTCTTGCATATCTTGGATACTAACGCGGATTTGATCGAGAAGAAATCGAGATTGACCTCCTCTAAACTGAGTAAGTCTTTTCCCTTCTTTTATCAGTTCTTGATAACGGTGCCAAAGAGCCTTCTTTTTAATCTGCGAAAAGGGCTCTTTAAACAGAGGGAAAACTTCCCGTTTAATCACCCAAAATTGTTGCATCTGACTCCCTTTAGAAGTAAGAATTTTTTCCATCGATTCTAGCGCCGTTTTGACTGCTAAGTGTTTGTCTGTATTTTTATCTAAGTCTTTGACTACCGAAACTTGATCTTTATTTTTGTCTAAGTCTTTAACTACCGAAACTTGATCTTTATTTTTATCTAAGTCTTTGACTACCRAAACTTGATCTTTATTTTTRTCTAAGTCTTTGACTACCAAAACTTGATCTTTATTTTTATCTAAGTCTTTGACTACCAAAACTTGATCTTGAACAGACTTCATGTAAACCACATTTATTTTATGTTTATCCATAGCATAGCTTACGTAAAAACAGAGCTAGCCTCTAATAGAATAAAGCAAAGAGCTCTTTATCGAAAAGAATTTTTTATCCAATTCTTTTAGTAAAAATATAAAAACTATAAAATTGCCATAATCTCTTATTGAAAACTCTTCTTTTAAAATTTCGCTATTTTTTTACAAAATAATGTTTAGTTAGATCTGGCTTTCGTAGTCCATCATAATCAAATTTCTGACACTCTCTGTGCCATGCACCTCTATATCTAGCCATCTAAACAAAGGCTCCCTTCTAAACCATGTAAACTGTCTCTTAGCATACCGTCTTGTCATCGTTTTAAACGTTTCAACAAACTTTTCAAAATCGTCTACACTTTTCTCAGATTTTAAATAGTCTATGCATTGCCGGTATCCAATAGAGGCCGACGCGGATGGATTGTCTGCTAAGCCTTGGAGCAGTAATTGCTCCACCTCTTCAATAAGTCCTTGTGAAAGCATTTCATCACAACGCACCTCGATTTTCGGATACAGCGTTTCTCTAGGTGTATATAGAAAAAAACAACGGAAATTATACTCTGACATGCCCCTTCGATCTTTGGGCGCTTTGAAATCAGATACTCTTTTACCTGTAATGGCTATAATTTCAAGACCACGAATAATTTTTTGCTTATCATTTACTGTAATTTTTTTCGAATAATCAGGATCGATTTTTTTTAAACGGTCATATAAAGCCTCTATCCCCCTCTTTTCTAAATCCATTGCAAGCTGATCACGCACCTGCATCGATGAAGGAGGGCCCGACGGAGGACCATAGAGTAAAGCATTCACATAAAACCCCGTGCCTCCCACAACAATGGGAACATTCCCCCTCTCCTGCACCTCACGTATAGCTTTTTTTGCTTCTGCGTAAAAATGGACGACATTATAGCTATCGGTTAAGTCACATATGTTAATTAAATGGTGAGGTATATTAGACATTTCCTCAAAAGAAGGTTTTGAAGATCCAATATCTAAACCTTTATATACTTGAATAGAATCTGCAGAGATAATCTCTCCACCCATCTCTTTGGCAAGCTGAAGACTCAGTGCCGTCTTTCCTACTGCTGTAGGTCCTGCGATTACAATAACCGGTTTTTTTGAACTGTCCCACTGCTTTAGCTGTAGCTTAGTGGCAACAAGAGTCTCAAGTAAATAAGACTCTTCTCTATATACCATGAAACCCTGCGCATGTTGTTATAGAAAATTTACGTTAATCAAAAAGCATCTATTGCTTTCTGCTCCGTAGCATAAATATGCAAAATAGTATCAAAACCTGCCATTTTTATAATTTCCATCACTTCTTCCCCAATCAAAGTGATCGCCAAATGGCCCGACTCGTTAAGCGTTTTAGTTGCCCAAAGCAACACACGCATACCAGCACTCGATAAATAATCGACTTTTGCAAAATCTAAGAGTATCTTACTTTTTCCGCCATCCATCATCTCTCGAAGCTTCCTCTCAAGCAAAGGCGCATTCGATGCGTCCAATCTGCCATCAATTCTAAAAACCGTTAGATCTCTTTCTTCTTCAATGTGGATAGTTAAACCTGTCCCCATAAACTCTCCTCTAAATTAATTAGACATTTTCCGAACTATAGGGATTCAAGTAAAATTTTGCAAACTAGTATGCTTAAGTAAGTAAAAAAAACTTACTGAATAATTTCAACACGTACTTTTTTGCTTAGCTTTGCAGCCACAGTGCCCATAATCAAACGTAAAGCTTTGATCATTCTACCTTCACGGCCAATCACCTTAGCAATGTCTTCTTTTGCAACACGGATTTCGATTAAAGAACCGCTATCGCTTTCAATTAAGTCTACTTTCACAGCATCTGCATTATCGACTAAGTTTTTTACAATGTATTCTAGAAATGTATTCATATACGTAATTCCCGTTCTTGGGTTAAAAATTAAAAAGTTAGACGAAGTCTACCAAGTAAACCAATTATAAGCAATATTATATAATAATAGAGAGTTGCACCAGCACCTGGAAAAATTTTACTTGAGTAGACATCGACAAACTCCCCGCTACAAAGCGTTCTCTATCTCTTCACGTAAAGCTAATTGTGCTTTCTCCATATCAGGCCTATTCAATTCCTTAGCAATGAGCGCTCTCTGAGAGCACACCCACTTGTTGTAATACACATTCTTATCGCCTCCATTAGCCCGTGTATTAATCTCATATGCAGTTTTATACGCATCATCAGCATCTTTCCAGCTGCCTGATTCGTAGTGAAAATCCCCTAAAATGCTAAAGCTAACAGCTACAGTTTTAAATGAATTAAACCTACCTTGATAGTAAATAGAGTCATCATACACCTGGCGCTGCCTATCAATAGCGTCATTTAATTCATCAATTCCTTTTTGCTTATTGGTTTTAAAGGAAATTTTTGCTCGCTCTCGCATAATACGCGCCACATCAAAGTGAATCTTTCCAAAGTTCTCAACAAACCTATCTTCTGCCTGCTGAAACAACGCAAGCGCTTCTTCATCTTGACCGGTATCTGCCAAAACTTGTGCTTGATACAGCATGCAAGTAGCTATTTGATACTCTCTGGTACATTTACTCTTATTTTGCTCTAACCCTTTATAACTTGCATCCCCAGGTTCACTGCTCTCAAAGTCTTTCTGAGCGCTCTTAAAAACATAAAAAGCACTAGCACGGCAACTATGAGCAGCTCTACGCTCACCTCCCCTCTTCATATCACTCGCTCGCTTCAACGTTTCAAGTCCCATTAAAAATTGGCCCCTTCCTGATAAAGGAAGGCTCAAACCCTCATCTAATAAAGGGATAATGAACTGCATCATAAATATTTCTGCAGAATTAATATCCCTTTTTGTCTCCATATAAAACCTCATAACCTTGAACACCAAAGGCGCGATCTCCTGCGGCTTTATTTTCCCATTTTTTGCATGGTGTGTAAGAGTGATAAAATGTTCAATATTATCCCTAAAACCGCCCAAGGTTTCTATCGCATTTGGATTGTAGTTTGCAACCTCTGACGTAGCCATAACAAGTTTTAATGCCTCCTCACAATCCTCTACTGTAGCCTCCTCAGAATCACGAATAATCTCTTGAAAGTAGCCGTGCATAGAAAATGTTTCACTATGCCTCTCTGAAAAAACCATCCCAAAACGGCTTAAAAAATGTAGCACTCCTACTGTTTTTTCAAACTTTAAGCGGGAACGCTCTTTAGGTCCTGGCGCAAGAAGTTGTCCTATCCAGCTTTTTAAAATCGCATCATTATCAAAAAACGAGACAGTAACAAGTACTTTAAGTGCATCAGGGTAACTCTCTTTAAGCGCCGCTGCTGCGACTTTCCAAGACGCTTTGAAAAGGTCTTCTCTATGTATTGCTCCCTCAGGGCAGTGACTTAAAAGGTTTTGGCGGTAATCCTCAGGCTTAACTCCCGTCTGCTCCATATGACTTGCTGCTAAGTGAATAAGTAAAGGAATATCGCCTAGTGAATCAGCTAATTGCTCTACCTCTGGACCGCTATTTCCTGTCATCTCACGGATTAACTGGCAACTCGACTCCCGTGTCAAGCCTCCAACTTCAATCACATTATCCCCTGTAAAACTTTCCTCATCAGCAGAGGTAATCAAAACACTACCTCCCTTTGTTGGCATATCCCCTAAAGGTATACTCCCCTCATCCACATTGTCGTGAATCAGTAACCATCGCTGCCCCTCAACGCCTCCTTCAAGACTCTTATTCACCGCCTCTTGCAAAGGCTTTAACTCCATTTTTTCATACTTAGCAATACCCAATGCTGCTGCAAGCTTTCTGTAGCTCATGTCAAATGCCTCGCGGTTCCTATGATCAATTTTACACATCAGTGAAAATTGTTTTAAATTTAAAGCAGCAAATGCACCTGCGAGCACACTTTTACCACTTCCTCTTTTTCCGACCAAGCAAGCTATGGCAAGATCGTCTCCCGCAATAGCAAGCTTTTCTTCAAGGCTTTTTATCTCTTTTTTTCTACCGGTAAACTGAGGTAGTGGCATAGGAAGATTGATCACACCTCTGGCCTGTTTTTTCTGAAAAGCGGCGTAGTCATAAATGACGCCCCCTCCTAAAACTCCTAGGCGGCGCCCCTCAAAAAAGCGTCTTGTTTGGTCCGTAGCTCCTTGAAGTAAAGCGGCCTGTTTTTCTTTAACGGGGTCAAAATCTAATAAACTAATGTCTTGTCCACTTATATACACCACCCGGCCGCGATTTTTTTCTTGATGAAGTTTTTGCAGATCTCCTAAATCATATATAGTCCCTCCCGTTTTCTTCGCAACAGCCACCAAATTGTGCTCTGATGAAGTTTGGCGTAACTTCTCTACATCTTCTAAAGAGAGGCTAGGCTCACGCGCGCAAATATCCTCATTAGTAAAGCCCTTTTCGATCATATCTTGAGCCATAGTAGCTGGCGACTGTAAACTAAAACAAACGGTATGGGGATTAAAGTAATACCCGTTAGGATTGTTCATGCGTCCTTTTTCATTTTTATATTTTTTCT
>NVUK01000001.1 GCA_002401865.1 Candidatus Aerophobota bacterium | reverse complement strand
TTGACGACTTTGAATCGGGTGGCTCTCAGTTTTATTTGGATACTCCTGTAAGATTTACACATCAAAATCAAACAGCGCCCACCTCTCCTTTAAGGGGAATGGCTCTATTGCAATCTTTCTCTAGTGAAAATACTAAATCTGTAGAAACGCTCACCACAATTAGTTCTGAAGAATTTGAACATCTATACCGTATGACGCTCAAAGAATTTGGACCAAACTCTGATGAATTAAAAGCTATTTTTTCAAATATTGATCTCCATAAGGCTCAAATTCGTTATCTTTCCACTTCTCTACTAACTGATCTTGTAAAAACAGGAGGCCATATTCCCTGTTATGCTAACCAAAAAGCAAACAAGATCTCTTTTCTGCTTATACCCGATAAAAATCACGACTATACCAGCGAAAGCATGGTCCAAGGAAATATAGTTTTTGAAGAAGATATTCTTCATTTTAGAGATAAAACTGGCAAGAAACAGGCGCTGAGTAAAACTGTTTCTTGTTACGCGGACGCTCCCCTAATTTTTTCTATTGACCGGGTACAACTCCCCTCTTCTCAAAACAAATCTATTTTTTATCAAGGGAGTATGACATTCCATGGTAAAAACTTTCCCCTTAAAACCAGGGCCGAAAATTGCGCTGTAACCGATTTAAGTGTAAAAACACATTTTACAACCCCCCCTGCTATAGAGCCTCCCTGGGCCTATTTTATTGAAAAACAGGGCTCTATTAAAACGCACTACCCAAAGAGCCGCGATCATTTTTTACCTCTTGTAGCGCCCAAAGGGTGGAAGGATAAGGGATATTTATTTGGTGATAAAGGTTACCTCTCCTATTTTGCCACCACACTCTCCTCCCCACAAGAGCAACAACTCCCCTTTTATATTGCAGGATTTTATGATCCTGGTATTTCTGCTGTAAGTTCAAAATCTTTACTCCTACCCAAACCTGTTGTTGCCTCTATTAGCAGTACTACAGAAGACTCTTTTTACAGCTCTCTTTCCACTAATGGCTTTAACATTTTTTTCTCCGACAACAAACTCACGGAGCAAATAACTCAAGATTTAAAAAAAGCTTTTAGCGAGCAGGGTATTCTTCCCTATTTTACTTTTGTTCCTTACTATGAGTATGAGTTTGTCAAAGATTTGCTCCAACAATTTAAAAGTGACCAGTACCTTTTCTCTATTGTAAGTTTAATTATTTTAATTGTGGCTAGCACCAATGTTATTTCCATGTTGGTAGTAATGGTCAACGATAGGAAAAAAGAAATTGCTATTTTGCAATCTTTAGGCGCTTCTAAGCGAAGTATTGGGATTATTTTCACTCTAGTTGGAGGATGTATTGGTCTAATTAGTACATTAATCGGTGTCGCTCTAGCCTATCTAACACTCGAAAATTTAGACTCCATCATTATGCTTTTAAGCCGTTTGCAAGGTCATGATATTTTTAATGAAATGTTTTATGGTAAATCTTTATCTACGACACTAAGTCCTAATGCTCTAAAACTAGCACTCATTGCAACGCCTCTTTTATCTCTTATTGCAGGTATCATTCCAGCTTTAATCGCTTGCAGAGTCAATCCCTCTAAAGCCTTGAAAGCGGAGGTATCATGAGCGAAAAACTTTCCCTTTTACACGTAAAAAACCTTTCTAAATCATTTCAATCTCCTTCTAAAAAGATACTCTTTAGCGGTGTTAATCTCTCTATTTATCCAGGAGAATCTATTGCAATTATTGGGCCGTCGGGATGCGGAAAAACTACGCTTTTACATATTTTAGCAACGTTAGAAAAAGCCTCTTCTGGCTCGCTACATTTTAGCAATAAACCTTTTTCTTCTTATAGCCCCTATTTTCTAAGAAATCAGAAAATGGGTTTTATCTTTCAAAATTTTAATCTTATTGAATCCCTCTCTATTTTAGACAACGTTTTAATGCCTGCAAAAATTGCAGGGAATGCAAAGCAGGCAAAACAAAAAGCTTTAACACTTTTAAGCGCGCTAAATTTAGCTCAAGATGCCACTGGTTCTGTCTCCCACCTTTCAGGAGGAGAGAAGCAACGCGTAGCGATGGCTAGAGCTTTAATCAATGACCCCGCTTTAATTTTAGCTGATGAGCCCACAGGCAATTTAGATGAGGAAACGTCTCAATCTATTTTTTCTATGCTAATAGATCAAACACGCTGTCACAATAAAAGCTTATTACTCGTTACCCATAGCCACTCCCTTGCACTTTTGTGTGATAAAATTTACACTCTAAATATAGATGGACTCACTCCAGTGAAAAAGGAAGATTTATGAAAATTTTAGTTGTAGGAACAGGCTATGTAGGCCTTGTTACCGCCGCCTGCTTTGCCCAAATGGGCCACTATGTAACAGCGCTAGATAGCAATGTGTCAAAAATCAAAATGCTTAATGAGGGATATTTACCCTTCTACGAGCCTTTTTTACTAGAAATGCTTAAAAAAAATAAAGAGCAAGAAAGGCTACTTTTTACTTCTACCTACAAAACACACGAAACCTTTGATATCGCTTTTATTGCAACAGGAACGCCCTGTAAAGCTTCAGGAGAGTGCGACATAACATCTGTTAGAAAAGCTTTATCTAGTATTATTGAGCATCACAAATACCGCTTACCAATAGCGATAAAATCTACCGTCCCCGTAGGTACTAACAAAGCTTTAACACAGTGGCTAAAAACAGAGATCAAACAGAGCGATCTCTATCCCATCTTATCCAATCCAGAATTTCTCAAAGAGGGCTCAGCTATTGACGACTGCATGAAACCCTCACGTATTATACTCGGTATAAACAAAGAGAGCGATGCCCTCATGATGCGTAAACTCTATGCCTCTTTTACCGTTAACTCTGAACGAATCCTTGTCATGGACCCCTCTAGTGCTGAGCTGGTGAAATATGCTTCTAATGCCATGCTTGCAACACGTATTTCTTTCATGAATGAGATGGCAGAAGTTTGTGAGAAAACAGGGGCCAATATTCATCTTATTAGAAAAGGTATGGGCCTTGATGAGAGAATAGGATCCCATTTTCTATACGCAGGTATCGGTTATGGCGGATCCTGTTTCCCTAAAGACTTAACCTCTCTTGCTTACCTGGCTAAAAGCAAGGGTGTTCCGATGCCTATTTTACACGCAGTAGAGCAAACCAATGTGCGTAGCAAACATTTGTTTTTAAACAAAATTACTACCTATTTTGAAAAAGCAAAACTAGCCACAAACATCACTTTAGCTATATGGGGCCTCTCATTCAAACCTGGTACAGATGATATCCGGTGCGCTCCCTCTGTTTTTATTATTCAAGAATTGCTAAACCTTGGGTACAACCTCCGGCTATATGATCCAGAAGCAATGGACTCCATGAAAAAAGTATTCGCCCCCTCACAGCAAGTTACTTATTGCGCTTCAGAATATGACGCTGCTTTAGATGCACATGGTATTTGCCTTTTAACCGAATGGAAACAGTTTAGGTCGGTTAATTTTGCCAAACTATGCAAAAAATTAAAAAATTTTAGTTTTTTTGATGCGCGCAATCAATACGTAGCTGCGAGTATGAAAAAGCTAGGATTTACCTACTACAGCGTAGGGATAGCGGCCACCAGCAGCAGCCCTATCTCAATGGAAGAAAAACAAAGTATTGCTCCTGTATAAAATATTTTGTTGTAAAATTAGAGTGGTATTAATTTATACTCAGGCATTGAGAAAAAAATTGAGAAGAATAAGGACTATAATGATGAAAGAACAGCTTTACCTAGTAAGCAAGCGCGCTATAGATATTATAGTATCTTTGCTAGCTCTTACTATTTTCTCTCCTCTTTTCATCATGATTGCCATAGCAATCAAGCTCGAGTCCAAAGGACCTGTATTTTATAAAGGGAGCCGTTTGGGTAAAAACCGCGCTACCATTACGATTTATAAATTCCGTACCATGTGTATTGATGCTGAGGAAAAACTTTCCCGTATGCTGAGTGAAAATCCTGTTCTTGCTGAAGAATGGGCCACTTATCAAAAACTTAGCCCCGATCCACGTACTACTAAGTTAGGCCATTTTTTAAGAAAAACCTCTTTAGATGAATTACCTGACTTTTTTTGCGTACTCAAAGGAGATATATCCCTTGTTGGCCCTAGAGCCTATATTAAAAATTTGATAGAACCGGAACACCTTGCTAAATACCCGCTGCTTTTTAAAGATATTTTCTCTGTCAAACCAGGCATTACATGTCTGTGGCAAATTTCAGGAAGAAGCACACTGACACACCAAGATAAAATCTTTCTAGATAGCCTTTACAGTAAACAAAAAAGCTTAGCGAAAGACTTTTCTATTATACTAAAAACTATCCCCGTTGTATTGCAAAGACAGGGCGCTGTTTAAACTGGTTTTTTTATGCATACACTACTACTTTTTTTCTATTCCCTCGCCCTTTTACTTGCTGGACAAACTTTTTTTCCCACATATAATCTAATACCTTTTACTCCTTTACTGGTAATTAGTGCCTTTATCCACACCAAAAAAAAGAGCCTTGTACTCAGTCTTTGTTTAGGTCTTTTTTTAGATTGCTTAAACAACGAACTCCCCTTTGGATTTTTCTTAGCTGTTTACTCTTTATCCACCCTATTTCTCTCCTCTTATCGCATCTATTTTTCGCAATTTTTCTTCTCTCTACTCTTGTACCTCTTTCTCTTTGCCTACACTCTTACCCTGTTTCAAGATGCCGGGCTTTTAATTCTTGGAAAACTCCCCTACAGAACTCTACACACACTGATTTGGCGCCCTATTCTCCCCTGCTTACTCAATAGCGCTCTGGGAATGGCTCTTTTTTTTATTCCCAGCTTCTTTTTTCAATCTTTTACCCGATGGATCAAAAGCTTTTTCTTTACTCGAAAATTCTCTCCACTATCTAAAAAAAAGAGGTAGACCTCTTTCTTTTTTAAAAAAAAAGAGCTACAACGAGGTTAATTACCTTTAATCCTTAATAGAGAGTCATTATGAGTCCCGATCTCGACCTATCTCAAATTTTAAGAGCAAGACTGACAAAAGTTGCTTGTTTAGCAGCGCTTAATGTAGGAGATTATCTGCGAAAACAGTTTGGAGAAAAGCATAGCTTTGAAACAAAATCGGGTAGACATAATATTGTTACAGAAGTGGATAAGAGGGCAGAAAAACTCATTATTGACACCATCAAGTCCCACTTTCCTAACCACCGCTTTATCGGTGAAGAGAGTGGTAATAGTGGCAATAGTGATGAGGGCAAAGACGGTATCACCTGGCTAATTGACCCTATTGATGGCACCGTCAATTTTTTTCACCAAATCCCTGTCTTTTGCGTAAGCATCGCTGCCCTGTTTAACAACGAAACTCTCACAGGTGTTGTCTATCAGCCTCTTTCTCATGAACTTTTTACTGCTGAAAAAGATTCTGGTGCCTATCTCAATGGACGAAAACTATCTGTAACGGGCACGGCTGTTTTAGATAACATGATGGCTTTCACCTCTTTTTCTTATAACACACACGAAAACCCCCTTTGCTGCTTGGATCTTTTTCAAGATTTTGCTAAAATGGGTATTCCCATTCGGCAACTTGGCTCTTCTGCTTTAGCCCTTAGCTATTTAGCAGCTGGAAGGTGTGATGGATTTTGGACCACCTCTTTAGAGCCATACAGTAGCGCTGCTGGCCTATTACTTGTAGAAGAGGCTGGGGGTAGTTTCTCCACTTTTGATGGAGGCGCCCTTAGCTTTCAACAATCTTCTTCTCTAATAGCCACAAACGGCCTATTGCACGACCAGATGGTGAAGAAGATAGGTAATACTTTAACCAAAGCTAACAAAAATGATCATACTTGATGGGAAAAAATGTGCCGCTGACATCTTGAAAAACCTTCAAGAATCTTTGGCTACAATAGACCAACCTATAGGTATCGCCTTTATTTTAGTAGGAGAGGATAAAGCTTCTCAAATTTATGTCAAAATGAAGCAAAAAGCTTGCGCGCAAGTAGGGATAAACTCTGTTTTAATTGAATTAAGCGATCAAATCAGTGAAAAAGAATTAATCCAAGCCATTGAAAAGCAAAATAGTGACCCTAATATTTATGGCATCCTAGTACAACAACCCCTCCCTGCCCCTATCCGTGTTGCTACAATCGTTAGCGCTATAGCCCCGAGTAAAGATGTAGATGGCTTCCACCCTTTAAATCTGGGCAAAATCCTCTCCCAAGACTCCACAGGCTTTATTCCTTGTACACCGCTTGGCATCACAAAATTGCTCAAATACTATGGTATCTCTTTAAATAACAAACACGTAGCAATTGTAGGAAGAAGTTTAATTGTAGGCAAACCTTTAGCTACTCTCCTTAGTCAAAAAACAGATTTTCTTAATGCCACCGTTACCCTCATACACAAAACCTCACACAACAAACGCTCTCTTTTAAACTCTGCAGATGTAATTATCGCTTGCGCTGGCGTGAAACACCTTATAAAAGCAGAAGATGTGAAAAAAGAGGCTATTGTGATCGATGTGGGTATCCACCGGGAAAAACATGCTGGGCGCTACCGAATCACAGGAGACGTTGACTTTGAATCAGTTAAGGATAAATGCTATGCTATCTCACCCGTCCCTGGAGGCGTTGGCCCTATGACTATTGCCTGCCTTCTAGAAAACACTTTCTCTAGCTTCAAAAAAGCACACAAACTTAATTAAGTCTTAACCACAAGATATAGAGCGAATTACGTTTTTATAAAAAACAATCAAATTAATTATCTATTGACAATCGCTTATTTTAAAACTACAAATAAGATATAGGTCTTTTTTAATACTTTGGAGGGATAATATGAATATGAAATATTTCATACTTGCAGCATTTGTTTGTTTTGGAGCTATTGCTACATCATGCCAACAGGCACCAAATCATCAAGAGCAACACCAACACCATGAAGATGGTCAGGACTGCTCAGGCGAGTAAGCCATAAATAGATGAAAGCAAAGCTTCTGGCTTTGCTTTTTTTGTTAGTTATTTATTCTACTAAGGAGTAGAATGAAGCCAACACTTTAATTTTAAAATTCTTAAATTTTGCTAATCGTTACAGGTCTTTTTTCTTTACACCGCTTGGGGTTCGGTTTTGTTCCTCCAAAAGAGGCTATTCTCAATGAAGATGTTTTCATTCCTGCCACCAAAACAATGAATGCTCTCGATGGTGATCTTGTTGAAGTGGAGGTTTCTCCTATTCGCAAGAAAAACAAGGGCCCTGAAGGGAAAATCGTTAAAGTTATCTCTAGAAAAAAGCAAAGCTACATGGCTGTTTGCGTCTTTGTGGATAACCCTGGAGAGTTAATGTGTTTTTTACCTTCTTTAGGGAGAAAAAAAACAGTTTATCTGGAAAAAACAAAAGAAGTAGAAGCTTTAAGACCTGGGGATCGTTTAGAGATCAAGATAGAAAAGTGGGGAGAGCCTGCTGATCCGATCCATGCAGAATTGATACAAGCTATTGGCAATATTGATGTAGCTCTTGATGACAACTTATTCGCAGCACTAGAGTTGCAAATTCCTACAGATTTCCCACCAGAAGTACTCGAGGAAGTAAAGCAATTTTCAACAGATGTGCTTAAAGAAGAGTGTGTAGGACGAACTGACTTCACTCAAGATTTAGTTGTAACCATTGATCCTGACACTGCTCAGGATTATGACGATGCACTTTCTCTCGACGTGGATAAAGAGGGCAATTTTCATTTAAATGTACATATTGCTGACGTTTCTCACTATGTAAAGCCGGGATCAAATCTGGATACTGAAGCTAAAAAACGGGGTAATTCGACCTATCTCATAGGTTCTGTTTTACCGATGCTTCCCAAGGCCCTTTCTAATGAGCTTTGCTCTTTAAAAGAGGGAGTGGAAAGGTTAACTGTCTCTGTAATGATGAGCTTTGACCCCACAGGAAAGCGAACAAAACATAAGATTACTCGCGGAGTTATCCGAAGTAAAAAAAGGCTTACTTACAAAAACGCTCTTTCTATCATAAATGGTGAAACAGAGTCTGATCTAAGTCCTTTACTTGGCCAATTTGTAGCTCTTGCAAAACTTTTAAAGAAGAGAAAGCAGGAACGTGGCTGCCTAGAGATTGAACTGGATGATTTAGTTTTTCATGTAGATGAAAAAGGAGAGCCTACAGGTTATGAAGTAGTCCATTATGACATCACTCACCAGCTTGTAGAAGAATTTATGTTACAAGCCAATGAAGTGATAGCTGAAACTGTAGACAAAAAGTATGGTCAAGGAATTTTTAGATCACACGAGCATCCAGATCCTGAAAATCTTAAAGAATTTTTCCGCTTTGCACAATCTTTGGGTGTCAAAGTACCTTTAAATCCTAATGAGCATGATTTAGAAAAAGTTTTTGCCATGAGTAAAAACACCCCTTTTGAGCAAATGGTCACCACGGCTTATATACGTTGCTTAAAACTAGCTAAATATACGGCGAAAAACCTGGGGCATTTTTCTCTATTTCTTGATCACTATTGTCATTTCACGTCTCCCATTAGAAGATATAGCGATCTGGTTATTCACAGACAACTATTTGAAAAAGTAGATTATTACTCAACAGAAGCGCTGGATACCATAGCGGCTCATCTCTCTAAAACAGAGCGTAACTCTTTTAAAGCAGAGCAACTCACTTTAATGTGGAAAAAGCTCAGACTGCTAGAAAAATGGTCCCTTGAGGGGAAAAAGCGCTACGCGGCCACCATAACTAAAATCAAATCTAAAGGTATGCTTGCAAACATTTCTCCTTTAAACTTTGACTATTTTATTGAAGTAAGAGATTTAAAAGATCATTACCGCTTCAATCCAGAAAAAAATCTTTTGATTGGAAGTCGCACGAAGCAAACTTTTCAAGTAGGTATGCAGGGATCTTTAACCATGATTAAAATCGATCTAAAAACGCTTTCTACTAAGTGGCAACTATCCCCTCCTAAAAGAAAAAATTAGCACTCTAAAAAAGTATCTAGACAATGAATTAACAATCGCCTAGGATTTACCTTTACTGTACTCATCGAATAGGCATATGAAAAAGTATTTTATCACCGGTCTAGTTATACTGCTTCCCTTGGCAGTTACCATTGCTTTGG
Organism: Candidatus Aerophobota bacterium; assembly: GCA_002401865.1. Classification (GTDB taxonomy): domain Bacteria; phylum Chlamydiota; class Chlamydiia; order Chlamydiales; family Simkaniaceae. Next base: position 40,735 of record NVUK01000001.1, on the reverse strand, counting down.
TTGTTTTTGTAGTCAACTTTTTGACCAAACCTTTCATAGGGATTGTCTCTGAATATTTGCATAATTTTCATGTGATTAACAAAGGCTTTTTATTGTTAAGCCGAGAGCAACTAGTTCTATATGGCAGCCAATTTTTGATTTTAATTTGTCTTTTTGTCTTTACTATTTTTTTAGGCTTGATTGCCCGTTGGTTTTTCTTCAAATTACTGCTAAGTACCAGTGATAAAATTTTACACAAAATCCCCCTGATCAATAAAGTTTATAAAACAACGCAAGAGATCATTAAAACCATTTTTGTTACGGACAAATCTGCGTTTAAACAAGTGGTGATGGTCCCGTTTCCTAAAGAAGGCTCTTATGTCATAGGCCTTGTTTCTAGAGATGCCCCCGCTATTTGTAATGAAAAAATTAATGAACCTATGGTTTCGGTATTGGTACCTACAACACCCAACCCTACTACAGGCTTTTTAATGATGTATAAAAAGAGTGATCTAATCCATTTAGATTTAAAACCTGAGCAAGCGATTAAATATATTGTCTCTTGCGGAGTGATTACTCCTGAAAACCCGCGTGTAGATGCAGTATGAAAATGAAACGGATATTTTTAGCAGGCCTTGCTACAATCCTTCCTATTGCTATCACTATCTTTATTGTGCACTTTTTTGTCGATCTCCTCACCGCACCTTTTCTCTCTATTTTTGAAGATCTCGTTTTTGAAAGAAATGCCAATTTTTTCTCGCAACACCGTCACTTGCTTGTATTTTTTAGCCAAATAGCTATTGTAATCTCTTTTTTATTCCTCACTTTTATCGTGGGTATTGTAGGACGGCGCTACCTTTTTTCTTTAGTATTAAGGCTCTCTGAAAAAATTGTTAAACGTATTCCGATTGTTAAAACCATTTATAAAATAACAAGAGATGTGACGACTAATGTTTTTGCTGGAGACAACAAAAATATTTTTAAAGAGCGTGTCTTAGTTCCTTTTCCCCATGATAAAACGTATGCTATGGGGCTAATGACAGATGAAGCTCCTGAAATTTTACAAAACAGTTTGAACAGTAAAACCAAAGATAAAAAAAAATTTTACTCCATATTTGTTCCCACCTCCCCTCACCCTATTTCAGGTTTTTTAATGCTCTATAGTGAAGAAGATATTAAAACTGTAGATATTTCCACTGAAGACTTGTTTAAATTTTTGCTCTCTTGTGGTATGTATGACCCCAAGAACCAGCCAGATGAGCCCAAGAGTGAAAAAAGCCAATAGCAAAAAAATTTATGTCACCTTCTTCAAAGTAGCTAATGCACGTGAGAAGCAGGTAAAGATTTTTGAAATTGCACACCACTATTTCACCAAAGGACAAGCTCTGCTTTTCTTTTCAAAAAACCCTGTAGCACTGGACTATACTAGTCTACTACTCTGGTCCTACTCAAAAAATGACTTTTTACCCCACACTAAAGATTTAGAAAACTGTGATAATCTTCTATACCTTGGACAAACTGCGCCCAAGAGGGAAACCCACGCAGCTTTCAACCTGGAGCCTTCCCCTATTGATTTAGAATCAGTCACGACCATTTACGAATTCGATGATAGCTCAACAGCTGAAAAAGCCTCTTTTGCAAAAAAACGGTACAGCTACTACCTAGAAAAAGGGTGCGCTATCCAGCTCCAATAACAACAAAACCCTCCTAATTATTAAAAGGGTTACTCTCTGCTTATGATGTAGATACTTCTTCTTGTTCTACGTCTGCTTGCACAGAATCAAGTTTTAATTGAACATTGTGTGGTCTACTTTCTAATGCTTCAAGTTCATCAAATACTAGACTTAAGTCTTTAAAAAGAAACAGTATTTGACCTGGAATCTTTACTGAGCTTTGAAACAGTGACGCCTCAAGTCCTTGGACTGCTTTAATAGCGTCCATAGCGCTTGCCGAATTCCCTTCTTGGAAGAAGTACATGATAAGATTAAGATAAGCAACGAGCAAATTAGGGTAGTCCTTCATTGGAACAAACGTAGCCTGTATCATTTCCCCGTATTGTTTTGCTCCCACTCCTTCAGTACGCACTAACCCATGCCTATACTCTGCAAGTGCTTGTGCATATTTTTTTTCTCTACTTAGCTCTTTTGCCTTAGCCAAATGCTCTTGTATCTCCTCCGGATTCACAGCTGGATCATCTCTAAGCTCAGGCAGCTTTTCAACGTTACTACAAACAGACAATATTATTTCTCTACACTCCTTAAGTAAAGATAGAGCTCGCATACTACAGATTGATTCTTGCTTAAACCTTCCATCCAACACTCCTTTAGAAACAAGCTCCATCATCAATATTCTTTCACCATAAACCGCTGAGAGTAATTGCATCACTTCTCTTGTTTCCATAACGAGCGTTGAATCAGATTGATCCTCAGCCAAACAAAAGGCTATAGCTGAACCAAAAACTGTCTCTATTTTTTTAGCTAATTTTTCTAATGCTCCTACCTCTTCATCAAAAGCTTCATACATGAAATTATCAAAACAACCTTTCTGAACTAACTCTACAATATAAGTTTGATGGCCACTTTTTTGAGACAACTCGCATCGACGAATGTAGGGGTTATTAGGTAATTCTATTAACACTATTTTAGAACCTGCTACACCTACTACATTTGCGCTCATCTTTTACTCCTATTGTAATTTATATATTTTGATTGGAGATAATATACGTTTAAAGTAATAAACATCAAATTATTTTTTTACTCTCTTTACCCTCCTATTAAAAATTTAATTTGATATTTCACCTCTTATCCAACCTTTTTCTCGTTTACCCTAAATTCTCCTTGAACTATTTCCTTTTCCTTTTTATACTTAGCGCAATAGATAGGAGATATTTTTATGGTTCGTATTAGTAAAAAGGATCGAAAGAAGCATTGCCCAAGGAAGCCAAAGATCGGCTCCATCAAGACTGGCCCAAAGAAGGATAACCTACCCAAAGGTTTTAAAGAACATGGTAACATATATGTAGCCAAAACTACGTATCCTACCTTTGTGCCTAAAATATCTGGCGCAAGATAACTTCAACATTTAAAAAAGGAAACGTATGTCAAGACATCCAAGCTTTGGAAAATCCGGTAAAACTGCGGCAAAAAGAAACGTTTTAAAGCGCTTTGAGAGAATCGATGTGCTTAAAAAATTAGGCAAATGGAAAGAGGGCGATAAAAAAGTTACAGCCCTTCCCAAAACACCTTCTAATTAACACTTCCCCTGTTAATGCTCAGCGTTAATACTTATAACCTTCAAAAAGATTTCCCCGTAGATCTCCCCTTAATGGAAAACGTAGCTTCTCTATTTTGCGCTAAGCATTGCCCTAGCGCTATATCTCTAGACATCACTTTTGTCGATGAGGAAAAATCTGCTCTCTTACATGGACAGTATTTTAACGATAAGACCCCCACCGACTGCATGACTTTCCCCGTAGACACTCCCGAAAGCTCAGAAGCTGTTCTTGGAGAGATTGTAATCTGTCCAAGTGTTGCAAAAAAGCAGGCACAAGAGCACAAAACATATTACAAAAAAGAGATTGCCCGCTATCTAGTACATGGCCTTCTGCACATGCTGGGCTATGAAGATATGACGCAACAACAACAAAGCATCATCCGCGCACAGGAAGATCTTTTTTTTACACACTTATTAGAAAAAAAACCTTTAATCAACAAATGTTTATACGCACTGTAATTTTTTCTCTTAGCTTGCTATTTTTCTCACAAAGTGGATTTTCTGAGGAAATAAGTAATACGCAATTTCTACGTGCTATTTTACGCGGAGATATGGACAAAATACGTAATATTTCTCCCAAAAGTTTACCCTCCTTTCTAAAGCTCCAAGATAAAGATGGCCACTGGCCACTACACCTAGCATGTATTACAAGCGCGCAAAAAGATGTTGCTCCTATAATTCAATATTTAATCGAAAATGGCGTCAATATCAATGCTACCCGATTTGATCGCATGACGGCTCTACACTTAGCCGTGCTTACAAATAATAGCGAAGCTATTACTGCTTTAAGCTCTTATCCGCAGCTCGATCCCAATGTATTGGACAAAAACACGTATACCCCCTTGCTCTATGCTGTATGTAAAAAATCCACACCACTTGTCACTGCCCTTTTAGAAATATCCACGCTCAATCCCAATATAGCCACATGTGATGGAGCTACGCCTCTACACTTTGCTGCTATGCAAAACTCGGCCGACATAGTTCAAGCCTTACTATCGAGTCCTTCAATTGATATCAATGCCCGGCAACATATATCTCAATACGCAGGAGCCACCCCTCTACATTTTGCTGCGCTTCAAGCAAGCTCAAAAGTGGTCGAGCTTCTCACCGCACGAGAAGAAATCGATGTACACGCTGAAATTGCCTCAGGCATGTTCAAAGGCTTTACTCCCCTACATTTTGCTGTAATGAACCCCGACACCCCTCAGGTGTGCCTTATAGTAAAAAGATTGATCGATACAGGTGCAATAGCCAAAAAAGGAAATACATGCGCTTTAAAAAGCCCGGATGAGCTAACACAGATTAGTACTGTGCAAAAACTGCTAAAAAAAAGATGTAAAAAGCGCACCTAATAAAACTAGATACTATATAAAAAATAAATACTTACATACCGAGGTGATTTTGCTCGCTTTTTTCAACTCTCCCTACTTCTGGCTATTTTTTTTCCTATTTCTGCTGTGCTGTATTACAGCCTTTATGAAAGCAGTACAAATTCTCGATAAAGTAGAAACCCGCAAAGAATTTAGCTCTAAACCCCTACTGTATTTCTTCCCCAACCTTATTAGACGCTTATTTCCGAGTAGATATTGGAAAAAACTTCACTATTTACTAGGAGCCACAACAACACTACCTATTATCTTTGTTACTCTTTTCCTGCTCCAATCCTATATCGCTTTTTCCAATCAGCCCCCCTTTAGCTCGCCATTTTCTAACCTCGTATTTTTACTCCTTATAGGTGTTGTTGCCACTTTTTTTATTTTGCTCATCGACTTCATACTTCAAATGCTTATTTCTACAAACCCTATGCGTATTATACGCTTTGTAACTCCTATCGTCTCTATCACCAGTATTATTCTTTTCCCCCTAACCTTCTTATTACTTAAAATGTACAGTTTCTCTCAGTCAAGCTATGTTAATAAACATACCAAAAGCTCCTCTCTAAAAGAAAAAAACACCATCTTTGAACTTTTGCATGAATCAGACCTCTCCTCTATTTTTCTAAGCGAAGAGAAAAAGCTCATCGGCGCCGTTACTTCACTAAAATATAAAATGGCAAAAGAGGTGATGATACCACGCGTTGATGTGATTGCTTTAGATCAAGAAGGATCACTTAAAAAAGCTATTACTGCCTTCATCAAACATGGCCATAGCCGTATCCCTGTTTTTAGTGAATCCATCGATAATATTGTTGGAATCTTATATTTTAAAGATGTCGCCAATTTTCTTTTTACCCATGACCAAAAAGAGCCTTTAAGCCCTATTAAAGCCTTAATGCGTCCCCCTTTCTTCACTCCTGAAAGTAAAAAAATTCACGCACTGTTGCACGAGTTACGTGCTAAAAAAGTACATTTAACTGTGATAGTAGATGAATATGGAGGGACAGAGGGGATTGTCACCATTGAAGATATTTTAGAAGAATTAGTGGGGGAAATAGCCGATGAACATGACACAACGCTCCCCCCCCAAGTTTTAAAAAAATCTAAAAGCGATAATGCTTTCATCGTCGATGGAAAAATGACTATTTTAGACCTCGAGAAACAACTAAACATCTCCCTGCCCCATCAAAACAACTACGACACCATTAGCGGCTATATCTTCTACTGTGTAGGCTCTATTCCTAAACAAGGGTGGAAAATGCATAGCGACTCTTTTGACCTCGAAGTTTTGAGCTGTAATGAACGTTTTATCGAAAAAATCCTTATTACTCCCAGATCTAACCCTCCTCTTTCTTAAGAACAGGGTTAATTTTATGTAGATATTGAAAAACAAAGAAAATTTAGTTATACTCGTATCCTTAGAGCGCGGAACTTTCTTAAGGATTTTTTTCTCCTCTAACTGTCAGGAAAACCATTATATTTTGAGGCATTTGTGCGAAGATCAGTAGCTTATACAGAACCAAAAAAAGCTTATGCAGGACAAGTTAACACCTGGAAGTTTGTTTACTCTCCTGCTACTCCACTACAAAAAGGAACGCGCTTTAAATTCGATATTGGCTCCTTTGGAAGAGATTTTGAATGGGTAATTCCTGAAACAGGATCGCGCAAAAAGTCTAACCTTATTTGGATGGCTACGAATGAAAAAAAGATGATTCCTGCTACTGCTGTGATGGATGATACTCACCACAGACCTCTTTTTGAATTTGTTCTTCCCCACGATTTGGAAGAGGGAGAAAATGTTTGTATTTTTATGGGCAGTCCTGATCCAGCCACTTCAGCAACACAGGGAAATAGAGCTCAAACCAATACAGTGCGCCGTAAACCTTTTTACCTCCATATAGATCCTAAAGGGAAGGGTAATTACAAAGAAATTGAGCCTTTTTACATCGACGTAAGAGGTGGTATGCTGAAAAAAATTACACCTATTGTTCCCTCTATCGTTAATAAAAATGAGCGCTTTAATATTGTTATCCGTTTTGAAGATGAATACTCTAACCTCACAGGACTCTCTCCTGAGGATACACTCATTGAGCTCTCTTATGAACGTCTAAGAGAAAACATCAACTGGAAGCTCTTTGTACCCGAAACAGGTTTTATCACGCTCCCTAACCTCTATTTTAATGAAATAGGACTGTATAGAATTCAACTAAAAAACCTACGTAATGGATCGGTTTTTTTCTCTTCTCCTATCAAATGTTATCCAAACAACCCTTTACAAGCTTACTGGGGAACATTTCACGCTGAATCAACAATGTTCGATTCGAGCAAAAATATTGAATCCTCACTCCGCTTTAACCGAGATGACAAATCACTACAATTTTTCAGTACTTCTGCTTTTGAGAGCGAAGAAGAAACACCGGGAACTACTTGGAAAAATATTTCTACATTCATCTCTGAATTTAACGAGGATGACCGCTTCGTAGCCTTTCTTGGTTGTCAATGGCAAGGAGAAGATAAGGAAGAGGGGCTTAGGCAAATTGTCTATGCTAAAGATGGAAAACCTATTCTTCGAAAAAATGAGCAAAAATCTAGTCATCTAAAGAAAATATACCGCAATCATCTTCCCAAAGAATTACTCTCTATCCCCATGTTTACCATGGGATCAAAAACCGTATACGACTTCCAAAGTTTTGATCCTGAATATGAAAAAGCAGTAGAAATTTATAATGCCTGGGGCTCTTCTGAGTGTACTGCTAGTGAAGGCAACCCTCGACCTATTTCATGTAAATCTAAAAAAGGGATGAAAGAAAAAGCTGAAGGATCCATTAGACGCGCATTAAATAAAAACTGCCGCTTTGCCTTTCTTGCAGGAGGTTATGATGATAGGGGCGCTTTTAAAGACTTTTTCGACAGTGACCAAGTGCAATACACTCCTGGTATAACAGCAATTTTATCCTCAGCACAAACGCGTGATGGCCTACTACAAGCGATTGAAAAAAGATCCACTTTTGCCACCACAGGTCCGAGAATTCTTGTAGACTTTTCTATTGCTAACCAACCTATTGGTAGCCAAATAAGCACTGCAGATAAGCCAGGACTTGCTTACAACCGTCACATCAAAATAGATATTGTTGGCACAGATAAACTTAAAGAAGTTCTCGTGATTCGCAATGGTGAAGTCTTTCTCCGCTTTGCACCCGATAGTGAAGAGTTTGAGCTAGAGCACGATGATCTTAGCCCTATTGCTGAAAATATATTGAAAGGGCCTGATGGTTCCTTATTTCAATACTTTTACCTGCGTGTAGAGCAAGAAGATTCACATCTAGCTTGGTCTAGTCCTATTTGGATAGACCACTCTACAAATAAAATAAAAAAAGAAGTAAAAAAATAACCTCTATTTTTATTGCTGTAAAAATCTTTATTTTTATAATGAATTTTTCTGTCGATATAGAGCTTTATGAAAAAGATTTTTCTTCTTTTACTATGTATAGTAGTCCTACCCTGTTTCTCAGAAGCACCTTTGGCCAATCATATCCTTTATTTGCTACAATCAGGACAGTACGGTAGAGGTATTGAGCAATACCAATCTCTTGTAAATTCTACTCACAAGCATGACTACCAAATGCTTGAGCAAATTGGAAATATCATATTAAATCAAGGTGCCCAGTCCGATGATGAAACAACGCAGCTACTGAGTATGTATGGAGCTGCTCTTTCAGGATCTAAAGAGATTATGTATCTGTTTGAGAAGGGAATGCAGAGTAAAAACCCCTCCACGCAGCTAGCAACAATCAATTTTTTAAGGCAAAATTCTAACGACCAAGCAATCACTCTCCTTACCAAAGCCTTCAGCTCTCCCTACCCTATAGTAAGGTTAGAGGCAGCTTATGCTCTGTGTGAAAAAAAAGCACATAGAACCACGGGCCTTATCTACAGTCTAATGCAACGCTTTCCACCTCCCTACCAAGGAACCTTTGCTAACCTTTTTGCAATGATGGGGTGCCAAGAATCTTTGTCTATATTAAAAAAGTTGATTGGCCACAAAAACACTTATGTGCGTATTGCAGCTATTTTAGCAGCTGCCAATTTTGGACGTGATGATTTTACTGCTTTGATTAAAAGAGGGTTTAACCATGCTGGCGCGGTAGAAAAAGAGGCGTGTGTTTATGCTCTGGGTTACTTTCAAGATTTTTCATCTCTTAAAACATTTACACAAATAGCCAAAAACCCCAACCCTAACCTGGCACTTTGTGCTTCCAAGGCACTGGTGAATCTGGGAGATGAAAAAGGTTATGAACGCGTTATTGTAGAGGCTAAAAAGAAAAACCCTTTTGCAATTTTTATGTTGCAAGGTATTGAAAATAGCGACGCTTTACTCCTCCAATTACTCTGTGACAAAGACAAAAATGTGCGCCTTAACGCAACCGTTGCCCTACTTGAAAAAAGAAACCCTGTATGTACCGATAGCGTCATCGACTTGCTAACAAAAAAAAGTAGTGATTTAGGATTTATTCCTATTCAGTCACAAGCAGGCGCTCTTTTTGCATGGAAATCTATTACATCTTGTAGAGAAGTAAGTAAAAAGCTGAAGCAAAATCTTCCCCTTATTACGCACCAATTTAAAGAAAAAATGTTGGTTAATGCTTTAGAGCTACCACAAGAATCCTTTTTGAAAATAGCCAAGCATGTCTTGGATGAAGATAACAACACACTTATTCCTGTAGTTATCCGTTTATTAGAGAGTATCGCTTCAGAGGACGTTAAACAATTATTAGAACAAGAATCGAACAAAGTAGGTTGTCCTTTTAATAGAACCTATTCCCACCTATCCCTCTACCGGCTCAAATCAAACACGCAATATCATAAATCCAAACTTATTGAATGGGCTTCAAATCAAAAAAATCACACGTTGATAGAATTTAAACCTCTACCTACTTTTGATAAAAACTATGCACTCGAAAACACCTTTCAACTCACTCCACAAGAAAAATCTCAGCTCCTGATTGAAACCTTTGACGCTCTCGCTACCAGCCATGATAAAGAAGGTATAGACCTTCTTATTAACCTTATCAAAGAGGGCCATGATCAAAATCGCTATCTTCTAGCAGGACTTCTGATGAAGTGCATTTTATAAAATCCCCTCTTTCGTTTATACTCTTAGTTTAACTCAAGCAGCTCCCCTCAGGCTTCTAAAATGCACTTTTCGAAACTTTCGTTTATTTTGCTTATCTTTTTATTGTGCGCTCCCTTAATCGCCTTTTCTACAGCGTTTGATATCGATCTCAATGCTCCAGAATACAAACAAGGCACTTTAAGTACGACTAAAGGAGGCATTCTTACTATGCCAGATCTAAAAGTTCAGGCAAAAAACATCATTTATCACACTGTCTCTTCAACAAGTCGTAGCCACAGCATTATCGCTTGGGGAGATTTAATGGTCCGCCATCAAGGTAAATGGTTTATTGGGGAAAAGTTTCAATACGATTTCATTCAAAGAACAGGCGTTATAAAAAATGGTATCACGCGCATCAACCTCTGGCATGTGGGAGCAAAAACTATTTTTTTAGAGCCCAATAAAACGTTGGGTATAGAAAACGGCTACATCACCACCAGTGATGATAGAAATATTTCCTGGAAAATTGATGTGGGTAACATCAATATCGATTCACAAGAAGAGATTATTGCTAAAAACATCACTTTCAGGGTTAAAGAGACCCCTCTTTTTTACCTCCCCTATTTTAAAAGTAACTTGCACTCGTTTAAAAAATCTCCCGTTAATTATGCTTTAGACTGGGAAACCGGACTTTTTCCCAAATTTTCTATGCGCTATAGAGTTTACTCTTATAAAGACTTAAACGTTTTTTTCCGCTTTCTTTTACGTCCTACCAAAGGTCTTGGCGGCGCTATTGAAACCCACCATAAAAACTCCAAAGGAAACCGCGAATTTCTCACACGTAGCTATTTAGATCACGATGCCTTTTTTAGAGACAATAATCCCAATAAAGCACGTACACACTACCGCTTCCAAGGAAAATTTAAAGCCGATACTTCCAATATAAAATTCAACTTGAACTACGACTATTTAAGTGACCGCAACCTTCAAACAGATTTTAAAAGTCCCGACTTTGTTTTGAACACAGCTAAAAAAACATACTCTAGTGTTATCTATTATGGCTCGCAAGGTATTAGCGGCATAGATACTGCTCTGCGGGTCAACTCTTTCCAAGCACTGAAACAAAAACTTCCTGAAGCTTTTTTCTTATCCAAAACTTTTCTTCTCGGCTCTAGTGGTATCACCAACCAAAATACTTTAAAATGCTCCTACCTCGACTATGTCTTCGCCAAAGATGTTCAAAGCGCGTTGCATGATTTTAAATCTTTAAGAGTTTCCACACTAAACACTATTTCCAGACCTTTTAATATCCATATTTTAAAAATTGCTCCCTCTCTATCTTTTGAAGGCATTTTTTATACCCGTACCCGTAAAGATCGCCCTAATATCCAAGCACTACTACGCTATCAATGTCTCGCTAGTATTCACAGCACAAGCCACTTTAAAAATCTTTTTCTCTCCCATAAACCCTACGTCAATCTCTACGGCATAACAAGCCCCACATTAAAGCCCGACACCCCCTATATCTTTGGCCTCAACGATGGCCTTGCTAAAATTTTATACTTAAAATCGGGATGGCAAGAGTCTATATTTTTAAGCCGCTACCCCCTTTTTGCTCCCAATATCACTCTCAACTGCTACGCCTATAGCTTCTTTCTTACCGATATTTTTGATATGACCACTCCTAAACTGCGCTTCGATATGACCTATCAGTTTCCCCGTCTTAAGATCACCAACCGCAACGGATGGAATTTTCAAACAAAATCTTTTGATTTTAACAACTTGGAACTTGCGTGGACCTTTAACGAGAATTTTGCCATTAAAACAGAACTAAGGCACCGTAGCCCCTTTTATTGGAGACGTGCCGATCACAATAACTTTGTCTTCGAAGTAGTCCGTCCCTTAAGTAAACTCTCCAACTCCCCTCTATCGGATGGAAGAAATTCCCTGATTACAAAATTTCAAGCTAAAGTCGCTCCCCTATGGACTGCAAAGATTGAATCCCATATTGGATGGGGACGGGGCAATGAGGCTAATTACAATGAAGTACGTGTTAATATTGACACCATCATCAGCACCTGCTGGAAACTAAAAATGACCTTCACGCACTCCCCAGCCCCTGAGAAGAAAAATAATAGCTTCATGATAGGCCTTAGCCTCATCGATCCACAACCATAGAAAAAATTTAAAATTAACGGGACGTTTTATTAAACTCTTTGTCGACACTCTCCAAAGCTCCAACAATCCTTAGCTGTGCGCCGGGCTCTAATTTATCGATAAATAAATCCCCATCTAAATAGTCCATTTCATGCAAGATAACACGTGCTCTCCATAAATCAGCTTCTTCTTCAAACATGTTGCCATCCACATCTAATGCTTTAACTTTGATCTTTTTTACCCTTTCTACTTCTTCAGTAAGCCCCGGTATAGAAAGAGATCCTTCTGGATAAATAATAGTCTCAGATGATTTTTCAATGATTTCAGGATTAATATAGATTTTAGGGTCACATACAATAGCCGACCCATCTGGTGCAACATCTGGTGCTAAGCAAATAACAATCACGCGTAACATATGCCCAATTTGAGGCGCTGACATACCTGCGCCGCTATGATGCACTACACTGTCTGCTAAATCTTGCGCCACTTGGGCAGTACTGGCATCACATACCCGCACACGGGCACACCCTTGACGCAATCTTGGATCATTATAATAAACTAAATCTTTAAGCATAAAAATTCTCTAATGAGTTTTTTTATTAAATGTTTGATCAATCTCATTCATAGGCTCTTTTAACCTCTGCTGCACGCCAGGATCAAGTCTGTCAATAAACAGCTTACCCTCTAAATGATCAAATTCATGCAAAATAACGCGCGCGCGCCAAAGATCTACGCTCTCTTCAAAAGAATTGCCGTTGAGATCTAACGCTTTGATTGTAAATTTTTTGACCCTCTCCACATCCTCAACAAGCCCTGGTATAGACAAACACCCTTCTGGATAAACAACTCTCTCTTCGCTAGTATTACTAATTTCAGGATTGATAAAGACCTTAGGAGGGCAGATAATAGATGAGCCATCTGCTTCCACCGTGTGCTCAACACAGATAACAAATACTCTGATTAAACAACCAATTTGAGGCGCTGCCAGGCCAGCTCCATTATAGTATACTACAGAATCAATGAGGTCTTGAACCACTTTGCGTACATCATCATCCACTTTTTCCACGCTTTTACAACGTTGGCGTAGTCTCTGATCATTGTAGTATACTAAATCTTTAATCATGAGATTGCGTCTCTACCTGCTCAACTGGTTGTTTTTTAATAGGCGCCACTCTTTTTCTCTCCATAACGCTCGTCCATAAAGAAAGCATCACACAAGAACCAATAAAAATAGCTGTTAAATACGCTGTAAATTTTTTTAACACATCTGCTGTAGATGCTCCAAAAAAAGAGCTTGAAGAATCCCCACCAAAAGAAGATCCCAAGCCTAAACTTTTACTCTCTTGGACTAAAACAACAAGACAAATTAGTAAACATAGAATTAAAAATAAAGTTATAGATATAAAAAACAAAACATTCATGAAAGGTGCTCCTCAGTAAGACGAATCAATGATACAAAATCTTCAATTTTTAGTGAAGCACCACCGACTAAAAAGCCATCTACACCCTCTATTTTGGCTAAATTGGCAATATTTTTCTCATTTACAGAGCCTCCATAGAGAATAGAGAGCATTTCCCCCACTCCATTTCCACATTTTTGATCTAAAAATGCGCGGATACCACTATGGACTCTCTCCACATCTTCTACACTTGCCACCTTCCCAGTACCTATAGCCCATAATGGCTCATAAGCTAATACAACCCTCGATGGATTTTCAATCCCATCTAAAGCTCTATTTATTTGACCAGACACAACCTCCAGAGTTTGTCCTGCTTTTCTTTGCTCTAGCGTCTCTCCCACGCAAACAATAGGTATCATACCACTTTCTAAAGCAATTTCTACTTTGGCCTCTACCATGGTATCGGTTTCATGATAAATACTTCTTCTTTCCGAATGCCCTAGTATAACAAATTTTACACCATGCTCTTTTAACATGAGTGGAGAGATTTCCCCTGTATGTGCCCCTTTTTCTGCCAGGCCCATATTTTGAGCGCCAAGCCACACACAGCTATTATTCACCAACGAGCCCGCTACATTCAAGCTCGTAAATGGAGGAGCGACTCCCACATATTTAAAAGCATGCGATTCAAGTTGTTTGGATAGTTGATTAAAAAAATACGCTGTTTCTGCGCAAGTTTTGTTCATCTTCCAATTACCTATGAGAAAAAAATTCCTCTTCATAAAAAAACACCGCTATCTTGCTACCCAAGGCGTACCATACTGGCTCAATCATTATTTGTCATGCCTACCCACCAAATAGTTCTTTTAAGAAAACTTGTAAGATTCTAACATGAGAGGATAAGAAATAACGCTTTTTATTCATGTTAACACAAGACAAGCCCTATACCGTGACTGCCCTATCTAAGCAGATTTGTGAAAAAGTTGAACCTTTTTTTTACGCTGTTTGCGTCACTGGAGAAGTCACCAATATTACTCGGCAATCTTCAGGCCATCTCTACTTCTCTATTAAAGATGAAAGATCGCAACTCAACGTCGTCATGTTTCAAAGGCAAGCCTCTTTATTAAAAACAGTTCCTAAATCGGGAGATAAGGTTATTATCAAAGGGAGCATTAAACTCTATAGCCTTAGAAGTGTTTATCAATTAGTCGCCTACAGCCTCACTTTTTCAGGACTTGGAGATGCGCTTATTCTTTTGCAGCAACGCAAAGAAAAGTTTGAAAAGCTAGGATGGTTTTCTAAAAGTTTAAAAAAACCATTCCCCCCTTTCCCAAAAAAAATTGGTGTAGTCACTAGTGCAACAGGCGCTGCTGTGCGTGATATTTTACAAATTTTAGAACGGCGCTATCCCTTTTTTCACGTCTTAATCTATCCAGCACTGGTGCAAGGTGAGAAGGCCGCTGTTGAGATCGCTCGCGGCATTGAAACTTTAAGTAGTCACTCTGATTGCGATGTGATCATTGTCGCAAGAGGTGGAGGAAGCTTTGAGGATTTATATGCCTTTAATGAAGAAGTAGTCATCCAAGCAGTGCATGCGTGTAAACTACCCCTTATCTCCGCTGTGGGGCATGAGACGGACACCACTCTTATAGATTTTATTTCCGATAAACGCGAACCCACGCCTTCTGCTGCTGCTCAAACGGTGTGCCAAGATTTTGCACAGTTCCTGGATAATTTTTCTAAAACTTCTAAACAAATCCATGAAACCATGCAAGCACTTATAGTTAACTATAAGAGAGAGATATCTCAAATAAAGCGCCACCCTTGTTTTGCAGAAGACAGCCACTACCTCTTTATGCCCATGCAAGCGCTTGATCAAGTGGGAATGCAGATTCAATCAGCTTTGAAAAATAGCCTTATGCACAAGAAAGAGAGGCTACAAATTTATGCCCATGCATTAAAACCTAAACACCTTGAAGAACTATTTTATAGTTGTAAAAGGCAATTTTTAGACCTATATACACAGATCGAAACGGTAATTAAAGCCCAGAGAGAGCAACGCCTGGTTAAATTCTCTCTGCAACAAAAGCATCTAGAAGCTCTTAGCCCTTTAAAAACATTAGGCAAAGGGTATGCTATTGCCTTTTGTGAAAACAAACAATCAGTTATCCTCGATTCCCGCACTCTCACGCCTGGAGACACACTTAACTTGCGCTTGAGTAAGGGAGAGGTAAAAGTAAAAGTTATGGAGATACAAGAATGACTCAGCAAAAAGAACTTGAAAAAATGACGTATGAAAAAGCTATCGGACGGCTTGAAGAAATTTTAGAACGGCTTAATGATCGGGTAGTAAGTCTGGATGACTCTCTAGCGCTTTATGAAGAAGCTAATCAATTAATGAAGCATTGCTCCAATAAGCTCAAGCAAGCAGAGAAAAAAATTGAAATCATTAAAAAAGATAGTGGTGGAGCGCCTCTTCTCCATAATGATGGATCCCTGCAAACTTCTCCTTTTCCTCCCCTAAACTAAGGTTATAAAGTATCCATGTTTATTGCTATTTGCTCAAAAATTTCTGAAGAAAAACATTTAACCCTCACCCGCAGTGTCATCAACTTTTTTAAAGAACAATCGATCGATGTTGCAGTCGAAGAGTCTATAGCCAAACATTTTGATGTCCCCGCTTTTTCTAAAGACAACTTAAGTAAAATCACAACGCTTATCACACTCGGCGGTGATGGGTCTATCTTGCGCGCAGCACACCGCTACCATAATATCAACGCCCCTATTTTAGGTATTAATTTGGGATCTTTAGGTTTTATGGCCGATGTCCCAGCAGAAAATATCCATCTCTATCTATCTGATCTTTTAAAAGGGGATTATTCTGTGCAAAAACGGCTTGTTTTAAAAGGAGAATTATCAGGAAAAATGCCCTTTTCTTCCTTCAATGATATTGTTCTTCATAGAGCAAATAATTCCAGCTTAATCACCCTGGGTGTCTATATTAAAGGTAACCTTCTTAGCCTTTTTCAATCCGATGGGTTAATTTTTTCTACGCCTAATGGATCTACTGCTTACTCTCTTGCCGCTGGTGGCCCTATTATCTCTCCAACTGTTGAGGGTTATCTGCTTACCCCTATTTGCGCCCACACCATTTCTAATAGACCTATTGTGCTCCATCCAAGTGAAGAGGTTACCATCCAAGTAATGAAAAAAACTTCCTCTCCTATTGAAGTGATCAATGATGGGTATGAAAAATATGCTTTAAACGAGGGCGACACTTTAACTATAAAGCGAGCGGAAGAAACCTTTGATCTAATTAAACTAAATCGAATCGATTAT
Source organism: Candidatus Aerophobota bacterium (assembly GCA_002401865.1). Lineage (GTDB taxonomy): Bacteria > Chlamydiota > Chlamydiia > Chlamydiales > Simkaniaceae. Next base: position 24,098 of record NVUK01000001.1, on the reverse strand, counting down.
TTCTCTACGCTCCGAACAAAGCTTGGCTGGTCAGGAACTCTTACCTAGTAACTACCCTCATCCAAGACAACTTTACCTCTAAAGATTCTATAAATCCAAGCGCCATAAGCCAGCACTAAAGGTATGCCAATGATCACTACGATCATGAGAATTTTTAAAGTCACAGGCGAGGCACTGGAGCTTTGGTAGGTTAGGCTATAAGAAGCATCTAGTGTAGAGCGAATCATCACAGGATAAGTACCTGAGGCAAATAAAGCGATGAGCAAGAGTATACTTATAGACGAAGATATAAACGCCCATCCATCATATCCTTTTTTTATGCAGCGCCCAATATTTAAAATAGCTAAAAAAGCAAAAACCCCAATTAATCCCACGGCTGGGTAGCGCACTATCATCTGCGTCATAAAAGGTCTGTAGGCTATAGTATAAAGGGTAAGACCTACATAGCAAATCATAAATAAGGCAATACAAACCATCACATATTTACGTAAATCTCGGTGTAGTTCCCCTTCTGTTTTCATTAAAAGAAAAACAGCTCCGTGCATAGAAAAAAGAAAAATTGAGGTGATCCCCACCAAAATAGGATAAGGGGTAAAAAAGTCTAAAAATGTAGAATTATAAACACCCAAAGCATCAATCGGCACGCCTTCAACCACGTTACCTACAATTACTCCCATAATAAAACTCATAAACACCGAAGAAACACTAAAAGCAATGTCCCAAAAACTGCGCCATTTTTTGCTCTCCCTTTTAGAGCGAAACTCAATAGAGACAGCTCTAAATATAATGCCTGCTATCATGGCCATAATCAAAGAATAAAACACAGAACAAAGCGTAGCATACACAGCCGGAAAACCTGCAAAAAGCCCACCAAAAATAATTATCAGCCACACCTCATTACCATCCCATACAGGGCCAATAGCGTTGAGAAAAATTCTTCTATCTAAGTCGGTTTTACCCAGTAAATGTAAACACCCCACACCTAAATCAAAACCATCTAAAATAGCATAAGCGACTAAACTAACACCGATAATACCGTACCAAAACAAAGCCAGATCAAACATTTTAAAACCTCTTTTATAACCTAGTGATTAAATGGGTCAGAATAAATAGTATCATCCTTCCCTTTTTCTTTTTTGCCCTCTTCAGGCCCTAGCTGTATTTTTCTATCGACCAAGAAAATAAACAGCAAAAACAATAAAATATAGATAAACACAAACATGGTAATAGAACCAAACACTTGGGCTGAATTGATGGATTTAGAAATACCCTGTGAAGTGCGCATCATACCATATACAATCCAAGGCTGACGCCCAATCTCAGCAGTAAACCACCCTGCCTGATTGGCTACATGAGGGAAAAGAACAGAAACAATTAAAAGCATACTGAACACTTTCGATTTAGAAAAGCTCTCTTTAAACCACATAACCCATCCACAAATGACCGTAAAGACCATAATGGACCACATATAAATCATAATATGGTACATCCAAAAAGTGGGAGCAATTGGAGGTCTATCTTCTTTCGGTATCGCATCGAGGCCTAAAACTGGTGTTTTAGTATTGCGGTATAGCATCCAGCTCAATAACCCTGGGATTTTGAGCCCTTTCACTGTCTCATTTTTAACATCTACAATGCCAACAATAGTCATTGGAGTCTTTTCTTGTGTTTTAAAAATACCTTCCATTGCCGCCATCTTTGCAGGCTGATTTTTACTCACTCCTCGCGTTGTGCTATCGGCTGAAATGAGTTGGAATATAAGAAGAAGTGTGGAAGCTATCAAAGATATACGCATACCTATTTTGGCAAACTTGACATGCTTGTTCCTCAACAAATAAAAAGCAGAAACACTTAAAACCATGAACGATCCCGTGAGCCACGCTCCAAAAATAACATGCGTTATTCTATCTAAAAAAGAGGGATTAAAAATCACTTCGTAGAAATTTTTCACTAAAACTTTGGTGTTTTCTCCTTTCCCTACAATTTCATAACCTGCAGGTGTTTGCATCCATGAGTTAGCGCACACAATCCAAATGGCGCTAAAATGCGCACCCAAGCAAACAAGACATGTCGCTAAAAAATGGACTTTGGGTTTGACTTTGTTCCACCCAAATAACATAAGACCAATAAAACCCGCTTCCAAAAAGAAAGCAAATACACCTTCAATGGCTAAAATCGCGCCAAACACATTACCCACATATTTGGAATATCTAGCCCAGTTGGTTCCAAAACCAAACACTTGAACAAGTCCTGTCGCCACTCCCAAAGCAAAGGTCAAAGCAAAAATTTTGGTCCAAAATTTTGCTAAATCGCGATAAATTTCCTTCTTTGTCCAAAGAAACATCGCTTCCATAATAACAATCATCAAGCTGAGCCCAATGCTCATGGGTGGATAGATGTAGTGAAATGAAATGTTTAATGCAAACTGAATCCTTGAGAGAAAAACAACGTCCATAAAAAGTACCAGCGTTAAAAATTAGGGGTTAACAAAAAAACACACTCCAAGCTAAAACCCTCTTCTTAACTACTACAAAACAGATTTAAAAAAAAGCTTTGATTAACGTTTTCTAGGACGCTGACATCCTGCACAAATTTCGCTTTTAGGATGATTACGCCAAAAACAGCGTGAGCACCACCAATATTTCTCTTCTTTTGCCCCAAAACGCTCTTCGGTTATAGCATTAAAATAAACTCCCTCTGCATCTACATATATAGCTACAGGACATACATCTATCTCTCCCATATCTACCCACAATTTAGCCTCTTCCCAAAGCAACTGCTCTTCACAGAAATAAGTTTTTTCGAAGTTTTTGCTCGCTCTACAAATCTCTGTTGCATGCCCAATAGATAGTAGAGCTAAAAATAGCGCTACGCTTGCCCCCATTTTTCTAATCACACAAAACCTCCAATAATTTATCATCGTTTATCTAAAAAGGAGACAGGTTAATTAACCTGTATTAATTAGTCAATTAAAAATTTTATAATTACAAAAATCAGTACAAACTGCTATTCTTATGTAATTGAAACCAGTTTTTTACATTTTAAATGTGTAGAAACACTCAAATAATGACTGTAAGATCTATCTTGTAAGATAGTCTTCTATGAATTATATTGAGCATTAAGAAACCGGAAAACTTTTGCTACTGTAGATGCTACATTTTTATTATACCATGACCCCTGTTTTAGAAATTCTCCTCATTGGGCTTTTCCTCAACTACGTACTCTCTTTTTTCTGGAATACGCGCACGATTGATATCATGATTGGTCTGCTTATTTTCTTAACTGTCTTTGTCGTATCTGGCTGGCTTAATCTCCCCGTTATACATCGATTAATGGCGCTACTCTCTAGCGTTGCAGCCATCGGTCTTATTATTATTTTCCAACCAGAATTAAGAGTGGCACTATCGCGATTAAGTATTAAAGGTAAACGTTATAAAGAGATCACAGAATTTGATAAATTTCTCGATCAACTCTCAAGTTCTGTCTACCGGCTTGCGGACAAAAAAACAGGCGCATTAATTGCGATTGAAAATGAAGATTCTCTTGAAGAATTTTCTCTTAAAGCGATTATTCTTAATGCAAATTTCTCTTCTGAGCTTTTAGAATCTATATTCACCACTACAACACCTTTACATGATGGCGCTGTTATTATTCGTGACCTTACCATTGTGGCTGCATCTGTCATATTGCCTCTTGCAGAAGATGTGCGTATAGCCAAATCTTTAGGAACCAGACACCGTGCTGCTGTGGGTGTATCTAGGCTAACAGACGCTCTACTCATAGTTGTATCTGAAGAACTGGGTAAAGTGTCTATTGCACGCGATGGTATTATAACACGCGGTGTTAAAATAGACAGGTTCAAAGGAATAGTTAGAAGCGTTTTTAATCCTCCAGTACGTAAAACGATGAAAACGCGTTTCAATATTAGAGGGTGGATCAAAAAATGAAAGAAAAACTCAAAGGTTTTTTTGCCAATAATTGGCCTAGAAAAGCGCTTTCTCTTCTGCTCGCGATTATCATCTGGTTTGTCATTAACAAATCACTAACAATGACTAAAACCATTGGTAATGTTCGCGTGCGCGTTAACCACGTACCTCACGGCAAAACCATAGAAAACATGAATGCCAATCGTATATTAAGTAAGCGTATCAATGTCACAGTTGAAGGGTATACGCATATTGTCACTAGTTTAAGCGCTGACGACTTTGAAGTGTTATTGGATGCTTCGGGCAAATCTTCTAATTGGGATGGCATAATTACAGAGAGCACTATTCACTCTTTGACGCCTGGGGTTAATTTAAAACGGTCTATAAAACGTATCACAGCAGATAATATACCAATTGAGCTAACCAACCTCGTCACCAAAAAAGTTCCTGTTGTAGTAACTACGGCCCTAGGGAAAGCTCCTGTAGGCTACGACTTTCTCAACATTTGGCCCCAACGCTTACACGTTACCATCAGTGGTCCTGAAAAAAGAGTGAACCAGCTCAAAGAACAAGGATTACACCTTACCTATAATTTAGATGATATTGTTAAATATGAACTCGATAATATTGCTGCCAACCCTACAGATCAACACGAAAGCGTAGTCAGCTACTATATTCCCAATGACTTCAAACAGATCTCTCTTCCAGAGCTCTATACTGAACCTGTTAAAATCAATGATCCTAAAGCAAAAAATTTACGCGTAGATCTCATTAGAGATGATTACCTTCCTCTACCTGGATTCCTTCCTCTCTCTATTTATTTACCTCCCTCTTCCACATCAAAAAACCATTCCAAAGAAGTAGTTTTTCAATCCTCCCCCTTAATAAAAATGCAAGGTCACCTTCCCGTATTTGCCAAGCAATTATTGGTAAAAGGTGTAACGCCCTTTTTTCTAGAAATTGTTAAAAACCAAATGCAATTACTTGTATCGGTTAGTGGCGATGATTCCCTCTCACTTTCCCTTTCCCTACAATTTATTAATCCTAAAGCTTTAGAAAACCGTTTTGTAGGATCTTTAATGGCTAACGACACTCCCGGAGAAGGCTTTGGTTTAATGATTCCTGCGGTGCAAGAAGAATATTTAAGAGATCGTTTCAAAAAATATATGAGTCGATTAGAGCTGTTTTATGAAAAAGGAACCAAACTAAAACTTTTACCTAAGTTAGAGCATAATAAAGTCTCTCTTAATGTGCGTGGAGATGAAAAATAATCTTTTATCCAAAAATATAGCTCTCGTAAGCCGCGGGTCCGGATCTATTGGGGGACTTGAGAAATATGGCTTAAGAATTGCTCTCTATCTAAAAGATTTAGGAGCTAATGTCACGATCGTCAGTGAAACCCCTCCTTTAAAAAAAATAGAACATTTCAACTACCATACTCTCAACATCAAAGGCTTACGCCATAACAAAATTATAGATTTTTCCAACCAAAGTTCTCTTTTTACAAAAAATGGAATTTTTGATGCTATTATAGGCATTGACCGCACAGCGCATCAAACGCATTTAAGAGCCGGTAATGGTATCCACGCTGCTTTTCTTGAACAGAAGCGGATAATAGGAACCCCTTTTTTACCACTTAAAACTTGGCTTAATCGTTCGAATAAATCCATATTAGAAATAGAAAAAAAAGCTCTATTCTCTCCTCGTTTAAAACGTGTCATCACTAATTCATACCAAGTGAAAACGCAAATCAAGCGCCACTACCCCACCCTCTCTATTCCCATCACACCCATACACAATGGTGTAGAGTGGTTTGAAATGGAAAATGCTTTTAACTCTTGGCAAGAGCAAAAAAAACTTTTCTGCAAAAAACATGGTCTAAGCATGCACGCCTTTTACTTTTTATTTGTAGGCCACGGCTTTAAACGTAAGGGGCTAGCTTATTTATTAAACGCACTGAGTTTAATACCAGACAAAGATGTTTGCCTACTCGTTGTTGGCAAAGATAAGAAAAGTAAACATTTCGAAAAAATCGCAAAAAACCTTGGCCTAAGTGATAGAGTACATTTCTTTGGTGAGCAAAAAAATACGCGCCCTTTTTTCCAAGTCGCCGATAGTATCGTTATCCCTTCCATCTATGATCCTTTTGCTAATGTAACAGTAGAAGCTCTTGCTATGGGAGTCTACGTTGTTAGTTCTGCGTATAACGGCGGTAGCGAAGTTTTGGAACACGAATCAGGTACTATAATTGAAAAATTAACGCATCCAGAGAGTTTTGTTCTTAGCTTAAAAAAAGCATTAAAGCGCAAAAAAAATAACAAGCGCGCTGGTTGGATACGCTCCAGTGTAAAACATTTAGATTTTTCTTATCAGCTTGCAAAATTTGCAGCGCTTATTATGGAGGATTCATGCCACGCTTAATACGTCAAATCGGTGATTTTATAGCCTACATTTTAATCCGTATTATTTTCTCTCCTTTAGCCCTCATGCCGATTTCTTGGATTCATGCTATAGGAAATAAACTGGGACTACTTTTATTTTATCTTTTAAAAGGATTTCGAAAAAAAACGTTATCCAATCTCTCTTTAGCCCAAGGCATAGTAAAAGATGAAAAACATCTTTTAAAGCTAGCAAAAGAGAGCTTTCAAAATTTGGCAATCACTGTTTTAGAATATGGAAAACTCCCTTTTGTTCGCGATATTAATAAAGTTGTAGAGTGTGAAAACCCTGAAGAGGCACAAGAGTTAATTAACCAAGGAACAGGACTCATCTTTTTTGTTGGCCACCAAGCCAACTGGGAATTGCTTTTTCTAGAAGGCACAAATAGGATGCCAGGCGTTGCGATTGGAAGGCCTATTAACAACAGTTTTCTCTACCGTTATGTGGTAAGAATGCGTGAGCGTTTTGGCGGTAAAATTTTCGAGCCTAAACAAGGGCTTAAAGAAGGACTTCGTGCTTTAAAATCGGGTAAATTTTTAGGCATCGTAGGCGATCAAGCTTTTCCTAGCGGTAATTTTACTTCTTCCTTTTTAGGCATTAACGCCTACACTTCCACCGCTCCAGCACTGCTCGCATACAAAACAGGCTCCCCTATTATTACAGCATCGATTGTACGGGTAAAAAACAAATATAAAATGCATTTCTCCAATGCTCTTTTTCCTAATAAAGAAAAGCCAATAAACGAAGAAGTGGAACATATGATGCATGTATGTTTAGCTCACCTTGAAAAAAGTATTAGAAAAAATCCAGGACAGTGGCTTTGGCAACACAACCGATGGAAACAAGAACCTGCAAGTATTACCTATTACAAATTTCGAAAAAATCCTATTTTGATCATTTTACCCCGCTCAGAAAAACGTGCTATTGAATGCCGCGCTATACTCGACTTACTCAAAACTATTTATCCCAAAGCCTTTTTAACTCTATGGGCGCCACATGCATTAGAAAACTCTTCTCTTGTATCAGGTTGGAATTATAAAACATATAAAGCTCCAGCTGATCTTTTTATCCGAGACTATAAATTCCAACTTGTCTTCAATTTTTCTAACCAAACAACTCTTAAAAATCACTTCTTATCCCTTAGCGCCTCTGAAGTAATTGATCACCAAACCCTTTTTAATTTTGCAAAAAAAGAAAACATTCACCCCGATAACACGGTAGAAGTTTTAAAAAAGCTTTTGACTAGACCAGGAGCTTTGGACTCTTTTTATGCCCAGTAATCGATTCTATCTTAACGGACCTCTTATCACAGGTAATGAGGCTATCTTAACAAGCCATGAACACCACCACTTAAAAAATGTGATACGCAAAAGTGTTGGTAGCTCTGTAGAGCTAATCAATGGAAAAAACATGTTAGCTACCGCTCTCATTAGCCATATTGAAAGAAACAAAACACTTTTAACAGTGCAATCAGTAGAAACGCAAAAACCTCACTACCCTCCGTTCCATCTTGTTTTAGGCCTTAGCCACTTATCTAAAGTACATATAGCGCTAGAAAAATGTACAGAACTGGGCGTTTCACATTTTACACTTGTCCCCATGGATCTATCGAAAAAAAACTTTATTGGCCCTAAAGACCAAGTGCGATGCCACCAAACTATTATTGGAGCATTAAAGCAGTGTGGACGCTTAGATCTGCCCTCATTAGAAATTTTACCCAACCTGGATGCGTTAAAAATTCCGTCCCATATTGACTCTGTTTTTTTTGGAGACCCAAGAAAACCGCTAAACACACTCCCTAGCGCTCAAGAGAAAAACATACTTTTTTTTATAGGTCCTGATAGTGGATTTAGTGATGAGGAGTATACTTTATTAGAAAAGCAATACAGCGCTAAAGGTGTCAAACTCCACCAGAATATTTTACGTTTTGAAACAGCTGCTATTATCTCTACAATGCTTTTTCTAAAATAATAGAATTAGTGGACCCTTTTTTACCAAAAGGTGTTCCTGTAGTTATTACAAAAACAGACCCAGAATGTGCGAGTTTTGCCTCTTTAATTATTTTCTTCGCTTCTGTAGTTGCTGAGCAAATATCTTTAACGCTGCACAAATGGGGTAAAACTCCCCAGAAAAATGCCATCTGATTAAAAACTTTTTCTCGCATAGTAATCGCTAGTATAGGCATTGCAGGTCTAAAGCGCGCAATAAGATTAGGGCAATAGCCAGAACTAGTAACGGCTACTATCACACTTGATTTTAAGATATAAGAAGTTTTTACTGCAGCAATGGCGATAGCATGAGATGAATCACTAAAAGGAGATTTTTCTGCTTCTTTTTGAAAAAATTCTTCTAGCTTAAGATTTTGCTCTGCTTCAAAGATAATCTCTTGCATCATTTTAATCGTTTGTAAAGGGTGCTTTCCAATAGCTGTCTCTCCCGACAACATCACAGCAGAAGTAAGGTCATAGATAGCGTTGGCAACATCGGATACTTCTGCTCTTGTAGGACGCGTATTGTCTATCATTGTCTCAAGCATTTGTGTGGCTGTAATAACCGGTTTAAACGCTTTATAACATTTTCTAATCATCATTTTTTGCAGCTGAGGCACCTGCGTTAAAGGCAATTCTACACCTAGATCTCCACGCGCAACCATGATACCATCTACTTTTTCTAAAATAGCATCAAAATTGGCTACACCTTCAGCACTTTCAATTTTAGCCAGCAGCAATGTATCACTGCCACCTTTCTGTCTCATCCAATCTAAAATCGATTCCACATGTTTAGCTGAACGAATAAATGAAGCGGCAACGATATCAATATCTTCACTAATACCAGAAGCGATATCTTCTTTATCCCTCTCAGTCAAAGCTGGAAGAGATAAAGACACCCCTGGTATATTAATCCCTTTTTGCGATTTTAAAGATCCACCCTTTAAGACTTTTAATTTTACACTTTTTTCAAGCGTTTCAACCACACATGTCTCTATGTAGCCATCGTCGAAAAGAACAGTCGCTTTTACAGGAATTTCTTTTATAATATGCGCAGGATCTAAAGGAATAAACACAGACTTGGAGCTTGAGCTTTTTTCTCCAAGCTCTACCTCGTCTCCTTCTTTAAGCTCTATAGAGCCGCCAGAGATTTTGCCTACTCTAAGCTCTGGACCTTTAGTGTCGAGCATAATAGCTAAAGGCTTGCCCAATTTTTTACGTGCTTTTTTTAACCACGCAATGGTTTGGCGGTGCTCTTCATACTCGCCGTGACTCATATTAATACGCGCAACATCCATACCCAAACAGACCAATTGCTCTACCATTTCATAGGAATTAGTCGCTGGACCTAGTGTAACTACAACTTTTGTCTTTATCTTCATGGGGAAAGGTTTATCGCTCTATTGCTCTTTATTTGTTTTTATACATAAAAAAAGAGATTATAAGCTATACTATTCTCTATGGAAAACGATGAAATAGTTTTAAAAAACGTTTGTATTCACAACCTAAAAGGTGTGAATCTCAAGCTTAAAAAGAACCACCTTATCACGATTACAGGCGTATCAGGATCGGGAAAATCTTCTCTTGCTTTTGACACCTTATTTGTCGAAGGGCAGCGCCGCTTTGTTCAATCTCTCTCCCCTTCTGCCAAACGGTTTTTCCCTGGGCTTAATGAATCTAGCCTCGCAGGTGTTGAAGGGATCACTCCTACAATTGCACTCGATCAAAAAACAAGAACGCTTTCAGCAAGATCAACTGTTGCCACCCTGACCCATGTGTATGACTTTTTAAGAATTCTTTTCTCTAGCGTTGCTACGGCTTACTGCCCTATTAGCCATGCCCCTGTTGCCCCGCAATCACACAGTTCCATGCTGAGACAGATTTTTGCTTTGGATGAACCCTCTTCTCTAATTTTTCTCGCGCCTCTAACACTTAGTGAAGCAGAGAAAAAAGATTTTGCTGCTAATCTTATCAAGATGGGGTTTATTAGAATTGCAATAAATTACAAAATTGTACGCCTAGATGAACCTTTTCTTTTGCCAAAAGATCCAAACACTACTGTAGATCTTGTTTGCGACAAAACAGAGTTATCTACCCGCAATAAACATCGCATCTTAGAATCACTGGTGCAAACATTATCCATGGGCCACGGCGTTGCTAAACTGGTGCATGAAAAAACCTCCAAAGTTTTATTTTTTTCAGAAACAGCCTTTTGCAAAGAGTCTGGCACCTCGTACCCCCCTTTAAAACCGGTCGATTTTTCCTTTAACCAACCGACGGGAGGAATGTGTAAAACGTGTGAAGGGATGGGATGGATCCATGACTTTGATATGGATGGGCTCATTGATTCTAAACTGAGCATTAAAAACGAGTGCTGCGCTTTAGCCCCTAAATATAGCTCTATTAAATGGTGCAATATTTACGATAATTTAGCAGAACTTTATAATTTTTCTCTTGATGATCCCTGGCAAGATTTGTCTAACGAGGCAAAACAAGTGTTTTTATATGGCACGACAAATCAGTGGACTAAAATGCGCTTTCACAACCATGAGCGCGGCATCTCTTGGACAGAATATGTAGAGTGGAAAGGGATTCTTTTTGAAGCTAAAAAGAGGTACAGCTTAGCAAAAAGTGATGTGTATAAAAACAATATGCATAAATACATGACGCGCCAAGTCTGTTCTAGTTGTAAGGGATCCAGGCTAAAATCCTACCCTTCTCACGCACAACTTTTTGGAAAAACTATAGCGGAAGTTACCGCAATGAACATTGGGCAATGTTTAACATTTTTTGAAAATGTGACGCTTACAGGAAATGAAAAAATTTTAGCAGGGCCCCCTATTGTAGAAATTATCAAAAGATTAAAATTCCTCTCTTCTTTAGGTCTTAATTATTTAACGCTCGACCGCGTAGCACCCTCTCTCTCTGGAGGAGAATCACAAAGGGTAAGGCTAGCTTTTCAAGTGGGTAGCGGCTTGACGCAATCCACCTATATTTTAGATGAACCCTCTATTGGCTTGCATCCAAGAGACCAGGTAAAACTACTGACGAGTTTACAAATGTTAAGAGACCGGGGTAACACGGTGATTTGTGTTGAGCATGATGAGGCTACGATGCTCGCCTCTGATTGGCTGGTGGATATGGGTCCTGGCGCAGGTAGTGAAGGGGGGCAAGTTATTTTTAATGGCCCGTTATCCAAACTCTCCAGCTGTAAAAACTCTCTTACTGCAGACTATATCACACGCAAAAAGCGCATACCCATTCCTAAAAGGAGAAAAAAATCTCCTCTCAAGCCTATTGTTTTAAAAGGTGCTTGTTTAAATAATTTAAAAAATATCACTCTAGAAATACCTCTTCAATGTTTTGTTGCTATTGCTGGGGTTTCTGGCTCGGGTAAATCCTCGCTTATTACCAGCACACTTTATCCTGCGCTCATGCAATCTTTAGACAGGAGAGAAGTTACCTACTCTTCCCCTTTTTACAAACACCTCTCTTTTGATCCCTCTTTAGAAAAAATACTTTTAATTGACCAAAACCCTATTGGTAGAACGCCGCGCTCTAATCCTAGTACCTATATAAAACTCTTCGACGACATCCGTGATCTATTTGCCCGTTTGCCTCAAGCTAAAGTAAAGGGATTTGATAAAGGACGTTTTAGTTTTAACGTTTCAGAGGGAAATTGCCCTGTTTGTTCAGGGATGGGCAGCATAAAAATTGAGAGTGAAAGTTCTCAATCAGGAGCGTGGATAGAGTGCGCGCAGTGCCGAGGTAAACGCTTTGATAGCGCCACGCTAGGTATTGAATATAAGGGGAAAAACATTGCAGATATCTTGGCTATGACAATCCGTGAGGCGCTTGCTTTTTTCCAAGAAATCCCTCCTATTTCAAGAAAATTAGATCTACTCAATGCGATGGGCCTTGGCTATTTACAAGTAGGCCAGCCCTCCACTACACTTTCTGGAGGAGAAGCTCAGCGTATTAAGCTAACAAAAGAATTACTCAGACCCCCTAAAAAACATACCCTATACATTTTAGATGAGCCCACTACAGGTTTGCATTTTCACGACATAGCAAAGCTTGTCACCATTTTGCAAAACATGGTGGATTTAGGCCATAGCGTAATTATTATTGAGCATCACACGGACCTTTTAAAAGTTGCTGACCATGTGATAGAACTTGGCCCTGATGGCGGGGAAAAGGGAGGGTTTATTGTCGCTCAAGGCAGCCCTGAATTTATTGCTAAACAAAAAACCGAAACAGCGCCCTATATTAAAACTGCTTTGAGTGAAAAAAAGCCCATTTTACCTGCTAGTAAACTGTTTAAAACGGGTAAAAATAGCCAAATTGTAACCCGCGGAGCTTGTCAAAACACGCTTAAAGATATTAATGTTGCTATCGATCACAATAAAATTACTGTTTGTACAGGCCCCTCTGGCAGTGGAAAAAGCTCTTTTGCTATCGACACTTTATATAGCGAAGGGCTTAGACGTTTTACCGATTCGCTCTCTCCTTATCAAAGGCAATTTGTAAAACTGCCAGAGCCCGCTAGAGTGGAATCAGTGACAGGACTATGCCCTGCCATTAGTATTGAGCAAAAAAAGCATGCCGGTAGTCCCCGCTCTACTGTAGGCACTTTGACCGAAGTGTATGACCATATAAGAGAAATTTTTGCCTACCTTGGCACAGCCACCTGCCCTGATACAGGCGAAGAGCTGGGACAAATCACGGTCGATTTTCTTACAGAAAAACTGGTAAATGATTATCCAGACCAACCTTTATATGTGCTTGCTCCTTTTAGAAAAATTAAAGGGGAATCTTTTGAGGCGTGTAAAGAGCGCATTGCAAGCCTTGGCTTTACACGTCTGCGCCTAAATAAACAGTACTACCATATTGATGACAGCATCCCTGAACAAGAATATGATCTAAATGCTTTGTTTTTAGTTGTCGACCGTCTGTTTGCTAAAGATTCGATGAAAAAACGGCTTGCTGAAGCGGTAGAAACAACGCAAACACTGGAAAGATCTGCTTTTGTTATCCAAATTGGTGAAACAGACCATACAATCAATTTAGATTTTGCCTCGTTAAAAACAGGCAAATCGTATCCCAAACCTCATCCCAAACTTTTCTCTTTTAACCGCGATGAGGGCAGATGCCCTGAATGTTTGGGTCTGGGCTTTCAAATGGGCGCACTTTTACAAGAAGATCTAAAAATTCAAGCGATGAGCGTATATGATCTTTTAGATTTCCTCTGGCAAGACCATTTTTCTAAAAGTGTAGAAAAAGTTTTGCTCCCTTTTTTAGACCGTTTGGATATTGATCCAGATGACCTTGTTTCTGATTTAACCAAAAAGCAACTTCTATGGCTCTTTTCAGGAAATACTAACCTCACCATAGAAAGTGGAAAATTACCACTTCAGTGGATTGGTCTTAACAGGGCGGTAGAAAAATCGCTACAAAGTAACAACGTCGCGCTCAAAGCCTTTTTTGAACCTTTTACCGATAAAAGAGAGTGTACTTTATGCAAAGGAGGAAGACTCTCAGCTTATGCACGCAGCGTCTTTTTAAACGGAATTTCTATTGATCAAGTTTCAAAAATGAATCTTATAGAACTCTCCTCTTGGATCAACAGTCTCACCTTAAAAAAAGAGATAAAACCTCTACTTGAAAAACCGCTTAATTTGGTTAAAGAAAAACTAAAGCTTATGCAAACGATGGGGCTAGAATATTTAAGCCTCAACCGCGGCGCAGATACATTAAGTTCTGGAGAGGCGCAAAGAATTTATATTACGCGTCAAATGGGTAGTTTACTTACCGGTGTTTTATATGTTTTAGAAGAGCCCTCTCGAGGCTTGCACCCCCATAACCATGAAAATCTAATCTCTATTTTAAAAAGCCTTGTTAAAATTGGTAACACACTTATTGTAATTGATCAAAGCCGCGCTTTTATCAGGGCAGCAGATAAAGTTTTAGAATTTGGACCCTCTGGCGGGCCTGCTGGTGGGCAAATCCTTTTTGATGGAACAGTTAAAGAGTTAATGAAAAAATCGTCTTCTCTAACAGCGCAGTTTTTATCGAAGAAAAGTAAAGCAATTGAAAAAGCTCCAGGTAGAAAAGAAGCCACAGATTTTATAGAGATAAAAAACATATCTATTCACAATCTCAACAATCTTTCCATAAACCTTCCTAAAGGTGTTTTATGTGCTATTTCCGGCGTTTCTGGTGCGGGTAAATCCACGCTGATCCGTGAGGGCGTTTTTAAAGCTGCGGAAAAAAGTATTCGACAGCGGGGCCAAAAAGCTATTATAGAACATTTGGGTGGTAGCTTTAAAGGTCTGAATGATTTTAGACAAGTTGTCAGCATAGACCAAACGCCGCTTACTACAAGCACGCGCGGCGATGTGAGCTCTTTTTTAGATATAAAAACAACGTTTAGACAATTTTATTCGAGTTTAAAAGAGTCTAAAATCAGAGGACTGTTACCGGGCCATTTTAGTAAAAATACGCGCGCTGGTATGTGTAAAAGCTGCTTTGGTATGGGGTATAAAAAAACACATTTTCAGTTTATGGCCGAGCAAAAAGTTCCTTGCGAGAATTGCGATGGCTACGGGCTAAAACCTTTGGCTTTAAAAGTGGATTATAAAGGTAAACATTTGGGTAAACTTGTAGAAATGACTTTAGCTGAAACAGCTAACTTTCTACCTCCTATGCCTAAAATTATTCACACAGCCGAAATTTTAAAAACCTTAAAACTTGACTACTTACGCCTCAACCAAGACCTCTCTACTCTCTCTCTCGGCGAAGTATCTAGACTAAGACTTGCCAAAGAGATGGTTAAAAAAAGACGCTCTAATACCCTCTTCCTCATAGATGAGCCCTCTGCAGGACTACATATCAGCGACTTAAAACAGCTTTTACCCGCTCTGAAAACTCTCACAGATAAAAACCACTCCGTCATTATCATCGATCACCACCCAGACCTTCTCTCTTATATGGACTACCTTATAGATATGGGCCCTGGCGCTGGACCAAAAGGGGGTAAAATTGTTGCTCACGGCCCCCCAGAAACGATTGCCTCTACTCCAAAATCCCTCACTGGACGCTATCTTTAATATAAACATTATTTTAATTACTTATTAAAAAACTGTTTTTATATAAAAAAATGCATTTTTTATGTATAATAATATTATTAATTATCATTAAACATAAAAAACTATGTCTACATTACCATTAATTGTTCAACAGCATTGGCAAGCTACTGTAAAAGCAGCGCCCCATATCGAGTCTATAGGGTTAACCACAGTAGTGGCAGCACTTTTTACCCACCATGTTCTACGCCTAGAGTGTTCTGCATCGAGCATTTTGATTGCTGCAATAGCATTGCGCTCAAGCTCAAAAAGCCTAGATTTTTCTACAATTAAAAAATGTTTATTAGTAGGCACTACTGGAGCTCTAACGCTTAAAACGGTTCTAGGGATTAAAACGGTCTCTGAAACTGTTAAAAATTACTACGACCTCGCTAAAGCAATGTGGAGTCCACAAACATCCCCTGAAGCTAGCGACGATGACAATAGCTCCGAACACGAGCAAATCAAAGTAGTTACACCCAGGGAAAAACTATTTACTCTAGTAAAGTTCGCTGCAAAAAATAAACGTATCCAAAAAATGGTTGTTACAGCTTTTGCACTAGCAGTATTGAGAAAAATTATTAAAAAAAGAGCTCCAAAAGGGGTAGCTTTTGTAGTTAATAAAATGCTTTAAAAATTAAATTCGCTAGGAAAAGCTATTGCGCAATACATATTTTGTGATAAAATAAGGTTGCCGGGGAATTTCTGGGAGAAAATACTTCGAACTAGGTCAGGACCGGAAGGTAGCAGCCTTAAGGAGATGTTTTTTCGCTAGATTGTCTCTCCGGCATTTTTTTTTGTCTTAAAAATTAAGCTTTAAAGCAGCTCTTAAACCGTGGCAGAAAAAGTATCCCCTACTGTTAATAATTTCCCATCTGCGAACTAATACCTTAGCATTAAAAACTGCCTGTTTTTCAGCGACAGTAATCGAGCCCAGATAGAGTATTTGATAATCTAACAAAAGCGAAAAGCTTTTTGCTGGTCTAAACTCTAAAAAGGGATATCCAGTGAAAATATAGGCTAAATTCACGCCTGATGTTTTATAGTCTAAAAGAGTCTCTGTACTATTAAGGTCGTTCATACGGGTTCTGTTTTTGCCAATATTAGCGCCAAGGCCTCCTTTAGCTCTTATACCACAAGTGATGACGTGCGTAGGGTTGTACTCTAAATCAAAACCAACACTCCCCCCTACAAATAACGCTTTTGTGTTTATTCTATAACTACTATGGTCCCACACAGTCGTAGAATCATCTACAATAAAGCCCTCTTTTTGAAATGCTAATTGCAACGCTTCTTCCACTTCAAAAAAACTACCGACAACACGTCCAGAGCAGGAAAAAGCATTGATGTAGCGCGGGGTTATATGCCTGATATAGTTTACCTCTGCGCCTTTAAGCCAAGACAAATACTCCCCACGCACTATATTGGCATGGTTGTAATCATCGGTACTATCGCCAATGGTAGGAAGGCTCAAATTTTGTGTACATCGAATGTTTTTAATACCCTTCCAAGAAAGACCTGTAATACCCCTTATCTCAAAGGTCGTATCTTGACTTGGATAAAGGTATATAGCCGCGGCCACACCTGGTCTAAAATGTTGTTTGTTAACAAGCTCTCTTGACGTAAGCATCACCTCTCCAGGAGGCCTTTCTTGGCAAGCAGTTGTAATAGTAGTAGGATTGACAGGTCCGCCTGAGGCTACGACTAAATCTTTAATACTTCCTTGAGAGCGCTCGAGTAGTAGAGCATCTATTTCAACAGAAAACAGGTGATGATAAGCGCCTCTAGCTTTTTTATTAAACAGCTCTCCGGTAACATATTGCTTATGTCTTTGTATCGTTTGACTACCGTGTAAAACAGAAACTATCAAAGCTATTGCAATAGCAGCCTTGCTGCAGGAAAACATAGCTACTCCTTATCTATGAGGCTTACAATATTTTTTGTAGTGTACAGAAAAAAAGCAAGTTATCCACTATTTTTTTTATTTTTCTAAATGCCTCTTTGTCGCGCGTCTGACAGCGCCTTCTGCATCGATACCTTTTTTATGTGCAACATAGGTTAGAGTCAATATTTGCTCGCCAATTTCCTCCTCACTTAAATGGAGCAAATCTGGTGCTTTATCAATAAAAAAAGGGAGAGGTTTTAAACGCAATTTATCAAAAAATTTAGCCGCTCTAAGCAGGGCACTTAAATGTTTAGGAACACCTGTTGTTATTGACTTACGATGTTTTTTTTCCTCTTGCTTGATCTTTTCCCAGTTGCGCGCAATGTCTTCCATACTCTCCACTTTAACAGAACCAAACACATGAGGATGACGTCTTTCAATTTTTTCACAAACATCCTCCACCATAGAGCCTAAATCGATACCAAAATCTCTGTTAGCCAAATAGATGAGGAAAAAAGTAACAAAAAGCAAATCTCCCATCTCCTCTTGAATCCACGCCTTATCCTCTTTTTCCACCGCTTCTATCACTTCATAACTCTCTTCAATAAGGTAGGGAAGCAGGGTTTGCATCCGTTGTTTTTGGCTCCACATACAACCCGAAGGCCCTACAATAGCATCAACTAACTTGTACAGTTTTTCAAACGATTGCATACGTATACTCTCTGGTGAATTTTAGTGTATAAAGTGCCTATTTTCTTCAATACTTTCCATTTTAAGCAATCCTTTTTATGAACATATTTATCTACATATGACGGCCTTGCATAAAAACGTTGTGCAAGAGTAATATTTAGAGATGGTAATATTTAGAGATGGAGGATTTCTCATTACACTACTTACCCCTACAAAAACATTACATGGAACTTCGGGTACTTTTGTCTATTATGAAGCTCAAATAGCACTTATTTTTCACCCCATATTTAAAAAGTGGATGCCTCCTGGTGGGCATATAGAAGAGAATGAATCCCCTCAACAAGCTGCCATTAGAGAAACTTTGGAAGAAACAGGCCTTGATGTAACCCTTATTAATCCTACAGCTCTAACATTTAACCATCCCAATGCCAAAACTGTAGCAAGTCCTATTTGTTGCGCTCTTGAAAACATTCCTCAAAGCAATAAAGCTGCCGCTCACCAACATATTGACTTTATATTTTTAGCAACGCCCAAACTTGCTACTACTTTTTCCTCTAAAGAAAATTTAACCCCTAAATGGTACACACAAAAACAAATTCACGCTTTACCTGAAATGTTAATTTTTAAAGAAACACGTGAAATCATTGATTATATTTTTAATACACTTGTGGGGACAGTTTTGTGAAACATTGCTCTTTTTTTATCGCCGCTACAGGCCAACATATAGGAAAAACTACCACCTGTTTAGGTCTTGTCTCAGGCTTAAAAAAACGTGTAGGTAGCGTAGGGTTTTTCAAACCTGTAGGTCAAGAATATGTCGAACTTGAAAAAGATTACCATGTGGATAAAGATGTACTACTTTTTGATGAACATTTAAATCTGCATTCTGATCTCCGTTTAATGAGCCCGATTTTACTTCCCCGCGGATTTACGCGTGATTTCCTCGATCAAAAGATCACAACCAAAGAGATTGAAGCAAAAATTATACACGCATTTTTAGCACTGAAAAAAATGCATCACAATATCATTGTAGAAGGAACAGGCCATATTGGCGTGGGCTCTATTGTAGGGTGTAATAATGCCAAAGTGGCTAAAGACTTGAATCTCCCTATTGTTATTGTTGCCTCGGGAGGTTTGGGATCTGCTTTTGACGCTCTTGCGATTAATAAAGCGCTCTGTGACCAGCAAGGAGTGAAAATTGCAGGCGTTATTTTAAACCGTGTGATTGAAGATAAAAAAGAGATGATTCTCCACTACATGAAAAAAGCGCTTCAAACTTGGGATATTCCTCTTCTCGGATGTATCCCTTATGCTCCTTTTTTAAGTAACCCTTCTATGAAAGATTTTGAACTTTTATTTAAAGCGCCTATTCTATCAGGACAAAACCATTACATGCGCCACTTCAAACAAACAAAGTTTGTAGCCTCAACACTTGAAAATTTTAAAAACATTATCTTGCCAGGCCAGCTTATTATCACTGCTTCAAATCGAGAAGATATTATCTTAGACACGCTTGCTCGCCAATTAGAGGCAAAAGAGAATTCCACCGATGCCGACCTAGGACTAGGAATGATTTTAACTGGTAAGCTTGCCCCCAGAGAAGATATTGTTGACCAGTTAAGAAAAGCCGATATTCCTATGATACATGCCCCTTTAAGTAGCTATAAAGCGATGGAACTAATCACTTCGTATACTGTAAAAATAGGTAGAGAAGACAAAGAAAAGGTAGATCTTGCAACCAAGCTTGCAGAAGAAAATATTGACTTTGACCTACTTCTTAGCCAAATTAGCCGCTCTACTTAATACTTGTTCCCGGTAGTGATTAGCCCATTTACAAAAAACATTTCCTATGTTAGTATCTCTGCCAACTTACAACTTAAACATAAAGGACAGATCAAATGGCAGCATTATTAGGCGCGGGTATGGTTATAACAAGTTTTGCAGTTAGCGCAGCAAGCGGCGCCGCTATGGGCGCTGTTCATGGAAGCGCGCACACTCATCCAACAAATACAAACCTAGTAAAGACTTGTGCTTTAACAACCTTTGTAGCTTTCCCCCTGGCCCTGTTTGTAGGTGCAAAATGCCGTGAGATGGCAAACGTTTGGAGCCCTAAAGTAGCAAAAGCTGTACGTCTTCCTGGTTTAAAACTTAGAGGATTAAATCATGTCACTTTCTTCTCTTCTTACGCAGCATGCGCTCTAAATGAAGGTACTAACTGGGCTCAGTTAAAAGACGATCCTGAAAAATTTGCAAGAAGCTTTGCGAACACAACGGTTATTGATCCTGCGCTTCTTGTTAAAGAAGAAGCTGAAGCCTTCGCTGTTCACATAGGACTAATACCCACTGGCGGTTAATCATGAACGTCATTTCTACTGCTGTCAGGGTTGGACTGGCTATGTGCGGCGCTACTGTTAAATTTAGCGGCGCCACCATCTGTGCGGGTTTCGCTGGTTCTTATTTAGCACAATCGCACAACGCCTCAGATAGAGACATATCTCCCGAGAAAATTCAAGAAGCCATATCCAAACTTGCTTTAGCTACTCTTTTAATGGGAATGTCTACTGCTCTAAGCGCTTCTGCTAGAGCCTCACTTACACATAAAAGGCAGTGGACAGGTACTGGCAGTATCACCGCTCTTTTACAAGCAGCTACGTCTGTAGGGGAATTTATTTACAGTTATGCCGCCACCACCGACATACCGGTAGATCGACTACCACAAATTCTAAGGCAACAGCCCCGTCAACTTTTAGAGTACATTACTAGCTACACTCTCTTTCAACAAACTATAGCACAGGGCGCAGCCCCAACACTTCTTGACTCTCTTTCTCATGCTCGAATGCAAATACTCCAACTCGCTGCACCAAGAAGAGACCAGTCATTTAACTGGGAAAAGCCATGCATGGGTACCAACAGCGATCGCTACTACTCCCACTTAACTTGGCTACCCTCTGGGCATAGTAATAAATCTCCGGAATTTGCTGATCGATTATCTGTATTAGTAACAGGTTTAAACAGCATTCCACACTTTGCTCAAAAGCAACACACTGTAAATGAGCTAAACGCGTTGATTTTTGAAATCAAGCATGGAAGCGCTCCACCGCATGATCTAAGAGAGCTTTTAGAGCTGTTACTACAAAATGTTCACAGCGTCATCTCCCACCCTTTTGACAACACCTTATTGCTTCAAATTAAAGCGCTATTAGGCCAAATCCCATCAAACACTTGGCCTCATCCAGAAAGCGAAGTTAAAATAGACTCTATATGGAAAAGTCGATTAGATATTTACTCAAAAGACGCCTTAGTTCAGAACATCCGCACCAAGCTCGATTATATAGGTCGTAGTTGCGCGCCAAGCAGCCTGGCTCAAATAACTACAATAAACGCAGCAATTACAACCGGACAAACGAACACAATAATCTTATTAGAAACACTTAACAACCAACTGCCTGCCATACAAGCTCTAAAACCAAAGCGCCATTTTGGACAAGACTCTCAAAGAAAGCTAATTGCACTAATCGAAGCTGTGCTGTTTGCCAACAAGACACAGCTACATACTGATTGGCACCAGACCTATTTTGAAGTCGCAAGTGACGGAACGGTTAGCTGTAACTACGATATGGACAAATACGAATACCCTGAGGACCTTGAGGACTCTGAGGACATTATTGAGAATGTCTTTGATGGCTTGTTTAACACAATTCTAACTGACGTAACCTACTTAAAAACGCTCCAAGACAAGGGGGCATTAACTCAGCTAATCACCCAGTTAGAATCTATGCAAGAACATGATGGTGATGGTTTGAAGTGTTTCAAAAACGACCAAGAGACACTCAACAAACTGCCCACAATACTCAAGGATGTCCAAACTGCAGTATCTCAAATAAACACAGCAGAGCCGACAGGAGAGTCTATACAACTCGCTGCACAAGTCGACGCTTTAATAGCTGCCAACTTTCCGACATAATCACTTAATTTAAATTAAGCAAAACAAAATTTGCAAAAAAAACGTCTTTTAATTAAGCTCTCCGCCAAATATGTTATATCACGTGAGGAGATGGATAGATGGGTGTTGTTTTTGCTGCTGGCAGGATTTTATTTAATGTGGGTAGAGCCGGTGTTAAATTTGGTGGTGCAGCCACGTGTGCGGCGGCGGCTGGTTCTTACTTAGCAACAGCTCACAGAGCCCCACCTAGAGCCAACTCTCCCAAAGAGCTTCAAAACACCGTATCCCAACTTGCTTTAGCTACTCTTCTAATGGGAGTATCCACTGCACTAAGCGCCTCTGCTAGACGCTCTCTTACACATAAAAGGCAGTGGAGAGTTACTGGCGGCATCACATTCCTTTTACAAGCAGCTTCTTCTGTAGGGGCACCTGCCTACGGTTACAGAAACAACAACGGGCGAACCATAGGCCAACTAAAAAATATTTTCAATAACCGAGACCATGTATTGTTAGCGCACCTTTCTGGTTACTCCATCTTTCAACAAACTCTAGCACAGGGTGTAAAAACAACACTTCTTGGAGCTCTATCTGATGCTAGAATGGAATTACTCAAATTCGCTGCACAAACACCACCAATCCCGCAGATCTGGCACAAGCAATACATTGAAACAGACTACCAATCCCACTTAACTTGGATATACGGTGGCTCTCGAGGATTTGCTAATCAACTATCTTTATTAGCAACAGGCTTACAAAACGTTCCAAACTTTGATCAAAAGCCAAAAGCAATAGTTTGGCTAGAGACTTGTGTTTTTGAAATCAGGAATGGCAGCCAACCACAACAAGATCTAAATCACGGCTTAATGCATTTACAACAAAATATTCAGAGCGTCAGCCCCTCTTCTGACAACACCTTATTGCTTCAAATTAAAGCGCTATTGGACAAAATGCCACAAAACACTGCTCCTGCTCCGGTGGACAACACAGTTGAGGTACACACTAGATGGCAGCAGCTATTGCAACCAGCCTCAGACAGGGTACCGTTAGTTACGGAGATCCAAACCAATCTCAATAATATACGCCATAGTTGTGATCAAAGCACCTGCACTCAAGTAACTGCAATAAACAAAGCGATTACAAGCGGACATCAAGAGGACTCAGAAAACTTCTTAGCAGCACTCAGAAGCCAACTGCCTGCTCTACGAGATCTAAAACTAACGCGACCTTTTGGACAAGATGCTCAAAGAAAACTAATTGCACAAATCGAAACTTTGCTAGCTGCCAACCCTCTACAACAACAAAAAAGCGAATGGAGCAAAACCTATTTTAAAGTCACGGATGGAACTATTAGATTTAATACAGAGAGCAGCCATGATAGCTTTGACACCTTATTTTACGCAATTCTAACTAGCTTAACCGAGTTAAAAAACGATGCCCAAGACAAGGAACCATTCACGCAGCTAATCACCCAGTTAGAATCTATGCAAGAAGACCCTGATGATAGTGGTTTTAAGTATTTCAAAAACGACCAAGACACACTCGATAAACTGCCCACAATACTCCAGGAGGTGCAAGTTGTGATATCTCAAACGCCTACAGGCTTGTCTAAACAACTAACTGCACAAATCGAATCTTTAATAGCTGCCAACTTTCCGACATAATCACCTAATTTAAGTTAAACAAAACAAAATTTGCAAAAAAAACGTTTCTCGATTAGGCTCTCTGCCAAATATATTATTCTATTTATTATTTTACGTGACGTGAGGAGATTGGTAATGGGTTTTGTTCTTACTGCTGGCAGAGTTTTATTTAATGTGGGTAGCGCTACTGTTAAATTTGGAGGTGCAGCCACGTGTGCGGCAGCTGCTGGTTCTTATTTCGCAACTGCTCACAGAGCCCCACCTAGAGCCCACTCTCCCGAAGAGCTTCAAAAAACCGTATCTCAACTTGCTTTAGCTACTCTTCTAATGGGAGTCTCTACTGCGCTAAGCGCCTCTGCTAGATGCTCTCTTACACATAAAAGGCAGTGGAGAGTTACTGGCGGCATCACATTCCTTTTACAAGCAGCTTCTTCTGTAGGGGCACCTGCCTACGGTTACAGAA